>JBEKUI010000001.1:0-62879 GCA_049515175.1 Terriglobia bacterium
ATGCACAGACTAACCGTGCCTGGTAAAGCCCCTGTCGCTCAGCGGCCAACTGATAGAATACTCATCACTTTGAGGCACTGTCAAGGCTGGGCTCTGTCAAGACAGTCCTGGTGAATTACAATCGCCCCTTTCCATCCAGACAAACCATCACGAGGCCACCCCCGACAATGCTCATGAAGTTGAGATCGGCTGTTCTATCTTAAGGCATGAGTGCCGAAAGGCGCTGAAGCGCTAAGCGGAGCAACTGGAAGTCCTGGGGAAAGAGGAACGGTCAGCGAGGGGATTAAGGAGGCTATTGGCCAAATTTGAGTTTGGTTCGGCGCGAAACGGCTAAAATATGCATTCTTTCCCGCCTCGCATTATGAGGCATCGCAGGTTTGCGGCAACTTCAAGAACCTGGAGTCACGCGATGAACTCGAGAGAACGGGTACTAGCGATGTTGGACGGGCGGCCGGTGGACCACTTGCCGTTCATGCCTATCCTCATGCAGTTTGCCTCGGACCGCGCCGGCATGAAATACCAGGACTACGCGACAAATTACCTTTGCCTAGTAGAAGGGCAGATTCGCGCCGCGGAGGAATTCAACATCGATCATGTCAATACGATGTCCGATCCGGCGGGGGAAGCCGCCGACTGTGGCGCCGCCGTGAGGTTCTTCCCCGATCAGCCGCCGGCGCTGGACGAGTCAAACTCCCTGCTGGCCGACAAAATCAAACTTGTCTCCCTAAACATTCCTGACCCCTACCAAGGTCAGCGCATGCACAATCGTCTCCAGGCACTCGCCCTTTACAGGAAACGCGTCGGCGGCACGAAACTCATCGAGGGCTGGATCGAAGGACCCTGCGCGCAGGCAGCTGACCTACGTGGAATCAGCCGCCTGATGATCGATTTCTCTGACGACCCGGAATTTGTGCGAGACCTGTTTGAGTTTGTGCTGGAGTTGGAGCTTCGCTTTGCCAAGGCCCAAGTGGCGGAGGGCGCCGAACTTGTCGGAATCGGTGACGCAGCGTCATCCCTGGTCGGCCCCAGGATCTACGAAGAATTCGTTTGGCCTTTCCAAAAAAGAATGGTGGACGGAGTGCATGCCCTGGGTGCGCGGGTTCGACTCCATATTTGCGGCAACACGCGCCGCATACTTGCAGGCATGGGCCGTCTCGGCTGTGACCTGGTGGATCTGGACCACCTCGTATCTCTCGCGGAGGCCCGGGAAAATATCGGGGCAGCCCAAACATTGCTCGGCAATATCGCTCCCGTCCACGTCTTGCGGGATGGGTCGCCAGAATCGGTTACCGCCGCGATTTCTGAGTGTCACGAGCAGGCGGGCGCGCGCTACATTGTTGGCGCAGGATGTGAAGTGCCTCGCGACACGCCGATCGAGAACCTCCGCGCCTTGAGCCGTTATGCCCAGGAACATGGCGTGTCGTCCTAGGGCCGCCGGCCGGGAGCGCAGGTGTTGCTGACCTTGAGGATTCGCCCCCAAAATTGCCGAATCGGGATCGCCATGGCTCTGTGGAATTGAGCCCGGTGATTGGGATCTGCTAACATGGAGCACAGGATCTCAGTCTGTGAGTATGTCTGTCCGCTCAACGTCACCATCTCACTTGCACCGAGGCATCGCCTCAACAAAGAGTAATGACCTGAAAAGCAGTGACGCATGAAGTTCACCGCCGCGGAACTCGTTTACGTCCGTGCGCTAGGTCTCTATTTCACTGAGAAGTACGACGGCGGCGGTAAGCTCGTGCAGGATTTGCCGTGATGGGTGAGGTTGGCTGCGGACCAATGCGGGCTCGCTCAGCATGACGACGTCAGTTGCCCACTCTGAGGAAGAGAGCTTTTTTATCGCCCCAGGAACTTATCCAGCTTGTCGACTTCGCGCTCGGCCAAGTCCATATTTCGCGCAGCAGCATCGGGATCGTGGGCGGCCAGGGCGGCATCCGCTCGATTCATGTACTGTTCCATTCGGTTTAACGCGGCTCCGATGTCGGCGCGAAGATTCATACCCTGGCTCTGCTGCTGCCGTCTCAAATTCTCCACGCTCTCCTTCGCGGTACTGGCGCGGGCCCCGAGAGTAACCATTCTTTCCTGCAATTCCTGGATGGCGGCCGATCCGTTCGGCTGGGCCGCCGAAGGCTGAGCGGGTGCAGTCGGAGTCTGTCCGGAGGTTGCAGGCTCGACGGCCTGAAGCAATCGCACCGCGGGAGTTGCGCGAACGGCTCCCGCCGCCCCGCCAAGCCCCGTCGCGCCTGCTGCGGCCTGTTGCCCTTGAACGCCTGCGCTCTTGCGCGCGGGTTTTTGCACGGGCGCACCCGGTGGCAAAGCGGCGCTTTGGCCTGCCTGATTGGTCACCGCGCTTGGCTCGCTGGGCGGCATCGTGGGAGTGGAGGAAGTGTTCGCACCGGAAGGTTCAGCAGCCGTTTGGGGCGGGGACGTCGCCGGGACAGTCTCCTGCTGCGGCGACGGATTGGAAGAGCTCGCGGCCGCTTCGGGCGGGTTGTTCGACGGGGCGGTCTGTGGAGTCTCTGCCGCCCTGGTCCGCAACCAGCGAGGCAATTGCGTCGCGGCCACGACGATCACCGCAATGGCCAGGATCGCGCCGATAGCCATGTACAAGGCGCGATGGGTTCCGGCGGTGGGCGGCGGCGGTAAAGGCAAAGAATCGGTAATCGCTTGCGGTGGCGCTGGAGCGGCCATCGCCTGCGGGGGTATGGGGGTCGCCATCGTGGACGGCACAGGAGGCACACTCGCTGGTAGAGGCGCGAGCGGCGAGTGCATCGCCAAGGTCGCCGACATCTGTTCTGCCAAGCCACTACCGGGACCAACTGCGGGCGCTGAAGTCGCGGGGAGGCCCAGGCTGTTCTTCACGCTCTCCAGGGCGGCGCGAAACGCGTCAGCGGTCTGAAACCTTTTCTCGGGCTCCTTCTCGAGTGCTAGCAAAATGATATCGTTCAGCGCGGCGGGAATCTCCGGGTCCACCTCGATAGGCGGGCGCGGCGCCTCCTGAAGCTGGGCAGCCATCAGGGCATAACTGCTGTCCGCCTGAAACGGCCGGGCGCCGGTCGCAATTTCGTACAACGTGATTCCGACCGAATAGAGGTCAGAGCGCCCGTCAACAGCAACACACTTCACCTGCTCCGGCGACATGTAATAGAGAGAACCCAGCGTTGTGCCCGTCACCGTGAGCTTGTGGTCTTCAGCAGTTCGTGCGATCCCGAAATCCATCAGCTTGATGACGCCCTCCGGGGTCAGCATCATGTTGGTGGGTTTAATGTCACGGTGGACCACCCCATGCTCGTGGGCGCAACTGAGGGCGGCAAGGACCTGGTCAATATACTGGATGCAGTCTTCGATGGGGATTCTTCCCTTTTTTGCCATGTCTGCCAGTGTGACGCCATCCACGAATTCCATGATCATCACGAGCTGGTTATCGATCCGCGAAGCCGTGTACAGGGCGGCGATGTTGGGGTGATGGAGGCTCGCCAGAACTTTGATCTCGCGCATGAAGCGGTCGGCCAGGTCGGGCTCGTTGGCGAGATCGGGCAGAAGGACTTTCATGGCCTCGGTGCGCTCAGAAATCACGTTACGAACCTTGTACACTTTTCCCATTCCGCCGGCGCCCAGCACACCCACAACCTCGTAGTCACCCATCCTGTCGCCAACTTTGAGAGCCATAAACCCCTCCTTGCCGCCGCAGTCGCCCAACGCCTACTGTGAGCTCTTTACCGCGTCCCCGACCTTGGCCGGAGTGCTGCCCGTGAACGTGCCCGCGGAAGAGGCTTCATCCGCCTCCGTAATCACGACCTCACCCACCTTGTCCTCAATCGAGCGGAGGATCTTTCCCGTCGCGGGATCTTTGATGTCGCGAATTTTCCTGCGAATCTCCAGCCGGTCACCGACCTTGATGCCAGCCTTGGTCCCGAGATTCAGGATTAGAGTGTTTCCCGTGGCATCCGCAACGAGGCCATCGATTTTGACTGTTTGGGTGGGAAGCTTCCCGGCATCCTCTTCCAGTTGCTTTACCACTTGCTCCACCGCTTGGTGCACGGCTTCACCCAGAATAGTCTCCCCGAAATTGGCGCTGCTCATATCGTAGTGGCCGCCGCCTGCCCCGCCAGCGCTGCCGCCAGCCCCCAGGAGCGAAATCCCCGATCGGCTCGATTGTCCCTGGCCTGTGGCGGCGGCGAGAATCTCCCCCGTACTGGTGTTAATCATCCGCGCCGTGATGCCAACCACCGCCTTGGCCTTTCGTGTGCCGACCCCGCCGATCCCAAAGCGTCCGGTGATTCCACCGATGGCCTGGCCCCCCACTCCCTGGCTCTTGTCATCCCGCCCGAATTGAGTGATGGACCCCACCACAATGGCGTCGACGCCGAGAACTCTCCCAATCTGCGCCGCCGTGTTGGAGTCCGCCCGGTCGCTGTTGGAGAAATTCTGTTCCGCCATGACCTTGTCCAGCGCCTTGCGTTCGATTACGGAGTAAGTGCCGTCCTTGACGAGCTTTTCCACCATCAGGTCGGCGATTCCCTTCCCGACGTCCTGATCTCCCCCGAAGACGGAAGCCACGGAGCTGCGGACCGTTCCGTAGTCAAAGTCGAGGATCGCGATACGCTTCTTCTGCTGTGCGAATGCAGACGGGATGCAAGTTGCCAGAATGAGAACCAACGTCGCCACACGCTTCATGGTCTTCCTCCTCGGAAATCAATTCCGCCCTTGCCCTGCCCCCACGATGAGAGCCTACGAGCACCCGATTGCAGATCGCCCAGAAAGCATTTGACCGCCAGGCGGCATGGGTCCTTCCCGATGTCGTCCAGGCATCAGGGTTCTTACACGGCATCCCATCAGGATCTCTCGGGCGGGTAGAATTCTACACCCAGCAAACCCCGTTTGGAATGTTTCGCATCAGCCTCTCGTTGGCGCGGTATGGACTCCGTCCGAATCTGGTCGTGAGTCCGCAGGCGCGGCAGTTGTAAACACCTCCGATTTTCTTGGGGAGGCAATGGACCTCTTCAGTACCTCTAAGACTTATCTAGCGTTTTCCCGGGCCATGGTTCAGTCACCCGTGCACCCCGAATGGACAATGCCCCGAAAGGGCTCGGTTGGAAACAAACAGGCGTATACTCTCAGGCGCCGGAATGCCAAAATGCGAATTCCGCTTTGAGTCTGCATGCCGGAGGGTCAATGCACTTGCCCATCGCAGCCCTCGAAGGACTGTCCCACACGTCACCCGTCAGAGAAGGATAGCGATGAGAAAAGCGCCACTTCTGCTGCTCATGGTTGTGGTCGGCGGTACGCCCACGATTGCTCAGTCGTCGATTCCAGCAAGCTCCGGCAGTTGCTGCCTAGCAAGGACCTGCCAGGCTTCAAGCGTCACCCACCCATGGGATCGATCGATACAATCCCATTCGGACGCCTCTCTTCCGCGGAAGTGAAATACGAAACCCCGGGCGAGGTTCCGCGCATCATCCAGCTCCGCATCGCGGACTTCGCAGAGCACATGTACGCCGCAGGGTTGTTGCTGGGACTGACGCGGGAGGAGGGCCGCCAGGAGACACAGGAAGGCTACTCAAAATCCGTCGTGGTGAAGGGGAAGTATCGAGGCAAGGAGACAGGCAACCGCGGGATGTCGGGGGGCCAGGTCGAGTTTGTGGTCGCGAACCGGTTCGTGGTGACGGTTCAGTCAACGCGTGTCCCTGATGTCGGAGTTCTGTATTCGCTCATCGACGCGATCGATCTCGCGGCCTTGGAGAAACTCCCCTAGGGTTACACCGGACCGCGCTACATGCTGATCCTCCACGAAGCGAGGCGTTCCAACATCTCATAGGAGGTCAGGCAAGCAAGTCCACGAAAGGAGCATTCACCATCGTCGCCTGTCTCGGAGCGACCGGGTCGTGGCAGGGGCGGGTTTGCTCCGGCCCCGTGAAGTTGACCGTGCTGGCGCGCCCCGAACAACTCTCGCCCGAGCAGCAACTAGCCCTTGACCAGCAGAGCGCTCGTTTCGGAATGCTGGCTGGCGACCATCAATCGCTTAAGAAGTACGGCCGCGAGCTGGTGGCCGCCGACCCCGGTTCTGTCTCCGGCCATTTCTACCTCGGCGAAGCGAAATTCCGGCAGAGCGCCTGGTCCGAGGCGCTGGTGGAATTCACCACCGCGCGTTCCGAGTACCGCCGGAATCATCCGGACGATCAATCTCAATTCATGAACGTGCGGATCAACCAGTTGCTCGAGAAGATCTATAACATGCCGTAAGCCGGCGCGGAGGCATGGCGCGGGCGCGTGAGCTGGTTTCTCAAGCCCCGCTGCCTCAGCCCGTCAGGTTATAGCAAGGAATCCGCAGAATGGCCAAGATGATCTGGCCACTGCGCGTTTGTGCTGCAGGAGGTCTACCGTGTTTCACCGAAATGGCAAGTGGATCGTTGCGATTCTGTTTTGTGCGCTGGCGGCCGTGGCGGCTTTCGCGCCCGCCGCGCCGGCTCAGCAAGGCGACGACAGGGAGGGGTTCAAAGGTCCGACGATGTTTACAAAGCCGCCGCACTATTGGGGGGATTGGGTCGATGAAAAAGAGTTCGATGCTTTCGATTTCCCAGTGAGCAGGGACAAGACTGAGCATGTCGAGGGGCATTTCGCCAAATACATGTACAGATACAACAATCCCAACGGGGGACACGGGAGCATCCTGCAAGTGATCCGGAATTACCAGAACGCGGCGACTCGGATTGGCGGCAAGGTCGTTTATGAAAACGGCGACCACGACCAGACCACCCTGCTGATTTCGAAAGAAGGCAAGGATATATGGGTCTCAGTGGAGGGCGGCAACGACTATTTGCTGACGATCGTCGAGCGCGAAGCCATGAAGCAGGACGTGGTGGCCAACGCCGAGGCCATGAAGGGCGGCTTGGCGGAGGTGGGCCACGTCGAAGTGCCGGGCATCTTCTTCGACTTCAACAAGTCCGACGTGAAACCCGAGTCCAAGCCGGCCCTTGATGAAGTGGCGAAGTTACTCAAAGCCAATCCTTCCCTGAAAGCCTGGGTGGTGGGGCACACGGATAGTGTGGGATCGCCAGAGTCCAATCTAACCCTTTCCAGCGCGCGGGCTGCCGCGGTGGTGAAGGCCCTGGTCGCCAACTATGGCATCAGCGCGACGCGGCTCAAGGGCTACGGCGTCGGGCCCTTCGCTCCAGTGGCCTCGAACGACACCGAGGAAGGAAAGGCCAAGAACCGTCGCGTGGAGTTGGTCACGCAGTAACCACGCGGGCTGGCGCAGGCCCTCTCAGGCCGGCGTGGCAGGGAGCAGGAGAAATCAATCCGCGGACCCGAAGGGTCTCCACCGACCGACAGGACTTGTAGGGGCGATTCACGAATCGCCCACACCCATTCACGCCGAATCCCGCACTGCGGGGGGCAATTCATGAATTGCCCTTCCAAGTTGCCGCCCGACGCGCCCACCACCCGGCCCTCCTAAGCGATAAGAGGAGTCAAGACGCGGGGAAAATGCCCCCTTGACTTTCGAGGGCAAGTGTGCTAGTCTAGTTTCTGACGAAAGGGAAGGGCGGCCCCAGCGGCCGCCTTTTGCGTCTGGGGAGGGAGAGTTGTGGAGACAACGAGGTCTGGTAGAGGCAGACCCTTTATTAATGCGATCCGCGCAGGGTGTGGGTGCAATTCACGAATCGCCCCTGCGGAAGGACAGCGGTCCCTTCCCGTCAGCTGACGGGCTCCGACCGCGGCTACGGGTCCCTTATATAGGCCCTGACAAAGCTAAAATGTCGTTTAGAATGAGATGATTACTAAATTTCTTGCACGACCAAAGCTGAAATGTTGTTGAAAACAAGGGAGATTCTAGCTTTGTGTAAGAATTACACAAAGCTAAAAAGTTCCACATTATCAATTACTTACAGGGTAGGTCGAAACGCCAAAGCTAAATTGTGGAAATCCTGGCCAGCGATCCGATTGTTGCTATTTGTCCAGTGTAAGTCGTTTAAGACCCTTAGGCGGAGCCGTCGGTTCACCGCTCGCCGCCCCTTCGGAGTGCGGAGGCGCTCGTCGTTCCGGAGCGTCACTCCCGCAACGCTGGCGGAGCATGGCTCCACCGGGGGCTAGCGGCGTAGTTACCGAGGAGGCGGTCGAGCGCAGGAGCATTGTTGGCGTAGGCCGGGAGCGCACAAGCCAAAAGAAACCAGCCCAGCCGCGATTCGCATCCATTGGCTTCGCTCTGATGTCGGCGGTCACTTGGCCGCGTTGTCGGCTTGTCCAAAAGTAGCCTGTGATGACCCAACCCGCGGTCGGAAAACATGGCTCTTCCTCTTCAAGCAGGCAGGGGCGCCCTCATGACCTGTACCAAAGGGTTGCGTAGGACACGTTTGTGCCCCTCTGAGTTTTCACGGCGGACATCACCTTGTCGGCCCAAGGGAGTGGTTTCCAGCAACTTCCCCAACCTACCTAAAACGCATCAGGAGTTGGGCCAGGGCCCGCAGGTAGATGTTTTCCGACGCCGGGTCGAGGTGAGTGACGGCCACTTCGTACCCACCTTCCGCATAGGCATGTTGCTCCGGAAAATATCCAATGTAACCGTTCGTGTAGCCCATCAGGTATGCGTGGGTCGCCGGCGAAGCAGCTTTGACCTGTTTCCCGATGTTGCTGAACATCTCCCCGGGAAAGGTCGTCCACATCAGGTCACCGATCCGGACGATGGTCGTGGGAACCCTAACAGCGGTGGCGGAGAAATCCTGAAACAGCTCCCGATAACACCGGGGCAAAAGGATCTCAGTTGTTTCGATCTGAACGGAGGGCTTGACCCAAGGCTCGGGCGAAAGCTGCGGGTACACGCGCGCCACTTCACGCCCAATCTCCTCGCCGAGCGCCCAGGTGGTTTCGATGTTATCCGGGTTGCCATCCAGGCCACCCACGACGCGCGGGTTGATATCGCCCGCGGCTCCCTGCAAGTAGATGGTACCCAGTCCTGGAAACTGCCTTTCCACGTACTCTTGCATGCGTCCCATCCATTCGCCGGAGATCTTGCTGTTGCGCCCTCCCAGCGAGGTCCCATGGCAGGCGTAGTGAATCATCACCGCCAGAGGGTGGCCCGCCGCCGTGTCCACGCGTACGATTTGCACCGCGTCGTCAATCGGACCCAGGGGGTTCGCGCCCAAACGCACCACACCGCCAAATTCGTGGATCACGACTGGATGATCAGTCTTGTGCTTGCCAAAGGATTGACTGGCGTCGTTCTCGTCAAACGTCAAGGGCGAATCCACATCGGCGGGCTTTACCTGACGACGGTTCATGGCGATCCGCGAATACCCGGTGCCGGCGGCGATGCGCACGGGCTGCAGGTTGGCCACGGCTTGGGTAGCGGCTTTCACCACCCCCTCCGCGAATTGGCGGTCCCATTCAGTTTTGGCCTCGGCATTCGGGGAGGGAGCAGCATGGTTGTGAGCGTCGCCCAGAAGGATGTTCGCCACCGGAATGCCCGTCGCCTCCGAGATCATGCGGCGGAAAAGGTCGTGCCCCTGGATCTCAATGACGTCGGCCTCGACAAAAGCCACGCGAACGCCGGAAGCTTCGAATACCAGGGCTCGGGCGTACAAGCGGTCCTTCCCCCAAATCCCATTCGAAGGTGCGCCGCGCAAGTCATAACCGCCGAGCATCACGGGTCCGGCAGGCGTGACATCGACTTTTGCGTATCCTGCCCGCACATCCTGCGCGTGGCCCTGAGCCGCGCCAATCAGCAGCAAATTGAGTATGCACAGGAGTCTCATGGGTTGGGTCCTGAAAACGTATTTTCCCGGCTCCGTCGTCGGTCTTCGCATTTGGCTCACGAACCTCCCTGGATGACCTGCCCGAGTCTCTGTAATAGTCGCACTGAGAGTCTATATCACAGCTTGAGGCTGTGTGGCGGACTCTCTCACTTGTGGTGGTACAGAATACCGGGCAGCCGATTCTTACTGCCAAGCTCGCGATCCTCGCGGGAATGAGACCGGGTGAGATCTTCACCCTAAAATGGGAACACGTGAGAGAAGACTTCATTTTCGCGGACCGGCGACTTTACCGAGGTAAAATCGACTCGCCGAATTCCACGCGATCTGTCTGCAATGTCGCTTTGTCCAAGGGACTTCATAACCTGATAACGAAGTGGAAGAACAGCACAATTGACTCAGACCCCGACGCCTGGGTCTTCCCCTCCGAAAAACTGGGTACGCCTCTTGCCAAAGACAATTGCTGGCGCCGTCACTTCGCACCCAAGCTCGCGGCGGCGGGGCTGGGATGGGTAAATTTTCAAGTCATGCGGCGAACCCACTCCTCACTTATGAGGGGCGACAACGTGGATCCCAAGGTCGTTGCAGACCAATTCGGCCATTCGCTAGATGTCAACCTGAACGTGTACACCCAGTCGGCACTGAGCCTTAGGGCGCATGCCGTCAACGCGCTGGAATCAACTGTGGAGAAGGCCAGCAAGCCTGCAGAATCGCTGCGAATTATGTAAATGGAGCCAAATGGAGCCGGTCGTTGGAAGGGGCATTCCTAAATTACTGAAAGGATGGAGCGGGGGACGGGGATCGAACCCGCGACGTCCAGCTTGGGAAGCTGGCATTCTACCGCTGAATTACCCCCGCTTGCACTAACTATCTTAAATTCAATGTATTACAAAGAACAATCGTTGTTATCACAACATGCGTACAACATGGCACGCTATCCCGTGGTCTCTTGCCACTCAAAAGTTTATCGCTTTCCAAAACACTTTGCAAGGGCCCGTCCGGTGGTTTGTAAGCACCAACTTTGCGACAACTGAATGCCGCTGGGGCGCTCCAGGCAGATGGAGCAAAGCGGGGAAAACGAAGCTCTTAACAGAGGCCTGCCCCGCATTGTCACCACCTTTTATGTGATGGAAATCTACATGAAGGTCCCCCCTTTTCTGGTCCTGTCAGAGAGTGCAAGTTCCGGCTTCTTGGGACTTGCCTGGGACGGGGCCAGCCTCGTCCCAGGCGGCGAATTCCACGAATCCAATTTCGACACTTACCCCATTCCACATTTCTCCTGGTTGCCGGAAATCGAGACTGTAATACTTGATGCGAAAGACTCACCCCCTCAAGGGGGCGGAGAGCCGGCCGTCATCTGTATGGGCGCCTTGATTGCCAATGCTGTGTTTGACGCCACCGGCGCCCGGCTTCTGCAATTGCCTATGACACCGGAGCGGATCAAAGCCGCGCTCTCCCGCGGCTGAGCAGCAGGCGAAGACCAGTTCTCGCCACGATTCATCTACTCTGAACATTACTCGCCGCGGCAGGGGAGAGCCCTCCCCTACGGCCCCTCCGCGAAAGATTTCGCTTGACAATCGCACATTATTAGTACTAATTCATTAGTATGAGGACAATGAGCCGGACGCCTACGGAGCAGGAACTTGAGATCATGAAGATCGTCTGGCGGCTGGAGCGCGCAACGGTGCGCGACGTGTACGAGGCCCTGCGCGAGCGTCGTAAGATCGCGTACACCACCGTCATGACCATGATGAACATCTTGGAAGAAAAGAAATATTTGAAAAAGCAGGCGCAGGACCGTGCCTACGTCTACCAGGCCACTCGCCCGCGCAGCGAGGTGATCAAAGCCATGGTGCGCGAGTTCGTGGATCGGGTGTTCAACGGCTCCGCCGAGCCGCTGCTGGTCCACCTTATTAAGGACCGGCGATTGTCGAAAAAAGAATTGGAAAAGATCGCGCGCACGATCGAGGAGGCCGAATGAGCGCCTCGTGGTGGCTGGGGAATCTCCTGGCGTACAGCGTCCAGGTGGCGCTGGTCGTCGTAGTGGGCGCATTGGCTGCGGCGCTGCTGCGCCTGAAGCAGCCGCGCGTCATGCTTGCCTACTGGCAGGCATTGCTGGCAGCCTGCCTGCTCTTGCCGCTGCTCCAGCCCTGGCAACGGATGGACTTGGCCCCGGCGGGAGGCACTGCGACGGCCATCAGCATAGAGGCCGGCGGTGTGGATTCGCTGGTACGGTTGTTTCCACTTCGTGGCTGGGTATTGCTGGTGCTTGTCGCGGGCGTGGGCGTTGGGCTGCTGCGCCTGGCGCTGGGGCTTTGGCGTCTCGGCCATTACCGGCGCGCCGCCCTCCGTATTGTTCCCTTGCCGGGCACGCTCCTTGAGGCGCAGACGCTCGTCGGCGTCGCGCCCGCGCTCTATTTCTCTGACCGCGTGGAGTCGCCGGTGACCTTCGGGTGGCTCGATCCCGTCGTTATTTTCCCTGGGCGCGTCGAGCGCATGGACGAGAATCAACAGCGAGCGATTGCGTGCCACGAACTGCTGCATGTAGCACGGCGCGACTGGCTGGTGAACCTCTTCGAGGAACTTATCCTGGCGTTCTTCTGGTTTCATCCCGCCGTCTGGTGGGTGATGCGCAGCATCCGCCTGGCCCGCGAACAGGTGGTCGACAGCCAGGTTGTGGCGCTCTCCGGTGCGCGCCAGCCCTATCTCCACGCTCTGCTCGAAATCGCCGCGGCGCCGCGGGCGATGCCGGTTCCCGCGCCCTTGTTCCTGATCGAGAGCCAATTAGCGCGGCGTGTTGCCTTGCTGGTGAAGGAGGTTCGTATGTCGAAGCCGAGACTCATCGCGTCGTTGGTGATTGCTTTGGCCTGCCTTGTGGCAGCGGGCTGGTGGGCCGTTAAGACTTTCTGGCTCACCGCTCCGCTGGGGCCTCCGACGGAGGGCGCGGTCACATATGGGTTCTTGAGCGCACCCGGCGACAATGTGACGCCCAACAGTGTAATGATTTACAACGTGGAAGGCGACGTCAAGGCGCCGATCCCGATCTTCAAGCCGGATCCTGCTTACACACCCCAGGCGAGGAATGACAAGGTGGAGGGAGCCACTGTCTTGACAGTGACGGTGGACGCCAGCGGCAACGTTGCCGACGCCCTTGTGAAGAAGTCGCTGCGCGCTGACCTGGATGAGAGCGCGGTCAAGACCGTGCGCACCTGGAAATTCCAGCCCGCCACCCTCAAGGGTAAACCTGTGCCCGTCAGGGTCATGGTCGAAGTCTTGTTTCGCTTATTCTAGTCGTCGGTCGGCCGCACCATTCGGACGCTCGATGGCGTGAACGCCTGGGTCGCGATCTACTCCCAGCGTCTCCCCGACCAGGTGATCACGTTTCCGAAAAGACAGCATTTCATGCCGTTGACGGTGAATTCCGGTGCATGGCATGATGAATTTTGCGCCTAATGTTTGCTTTACGCTCAACGCTCCCTCGCTTATTCGCGGGCCTTCTTTTGACAGGCCTGGGACTCCACCTCTACGCTCAAACCCACGGGCCTGCCCGCGCGAAACCCAAGGCCTCACTCGCCCCGATACATTTCCGTAACGTGGCAGTAAATGCGGGAGTCAACTTCGTGCTCCATAATTGCCCAACGCCACAGAGACACATGATCGAGACCATGACGGGTGGGGTTGCCGCTTTCGATTACAACGGCGATGGGCGGACGGACATCTTCTTTGCGAATGGGGCTGAGCTTCCTGCGCTCCAGAAAACCTCCCCCCTATATTTCAACCGCCTGTATCGCAATGACGGCGGCATGAAATTCACCGACGTCACCGAGGAAGCCGGGGTAGCCGGCGCCGGCTATTCCATGGGCGCTGCAGCCGCAGACTACGACAACGATGGGCACATCGATCTGTTCGTGGCGGGCGTCTACAGCAATCACCTGTACCACAACCTGGGGAACGGCAAGTTCGAGGAAGTCACCGAAAAGGCTGGCATCAAGAGCGATAAGTGGTCTGTGGCGGCGGGCTGGTTCGACTATGACAACGATGGCTACCTCGACCTCTTCGTGGTGAACTATGCCAAGTGGACGCCGGACTACAATCGCTTCTGCGGCGACGCCGCGCGCAACCTCCGGGTTTACTGCCACCCCATGTACTTCGAAGGACTGACCAATACGCTCTACCACAACCGGGGCGACGGAACGTTTGAAGACGTTTCCGAACAGTCGGGAATCGCCAAGTCTCAGGGCCGTGGAATGGGCATCGCCTTCGCCGATTACGATCACGATGGCTTCATGGACGTTTACGTTACCAACGACAATCAAGCCAATTTCCTTTTCCACAATCGCGGCAACGGGACATTTGAAGAAGTGGGGCTTGAATCCGGAGCGGCGCTGCTGGACGGCGGGAAGCCCATCTCCAGCATGGGCGCGGACTTTCGCGACTATGACAACGATGGCTTGCCCGACATCTTTGTGACTGCCCTGGAAGGCGAGACTTGGCCGCTCTTCCGCAATCAAGGGGAGGGCTGGTTTCAGGACGTAACTTATCCCAGCGGGCTGGGCCCGGTCAGCGTGCAGCGCAGCGGCTGGAGTGCTGGCATCTGCGATTTAAACAACGATGGCTGGAAAGACCTTTTCACGGCCAATTCCCATGCCGACGACAACGTCCGCCTCTTCAAGGTTACGGATTACCGGCAGCCCAATAGCGTGATCGCTAACTTGGGCGACGGAACGTTTCGCGATGTGACCACGGAAGCCGGGGAGAGTTTCCAGGCGCCCGCGGCGCATCGGGGGAGCGCGTTCGCCGACTTCAATAACGACGGCAAGATCGACCTGGTGGTCTCCGCCCTCGGCGACCCCGCCGAACTCTGGGAGAACGTCAGCCCCGAGGACAATCACTGGATTATCCTCAAACTCACCGGAACCAAGAGCAACCGGGATGGGATCGGCGCGCGCGTCCGCATCGGCAACCAGGTGAATCACATGACGACTGCCGGCGGCTATGCTTCGTCCAGTTATTTTGGGGTGCACTTCGGGCTGGGGAAAACCGAAAAGATCGACAAAATCGAAATCGAGTGGCCGAGCGGGATCAAGCAGACCCTCAAAGACGTGAAGGCCGACCAGATCCTGCAGGTTCGCGAACCGGAGAAGTGAACAAACGGATGGGGGGCCAGGGGCGCGGGAGAGGTGTCAGCAGAAAGCGTGCAATCTGAATGAGGGAGTGGAAAGGCTGAATGACGAAACATTCCATTCTGGGTTAGACTCCCGCGCTGCCTGCCTGGACATACGGGTTATTAGGTTGATGGCCCGACGATCCCGCCACTCAATCACTCAATCACCCCATCGCTCGATGGTCCGATGACCCGCTGTCGCGATGATTCCAGGGCCCGATCACGGGGGTGTAATCTCGACTTCCTTTTCCACCGCCTTATTCTCAGCTTCCTGCACCTGGTGAATCTCCTGGTATTTTTTGAGCATCTCGCGGGCAAGCGCCGGTTCGCCGTGTGCCTGGTAAGCACGCCCCAACTGATAGTGCAGGCTGCCGTCTTCGTCGGTGGGCAGGGCTGCTTTCAAGTGCGGGACAGCCTTCTCGGCCTCCCCGAGCGCCAAGTACGTACGGGCCAGCGAACCATGTGCGGAAAGCAGGCCCGGCATGACCGTGACAGCCTTCTCCAGGTAAGGGACAGCCTCTTGCGGCTTCTGTGAGTTCAACAGCGTGTCGCCCAGCATATAGTTCAGTTCCGCGGACTGCGGCTGACGCTTCAGAAGGTCTTCGAACAAGGCACGCGCCCCTTGCAGGTCCCCGCTTTGGTAGAGTGCCACCGCCAGCCCTTCCTGGAGATGCGGATTACCGGGCGAGAACTTCAGCGCCTCGCGCCACTCTTTCGCCGATTCCACGTACTGCCGCCGCCCAGATTCCATCTTGGCAATCAATTCGTGCATTTCAGCGGAGGGTGGAAGTTGACCCAGGCGGATGAAGGCCTCCAGCGCCAGTTGATTGTAGGCGCGCGTCCGCCAGTAATAGGACTCCGGGGTCCTCACGCCTTCCGACAATGCAACCAGCTCTAAGTGATGACCCGCTTGAAAGTCGCATTCGAGCTTCTCCACGCTGCAATCGGGCGGCGGCATCGCACGCTCCTTTTCTTCTTCGATGGCCGCCCAGTCGGGGTGATTTGTTTTCTTGTACACCTCCGCCAGACCCGCATGGACACCACGCATCGCGGGCCTGTTCGACACCGCCTGCCGGTAGAAGTAGAAGGCGCTGAAATATTGCGTCATCTTGAAGCGGGACGCGGCGACCAGCTCAAGCCAGTAAGCGGATCCCAGGGCAACTTTTTCAAGCTCCTCGAAATTCCGTTGCGCCAGGCGCTCGTAACTCAGCCCCAAACCGTACCAGACTCTCGGATTCCCAGAATCCCGCTGCGCGAGGTTGCCAAAGGTCTTCGCCGCCTCCTCGAAACGGTCGAGGGACAAGAAAACCTCACCCAGCACCTCCTGGGCATCAAGGTTGTCGGGCTGGGCTTTGAGTACTTTCGAGAGTGGGTCGACCGCCTTCGCCGGCTCGCCCAATTCGACGTAGCCTGTTCCCAGAAAGAGCAGCGCCGGCACGTGTTGGGGGTCGAGCTTCAGAACCTTCTCGAATTCGCGTACTGCCTCGCGTTTATGTCCGGCCATGTTCAGCGCCAGGCCTAAATTCATCATCAAGCCCGGGTTGTTGGGCAGGGCCCGCACCAGCTCACGGTAGATCGGGATGGCTTCTTCCGCCTTCCCCGCCGCCAACAGCTCCTTGGCGCGATGCGACCTCAGCGCCAGATCCGCTGACTGAGCAAGGAGCGAACATGACACCACAAGGAAGGCAGACACTCCGAGCAGTCCGCGAATGAACTTCATACCAATCTCCCAGCCAAAACTTTTAGCACGGGGGCTGTGTTGCAGGCAATAAGCAAACAGGTCGGTCGCGGGGACAACCTCAGCGGGACAGGTGCAGCATGCCAGAACTGCCTCAAAAAAAAGCGGGCGCGACCAACGCGCCCGCTATACAAATCTAACTTTTCTGGCCTCAGAGCAGCCGCGGCAGGTGTGCTGTTGTGCGCTGTCGCGGCCACCCTCAGTTTCGGTGTTAGAACCTGAGCTTAAGTCCTAGTTGGACATACCGCTCGCCGTAGCCAGAGCTGATCTGACCAAATTTCCCTCCACACGCTCCGAGGACGTTCGTGCAGGTTGTGTTGGGGTTATAGAAGTGAGGCGAGTTGGTCAAGTTCTGCGCCTCCGCACGGAACTCCAGGTCGTAGCGCTCTGTCAGCTTGAAGTGCCGGAACAAGCTGGCATCCATCTGTACCAGACCTGGTCCCCTCAGCCAAGAGGGGTTCCGCCCCACGGTCCCCATCGTGCCGGGGTCCTGGACCGGAGCGAAGCTTGCCGGGTCAAACCAGTATTGACCCGGGCCTTGCCCCTTCAGGTATTTAACGGGTGCGATCTGGTTTGGATCCTGGCTCGTGCCTGGGGTATTGAGGTCGCCGCCGCCACTTTGGCCCAGAGTAAGCGGAGAACCGGTCCAGGCGCTGAAAACACCATTGACCTGCCAGCCGCCGAGAACTGCTCGAGAGACTCTCTCGGTGTTGGCCCATTGCTTGCCGGTTCCGAAGGGCAGCTCGTACACGAACGCCGCCTTGAACATTTGGGTGTGATCAAAGTCTGACACCCCTCGATTGAGCGACTGGCACCCCTGGGGCATCGCGGGTGAGGCAGCACAAGTAAACCTCAGCGCGTTTTCCCAACTATTGTCACTGGTGTAGCCGACCACCTTCGACCAGGTGTAGGACCCCTGGACATACAACCCCTTGCTAAAGTGACGATTGAGCGTGGTCTGGAGCGAGTTGTAGTGGGTGTCCAAATAGCCCTGGAAGGCGTAGGTGCCAGCAGTGCGACCGAAGCTCAACCCCTCCACTTGACTGGTCGCCTCGCACAGGGCAGGATCGGAAGCGAAAAGTGGCTGACTGCACGCTCCACCACCCAGCGTTGCGGGGTTCAGGGTCCTCCCGTTCATCATGTGGACATAGTGATTGCCCACATAACCAACGCTGAGGAGGAATTCGTGGGGCAACTGGCGTTCAACAAAGACGTTCCAGGACTCGATGTAGGCGCGTTTGAATTCGCCTGGGGCGAGAGTCCCGACGTCCACGTTGTTGGGAGCAACGATGGCACCCGAGGAAATGACGGGATCCGGGATCAGGGGGATGCCATCCGCGAAGGTGCCGAGTGGCTGCCAACCGCTCCATCGTGAGCTCGGCACCACGTTCGCCGCCCCCAACGCCAGGGGGAAGAAGCCCCGCAGTGGCCTTTCGAGTGGTAGCGAATCGTTCGACATGCCAAACCCGGCTCGAATCACCGTCTTGTCTTTGAAGCGGTACGCCAGCCCGAGTCTCGGCATGAAGAGCCTCTTGCTCGATGTCGCCCCCAGGTGGATGGGGTTACCACCCACGCCGCCGAGCAGCGTTTCATTGTTTAAGGGGTTGTACTGCTCGAACTTGATGGTTCCGTCGCGGACGATTAAGGGGTAGTACTCCCAGCGGACGCCCACGTCCACGGTGAACTTGGGAGTGACCTTCCAACGGTCGCCGAAGTACAGGGCGGATTGTGTGTCCATCGCGGTGTTCTTGATGTACTGCGTGCTCTTGTTTGATGAGGAGACAATACCCAAATCGAACAAGGCCACTTCATTCTGCCGGCCCGTGGCAAAGCCTTTGCCGGCTGCGACCCCGCCCGAGGTGAAGACCGGGAATTGCTCATACGTCGGTTTCCCTTGTGCATCGACTATGCTGAGGTCGGGGTAATCCAGGCCCGAGTTGTCCGGGGCAAAACTTATATACCCCCGCGGGCAGCAGTAGATTTCGGGTTGCCAGTGGTTCAGGTGATTGTGAGAAGCGTCGAACCCGAAGCGCAACTCATGAGCGCCGCGCACGACGGTGAGATTGTGGGAAGTGGTGGCCGTCCAGTCGTTGCGGAAGACGGGCTGCCACGAGTTGGCATCGCCGAGAGTATTGAAGTCCCCCGAATAATACCCCATGTAGATTCCGGGGAGCCCGGAGTAAAGAGGGTTGCCGTCCGGCGCATTGGAGCCCGGAATTCCCAGGAGGCTCTCACCCAGAGGCTTCCCATAGGACGGAGGTTGGCTGTTCTCCGCCATGCGCGAGAAGCCCAGGTGGCCGGTCAGCACCATGCTGGGCGACATCGTCCAGGTGTGGCCGACGGTCTCCGTCTGAGCGAATTGGTGGCCATTACCCGTGGCGTTTCCCCCGCCCGCGGCGCCATACCACGGCGGGTCAAGCGCGTTGAAGTTCTGGCCCATGTACTTGAACCAAATCGTCTGTTTGTCGGAGCGGTTCCAGTCGATCTTCCCGCCAAAGATCTGGCGCGTGTACTTGTCCACGGTGCTGACGAAGTAGTTCGCAGTCGTGTCTTGACTGAAGACTTGGCCCTGCGGGAAATAGTTCGGCGTGGGAATCAGGCCCATGAAGGCCATGGCACCCGCGTTAAGCCGGTCGGTAGGAATGACGTTGAGCGCCCCGCTTGAGGAGAACACAGCGCGACCGGTCCCATCCACATTCCCAGTCGTCGGGTCGAAAACCATCCCCTGCTGCAACTGCACGCTGCCCCCTTCGGTCGTGGGGACCATGATGGCGTTCCCAGCGGAATCGAAGAGGGGCTTGCCCAGCGCGCTTGAGAAGTCTCCCCCGCGCCAGTCACTGATGGATCCTTGGGCAGTCGGCGCGACGAGGGCTTGGGCTGAATAGTTATTCCGTTCGAAGAGGCCCTCCCAGTTTGCGAAGAAGAACAGCTTGTTCTTCTTGATTGGCCCCCCGATGGTGCCGCCGTCCTGGTTAATGATGTGCTTCGCCTTCTTTTGCGTGCCAGGATAGAAGACGTTGCTGGCATCCATGGCGTTGTCGCTGTGGAAGGCGTAAACAGTACCATGCATCTCGTTGGTTCCGGACTTGGACACCACGTCCGTCGCCACGCCCGCCGTTAGCCCTTTCTCCACGTCAAAGTTGGAGGTCTGGACGTTGACTTCCTGAATCGTGTCCTGCGGCGGGATGAGCAGCATGTGGTTGGGCAGCCAAAGGAACAGGTTCGTGGCGCCATCCACACGCGTGGTGTTGATGCGTGGCGGTAAGCCGTTGGCATCAATGTTCAAGGAACGCTCCGGGGTATCTGAATAGGAGTTCGGGTAGGAGCGGGTAATTTGCGAGTCGGAGAAAACCCCAGGAGCCAGTAGCTCCACAGTCTGGAAGTTGCGATACGGGTCCGTAGGCAAATTCACGATTGCAAAGCTGGTGATGGTGGTGTGTACATCAGCCTTCTCCGTCTGCAGCGAGACCGCGGAGGCCTGGACCGTCACCTCTTGCGTGACGCCTCCGACTTCTAACAGCAGGTCTTGCGAGTTGACTTGGCCGACGGCCACACGGACGCCGGTCTTCCTCAAAGGCCTGAATCCGCTGACTGTGACGTCAATCGTGTAGGTACCTTGAGGAAGATCCAAGACTCTGTAAACGCCGGTGGCATCTGAGGTAGCTTCCCGCTTTAGCCCTGTGGCGTCGTTGGTTATGGTTACTTTTGCACTTGGTACCACGGCCCCGGACGCGTCTGTAACCGCGCCCGTCACGGAACCATAGAGACCCTGAGCGTGCAATCGTTGGACAACAAACGGTGCCAGAAACAAGCTGACACCGGCGAGAAAAATCAAGCACAGCCGTGTTGCCTTTTGGGGCATGTTACCTCCTGATGGTTGAGTGCTATGACTGTAAACAGCCGCGACGGTCGAAAGACAGCCTCCACCAGCCCGGCGGCCAGCCGGGGAAGTGCACAAATAGGCCGGGGTCTGGTCCGGAGACATAATGGACCGCGCTGCGCCGTCTTTCTGACCGATTCGCAGATGCTCTCTAGCTTGGTTGTTGTTGGCCTGCAAATACACTAACTCTCCCTGCTTAAACCCACTAGCCAAGCGGAGCAAGAAAGGGGCCAAATTGGATTTTACATGTTACCTAGTCAGCCTGGCCTTATGTACTTGATTCCAGACATCCAGCGGACTTACCATCGAACCAGGGTGGTTTCGCCCTCCAGCAGAAATATGATTTTCGGGATACTCGCCTTTGAAGTTCTGTATTCTAGAGGACCCGAGGTTTCCCATTTGGGGAGAGTCTTTTCAGATTGGGGAGGATTCTGTCTGCTTCGAGGGTTGGGCATGGATGGGACTTCCCTCATAGCGAGTCACGGCCATCCCTCCAAAACCACAAGCACTCCCTACGCATAGTCTGCAATCTGAGGGCGTCCGCGGCGCTCCGATTCACCCGGGCAAAAGCCGGGAGGCGCTTGGAACGTACAGATTGAAGGTGCTTACATTATCGCCTCTCGAGGTTATAATGTTGAGGGATTGCGGGCCTCGTGGGGCGAGGGCCGGGGGAGAGGAATGAAGGCGGAACGTACCACGGTACGCCCCCACTGAGCCTCTATTTTCTTGTCGCAACAAGGCTACTTACGGTGAAGGGATTCCCGAAAGACCTGACAGTTTGCGCTATTGTTCTCCTGGGGGCCTGTGGCTCCACTGGGTTTCCTCAGGGCCATCCCAGCCGCGATCCCGTTGGCACGCCGGTATTGCTGATCACAGTTGACACGCTGCGCGCAGACCACCTGGGCTGCTACGGGGCGCGCAACATTCACACCCCCGCCATGGACGGGCTGGCGGCGCAAGGCGTGCGCTTCGACCATGCCCTGGCGCAGGTCCCCATCACGCCCCCATCTCATGCTGTGATCCTGACTGGGACCTACCCTATGTACAATGGCTTGCGGGGCTTCACCAGCGGTCCGTTGCCGAAAGGCGTCGGGGTGCTGGCCGAAGCCTTCCAACGTCGCGGCTACGATACGGCGGCCTTCGTGAGCTCGGCCGTGCTGGAATCAAGTTGGGGATTCAATCGCGGCTTCCAAGAGTACGACGACCGTTTTAACGTGCGGCAGGTGGAAATCGGCAATCCTGCGGCCATCGAGCGTCGCGCCGAAGAGACGGTCGGCCACCTGCTGGCTTGGTTCCAGGCCCGTTCTACCGGTGGGACCAGCGCGCGCCCTTTCTTTGTCTGGCTGCACCTCTACGATCCCCACACCCCCTATAACCCGCCGGAGCCTTTCCGCACCCAGTATGCCGGCCACCGTTACGACGGCGAAATTGCCTATGCGGACAGCCAGCTTGCCCGGCTGTTTGAGTATCTGCGCAACAACCACCTCTACGATCGGACCCTCATTGCCCTGATGAGCGATCACGGTGAGTCATTGGGCGAGCATGGCGAAGACGAGCACGGCTTCTTTATCTACAACTCCACCCTGCATGTCCCGCTGATTTTCAAGCTGCCCGCAGGGATGGGTACGCCACACGTGGTTCGCCGCCTTGTGGGAATTATCGACGTGGCGCCCACGCTGCTCGATTTGCTACACCTGCAGGACCCGCTGAGCCGGCAGTTTCAGGGAACCAGCCTGGTTCCAGACATCCTGGAAAAGGGCGCAGCCCGTGAGCGCCCTGTCTATGCTGAAACCTACTATCCACGCGATTCTTTCGGCTGGAGCGAGCTGCGCGGCATCACTACCGAGCGCTTCAAATACATCCATGCGCCGCACCCCGAGTTCTACGACCTTCGGAGCGATCCCCAGGAAGCCCACAACCTGTACGCTGAGCGCGCCTCGCTTACCGCGGCGCTGCGCGAGCAACTGACCGGCCTCGAACGGCGCTATGCCTCCACCCAGCCCACACCGAAGGGGCCGCCCTTGCCTGCGGAAACCGTCGAAAAGCTCAAATCGCTAGGGTATATAGCCTATTCGGTTGCAGCGCAACCCGCCGCGGCCGGGCCACTCCTCGATCCCAAGGACCAATTAAGAGTTTTCAAAGCGGTCATGCGCGCGCATACCCTAAACGAGGCGGGGCGGTACGAGGAGTCCAATCAGGCCCTGGAGCCACTGGCCACCGAAGAGCCGCGCCTCTTCGTGATTCCTTTCCTCAAGGCGGAAAATTATTCTCAGACCCACCGCTGGCACGAAGCCGAGAAGAGCTATCAAGATTGCTTGAAGCTCAATTCTACGTTCGACCGAGCCCTCATGGGCTTGGCACGCGTCTACATGGTCAAAGGTGAGGAGGAGAAAGCGCGGCCGTTGCTGGAACTGGTGATTCACCAATCCCCTCGCGATATTTTCGCCATTCATGCCCTGGGGAGAATTGCGCGCCAAGAAGGAAACAACGAGGAAGCTTATCGTTACCTCCTCAAAGCCGCCGAAGCGAAGCCTTCCATCGCGATTTTCCAGCAGGAACTGGGAATCACCTTAGTCGACCTTAAGCGCTTTCAAGAAGCCCTCGGCCCGCTGAGCCGCGCCGAAAAGCTCGGGCAGGAAGACCCCCGCCTCGAACATTACTTAGGGACGGCCCTGGCCAATGTCGGCCGATTCAAGGAAGCCACGGAGTGCTATCAAAAAGCCTTGAAGATGAAGCCGGACCTCGCGCCGGCGCGTCTGAGTCTTGCCTTCGCCTACCTCAACCTTGGCGATCGCGACAGCGCGAGGCGCGAGTTCAGCACCTTCTGCCAGCAGAACCCCTCACAATGCGCGCAATACCGAAATAAATTCGAATGAGCTCCGGTGGGACTATCCAGCTAGTCCTGGGCCTTTAAGGCGCGCAGGTCCTGGTCAATGCTGCTCACCAAACTCGTCTGCCCGTGCGCCAAGGCCCCTTCGCGGGCTTGCTGCAGATAGCGCAAGGCTTTCTGCCGGTCGCCGGCTCGGCCGTACGTTGCGCCGAGGGCGTACAGGTATGAAGGCGTTTTTTCGTCCGCAGGGGTAAGGGTCTTCTCGAATTCTTCAATGCCCCCCTGATAATTGCCCTGGTTGACCAAAATCCGGCCAAGGTTGAAACGGGCCTGCCGATAATCGGGCCGGCTCTCTAGGGCTTTCTTGAACTCCTCCAGCGCTTCCGAAATCTGGCCCTGGCGTTGCAGCAGGACGCCGAGATTGTTATGGGCTTCAGCGTAGGCCGGATTGACATGGATTGCCCGCCGAAAAGCTTCCACGGCTTCCGGGTCCCGGCCGTGTTGCATGAGCAACACGCCATAGTCATAGTGGGCCTTGGGAAACTGATCAGGGTTGAGCGCAAGGACGGCGCGATAATGCTCTTCCGCTTTCTGGACGTTGCCCATGCGTGCGTACAGGATGATGAGATTGATGTGGGCCAACACCAGCTTCGGATCGAGTCGGGCCGCCTTCTCGGTCGCAGCGATAGCGTCCTCGACGCGCCCCACCTGCTCCAACGCGGCTCCGCGCTGGAGAAGAGAGGTGGCGCTCATATCCAGCGCGCGCAACTGATCGCGCAACGGGTCATCCACCGGGGGAACAATATTCTTGTCCTTTTCATAAAGGCTCAACTCCGCCTGGGCCTTGTCAGCTTCGCCAAGCTTGCGATACGCCATGGCCAGAGCATAGTGGGCGGGCCCATAGGTAGGGAAGAGCTCACAGGCTTGACTATAGAGCTTCGCCACCTCTGTCAAGTTCCCTCTGGACGCGTACACCCGGCCCAGGCCGTAATGTGCCTCTGCCGAGTCCGGAGCCCCCTTCAGGATAGTCTCGTAGATCTTCCCGGCTTCCTCGCTTCTCCCGGATTCCAGAAGGCTTTCGGCCAGCTTCAATTGAGCGGGCAGGTAATCGGGCCTGAGCTGGAGCCCGGATGTCAGAATGGGCACGGCCTCGTGCCTCTTTTTATCTTTGAGCAGGAGCGATCCCCAGTAGTACAGCCACTTGAAGGACCGGGGGTCGAGTTCGTGCGCGCGCTGGTAGCAGAGGGCTGCCGCGTCGGACCGGTTGTACAGGTCCAAAAGCATTCCCAACTTTCCGACCGCGCTGGCATCCTTGCGATGCCCGCGGGCGGCGGTGTAAGCCTGCTGAACTTGCTCCTGGATTTCAGGAGGAAGCTCTGTGATGCTGAGCAGCGGTATCTCGGGTAGCCGGGGAGTTTGCGCGGCGAAGGCAGACGAACCCAGAGCAAGCATAACCGCAAGCAGCGGTGAGCTCCGCTTCTGCATGCCATGATTCTACGCCCGGCACTGCTAACCAAATCAAGTCTCAAGTGTCTGGATCCGCAAATCCTCCTTCGGCTTCAAGCCCAGCGCGACGCGAAATGGGCTGTCTTCCTCACAGATCAAAGACAAGGATCACTTTTTCGGCGCGAGGGCCTGCTGGAAGAACCGCAGCCAGTTGCCGTGCATGATGGCCTCAATATCGGGCTCGGCGTAACCGCGCGCGCGGAGCAGCGGCGGGATCTTCTGCAAGTCCGCGATCGTATCGAGGTCGGACGGCGACTGTTCGCGGCCGAAGCCGCCGTCGAGGTCGCTGCCGATTGCCGCGTGGCGCGCGTTGCCGGCAAGCTGGCAGATGTAGTCAATCTGCCGGATTACCGCTTCCAGGGTAACCACGGAATTGGGAGTGCGGGGTGAAGTCGCGCTCGCGATCTCCGGCGGAACGTACCCGGGATAGAGCATCCAGGAATCGAAGGCCACGCCGATGACCGCATCGCGCTCCAGCAAACAGCGAATTTGTTCGTCGCTGAATTGCCGGTAGCCGGGCACCAGCGCACGGCAATTATTATGGCTGGCGATCACGCGCCCCCGGAAGCGCTCGACGGCCTGCCAGAAGCTCTCGTCAGAGAGATGCGTGACGTCAAGAATCATCCCGGCTTCTTCCATCGCGCGGAGCATCTCCACGCCCGCCGCCGTCAGGCCGCCCTTGGCGCCGGTGCCGTGGGCATAGGCGCTGGGGCCGTAGTGCGAGAGCCCCACCACGCGCAGACCCTCATTCCACCACTCGCCCACGTCGCGCGGCGCGAGGATCGGATCGGCGCCTTCCATGCTCAGGATGAAACCCAGCGGGCAGGAGTCGCCGGATTTCTTCCACTCCGCCAGATGCGCGTCGATGGCCGGCCAGTCCCGCAGCATGCGCAGCTGGCCCTGGTGCTCAAGGATGCGATACCAGGCCAGCTGGCCGCGTGCCATGGCGCACGCGATCTCGCGACTGGGATAATCGAGCCGGCTTTCGCCGAGGCCGCTTGCCCGCGCCAGCAGCGTGGCGAGCGAAATCGTCACTTCCGCCTTGCGCAATTCCGGCAGAGACACGGTGTTGCTCCCGCGGCGCGGGTCTTTCATTCCCGCTTCGTGCCGCCGGATCTCCGCGACCGATAGCGTCAGATCGCGATTCCAGTTCAGCGCGTTCCACGCCAGGTCGAGATGCGAGTCAATCACGATCATCGCCCCACCCTCTTTCTGGCGCGTGGGCGCGCGCCCGCTCGCTCGCCGGAATCACCGGGATACTTCAGCGCCAGGGCGCGAATGTCGTAGGTGAATTCCAGAAATCGTTTCTCCCAGCGCCGGGCGGAGGCGGAGGTGTATTTGTAGAAGCCGCGCGCGTTCGCGACGCCCTGCGCGCCGGACTTCACCACGTCGCTGATCAGGCGCGGTACTTCCGTCGAGCGGCACAGGTCTGGCAGCAGATCCCGCATCACCGTTTCATAGGCGGGAACTCCCGTCAGGTCCATATAACGGAACGGTCCGGCGAAGGTAATCCAATAGCCAAAGTCATTGCGCAACGAGCGGTCCACGTCCTCGACCGTGGCATAGCCCGATTCGACAAGAAAGAAAGCCTCGCGCAGCAGTGCGTACATGCAGCGATTGGTAATGAAACCGCGTATATCGCGCCGGACGATGGACGCCTCCTTGGCCCAGAATCGGGAGAGCTCTCGCACGCGCTCGGCATTTGCAGGATCCGTCCGCTCGCCGCAGATGATCTCCATGAAGCGCGTCACGTGCGCCGGCTCCGCCCAGTGCGTCCCCAGGACGCGCTCGGGATGGGCGGCGTTCTTCTGGAGCAACGAAATCGGGATCGCGGAAGTGTTGCTCCCGATGATCGTCGCCGGCCCCACCACGTCCTCCACGCCGGCGATGACGCGTTTCTTGGCCTCCACATTTTCGGTGATCGCCTCGATAACCACCTGGGCGCCACGAAGCGCGGCGTAATCGTCCGCCACGGTAAACCGGCGCAGGATGGCATCGGGCTTTTTGCGCAGCAGCTTCTCCCGCCGCATTTCTTTCAGCAGGGCGCCGATTCGCCGCGCGGCGCTTCGACGCTTGCGCGCGTCGAGGTCAATCCCGGTCACTGGATGCCCGGCAGCGAGTAGGCAAGTGGCGATGCTCGTCCCCATCAGCCCCAGCCCTATTACGCCTGCCGGCACACTCGCCGTCGCCCGCTCGCCGGCGGACGCCTTCCCTTCCCGACTCTGCCGTGATTTCACAGTCTGCTCCTCATTGTCACTGCGCCGGACGGAACGAATCGAGCGCCGGCAGCGGGTCGCCCTGCTTGTAATGGCGGAAGAAGCCTTGAAACTTCTCCTGCATGCGCCGCCAGTATTCGTACTCTGCGTCCCAGCGTCCGAGCGCGAAGGCGAGCCGGAAGGGTGTGTATTCGCCCAGCCACGCCGCCCGATAATGCAGCCGCAGTTCGCTGATCTCGCCCATCAGGTCGGGCACACGGCCGTGTGACTGGTCTGAGACTTCCGACTCCCACTGGGTCCAGATTTGATCGTCCGTGGGCCGCGGCCCGAGCTTCTCCCACATTTCCACCATTTCGAGGGGGTAGAGGAATTTCAGTGCCGCGAAGTTCAGCAGGCGCGCACCGACCAGATTGCTACCGAGTTCGCTCCGCTCCGGCTGGAGAGCGAGGGCGCGCTGCAAGCGCTCGTCGGCCTCCTCGGCGTGCAGCCGCACCTGGCGCAAATCCTCGCGATGCTCGCCCGAACGCTTGAGCTGCTGGGGATCGAAGGGATCGCCCCAGAGTTCAATCTGTGTCGCCTGCCCCAGCACTTTCTGGAGATGGCCTTCCGCCTGGTCCAGGTGGCCCAGCGCCTCGGCGACGTCGCGCGCGATGGCGGGGGAATACATCTGGCGCGCGTAGTCGGAGAAAAACGTGCTCCGGTCCACCGGCACGGTCTGCCAGGAGGCCGCCGCGCCGTAGGCCATTCCCGGCCACGCCGCCCGCAGCAGGTTCTGCGCGCTGTCGGTCCAGACCGTATGAATCAGGCCCAGCGCCTGCGACTTGCGCGCTGCAGCGAGAAAGGTATCGACGTTGTCGAAAGTCTGGGTGAAATCGGGAGAGATCTCGTCCCAGCAGCGCAGGCCGGTCGCCACCAGATGCGGAACGTGACGCTCGATCATCGGCCCCAGCCAGCGCTGGTACTCCGCCTTGGGGTCCGGATCGTACTCCCAGGCGATGGCGATCAGGCGCGGCGGCAACTCGGAAAAAATCTCGGGGTATTTGATGACGATGTCGCCCCAGGCCATCACCCGCTTGCCGCGCTGCTCGAAGCGCTCGGTGACAAAGCGCAGTTGATCAACGAAGAGCTTGGCAGGCGTCGCCCCGGCGCCCTGCTGGTGGGCGGCGCGCTCGATCTGCCAGGTCTCGTCAAAGCCGATGTGCACAAAGCGGCTGGGGAAGAGCGCCGCAAACTGGTCAATCCAGTCGGCCAGCAACTCCTTCACGCGCGGGTTTTCGGGATTGAATTCTCCGCCATGCGGGAAGGGCGAGAGGTCGGCGTATTTCTCAACCCGGAAGAGATCGTGCAGATGCCCGTACAGCTCCAGGCAGGGTACCACGTCGACGTGCCGCTCGCGGCCGTGGGCGATGATGCGCCGGACCTGATCCTTGGTGTAGCGTCCGTCGGGCATCAACAGCGAGTAGCCATCCAGCCCGACGCTCGCCTCGGTATAGAAGTAATACTGGTTGCCCTTGAAGCGCGCCAGAAGATCGATCTGGCGTTTCACCGCTTCCTCGGTGGGCAGTGGCCCGTGGCTCAGGTCCATCATCGTGCCGCGATAGGCCATCCACGGCCAATCCTCGATGGTGACTTCCGGCAGCGCGGCCTCATCGCCCGCGCCTTCCACGAGCTGGCGCAGCGTCTCAACCGCGTAGTAAATCCCCGCCGAGGAGCGCGCGCGGACCTCCACGCCCGCCGGCGTCACCTTGATCGAGTACGCTTCCCGCGATTCGGGCCCGGGTTTCTCGTCCGGAACTGGCAGCGCGTCAGCATCACCGGTCCGTGTCAGTGTGATGGCGGGGCCCTGGGCGGCGCCTTCCACGACGGGAACGCGAACTCCGCCGCGGGCCGTGAGGGTCGCGGCCAGTTCCCTGGCGGCAAAACGGTCCTCGTCGCTCGGAGCCGCACCCAGGCGAATCTTGAGGTTATTGATGGCCAGCTTTCCCGCCCCGTACTGGACCTTCTGCGGACGTGGCAGCAGAGGATTGTGTTCGGCAGCCAGAGCGGTCAGAGAAAAGGAAACAAAACATACGAGGAGGACAGCAGTGCGCGACATAGTGCGTTCCATCCTTTCGAATGCTGTTAAACCCGCAGCGTTACGACGACCGGCCGATCCGGCGCCACGCTGACCTCGCGGTCAAAAGCGATGACTCGCCAGTTCCCTTCCTCGCGCACGCTGGCGGAAACTGTCTCAATCCCGAGCTTCACCGCCGGCCTGGCCTTTCCTCTTCCTTCCAGGGCCAGGCTCGCGAGCGCCAAACTCCCTTCGGTCGCGCGGATTTCCGCCTTCTGCCCGGCGACCAACTGCGAATGAGCGAAGGTGCCCCAGCCAGAGGGCAGCGTCCAAAACGAGCGAAGGTTCGACGTCCGCGTTCGCGGCGCGAGGGTCAATCGCTTCTCCGGAGCGGAGTAGTGGAAGCCGTTCAGGGCCACGAGGACCGCCCAGCTCGACATTGCCCGAGCGTAGTGATGGCCGCACTCGGGTTCGTTCCAGGGATTGCGCCGCTCGCCGTCATGCCGCCGCCGTGCCGTCTCCACCACATTCAGCGCCTCGGCATACATCCCTTCGAAGGCCAGGTGCGCGGCGAACTGATATTCCAGTCCCGTCCACACCTCGGCGAAATAAGGGAACGGAATCTCCGGCCGCTTCCCGGAGGGATAACTCGCCACGAGCACCCCGCCGTCGTCATTTAAGGCGTAAGTGCGCTGCACGGCCTCATGCTCGCTCAGGTCGGCGCGATAGTTGTAGCGGTAGACCGAACGCAGCGCCTTCCGCACGTTGTTCTCATCGAGGAGATAACCGAGACCCACAACGTGCGCCATGTATTGCCCGAGCAACTGGTCGATGAGGCAGGCTTCACCCATCTGGTAGTCCGGTTTCATGGGATCGGCCCCGCCCATACCCACGCGCAGTCCGGCGGCGACCTCTTCGGATTTCCTCCCCACCACCTTCTGAATGTAGTACTCGCCGTTGAAAAGATTGGCGTCGATCCACCTCCTTCCGCTCTCAAAGAGGTGGCGAAATTCCCCCGCAGATTGCTCGTCACCCAGAGCGCGCGCCATTTCTTCCCCGGCGCGCAGCGCGCCCAAGTACCAGACGCCGCAGAGCGGGTTCGGCCCGTAGAATTCCACGTCGTAGGTATTGTGCTGCACGCCCTCCATCACCCCATCGTGGTCGGCGTCCCAGCCCCCCTTGATTGTGGCGAACTCCAGCGCCTTCTTGGCGTTCGGCCAGAGGCGGCGCAGCCAGTCGGAGTCGCCCGAGAGCTGCCAGTCGCGGTAGAGCTTCATCAGGCAGCCCATTTGGCCGTCGGCCGCGGCCGCTTCCCAGATCTGGAGACCGTCAGGCAGATAGGATCGAAAACCCATCAGGCCGTTGTCGCGCACGTTGCGCAGAAACTCCGATTCGCGGATCGAGCGCGCGAGTGTGGGAAAGGCGAACGCCGTTGCCTGCTCGTAATTCCAGACGTGCGTGCAACTCCCGTGGCAGCAGCCGCGTTGGTCGTTGCAGCCCTCGAAGCCGTGAAACTCACCGTCCGCGGTGCGGAACGCAGTGTTGGTGCGCAGGGTGGAGAGGTTGCTCATCGCGGCGTCCAGTACCGCGGGAGGAAGCGACGAAGCTTGCACTGCGTCCGCGAATTTTCTCGTCCGGCCTTCGAGCGTGGGTAATTCGTGCGCCACGTATTGTGCTACCGCCCACGCATCCTTGAAGCGCTCGCAGTAATGATTCCCGACCACCGACTTTCCCTTGCCTTCGGCGGCTTCCCAGCCGCATCGCTCTGGAGTCCGATTCGGAAAATGCCAGGCGATTAGGAACGTCACCGCAGCCTCGGCCCCGGCGGCGAGCGTCTGGGTGACGGCGATCGAGCCGACGGGATTCAGGGCGGGCGCGTCGCGGGTCAACGCGCCATCCGCCGAAAAGTCGTCCCAGAAGGTGAGCGCACCGTCCCACCACTGCGCACGCTTCCACCCCTTGAGGTAGCTGACGGTTCCCGCCGGCGCTCCCAGAACCCCCAGCACCATCGTGCCCATCAGGGGATCGCTCGCGGCGATCATGGGATTGCTCATCAGCAAGCCTGACACGCCCGCGTCTTCGCGGTAGATTGCCTGCCGGCCCTCTTTTCCCACCATGTTCTGCAGACTGAACGCCAGGCCAACCTTGGCTGGCGCGCTGCCTGGGTTGCGGAGGGCATAGCGGAGGATCGCCACCGGCAGGCCCGAAGCCTCCGCGTCCAGCGGTACCAGGGGATTGAACGCTTCGAGGCGGACCTGGACCGGCAGCTTGGCATCGTGGAAATCGATCTGCGCGAAGGGATACGCGCCCGTGAACGTCGCGCCCGCGAGGCGCGGCAGGCCCGGCACGTTGTTCGCTCCCAAACCCGATTCGCCTTCGTAGGGTGGCTCGATGCGCGCTTCGAGCACACGGGTTACCGCCCGGCGGCCCTTCGCCTGCGCCCAGATCGAGGCGAAGCAGTAATCCGGCGAATTGCCCTTGTCGGGGCGATTGAAGATCTCCCAGTCACGCAACTGCCCGCGCCCGCCGAGAGAGATCGTGCCCGTGCCGACTCCAGCCAACGGAAAGGCGATCATCTTCAGGCCGCGCCCTGCGAAGGTTCGCGGATAGGTGATACGGGCGCGCGCCTTGGCGGGAGCGGCCTCGCTGGCCGCCGGTTTCCCCGTTGTGGGCGCCGAGGCTTCTTGAGCGGCGCGAAGCAAGGGACCCGTTGTCGCCAACGCTCCTCCCGTCGCCACCTTTTTCAGGAAATCGCGTCGCCGGTACTCGGAAGTTCGGCGGTTGTCGGCCATGGAAAGGTTCCTCCCCCTGCAGCTTACCCGTCGTGGTGCGAAAAGTTGGTCCGGCCCTTATAGGCGAGACCCACCCAAAAGGCAAGCAGGTTTTGCGAGCGTACGCCGCATCGTGCAAGGAAGGCGTGGTTTGACTTCTCCCGCAGCGTCGGCTAGTCTGAAAAGTAGGGCGCAACTCCAAATTTCCCGGATTTCCGAAGCGTGTTGCCGCCCGAGTTTCTGCCCTGATGCGCAGAGTCTATCTCGACAACAACGCGACGACAGTGCTGGCGCCGGAAGTGTTTGCAGCGATGCAGCCCTTCTGGCTGGAAAACTATGGCAACGCGTCGTCGATCCACTGGTTCGGGCAGAAAGCCAAGGCCGCCGTTGAAACCGCGCGCGAGCAGGTGGCGAAGCTCATCCACGCCCGCCCCAGCGAAATCGTTTTCACCAGCGGTGGCACGGAGGCCGACAATGCGTCGCTGGTCGGAATTGTGGAAGCGGCGCGCGGCGCGACAAAGCACCTGGTCACCACCGCCATCGAGCACCACGCCGTCCTGCACACCGCGAAGTCGATCGAGAAGAACGGTGTCACGGTCAGCTTCGTGCGCGCCGGCGCGAACGGCATCGTCGATCCCGCCGACATTGAGCGCGCTCTGCGGCCGGACACCGTGCTGATTTCCGTGATGCATGCCAACAACGAACTGGGCGCCATTCAGCCGCTGGAAGAAATCGGGCGCTTGGCACGCGAGCGCGACATCTACTTCCACACCGACGCCGTGCAGTCGGTAGGCAAGATCCCCGTGGACGTCGAGAGGCTGGGCCTCGATCTACTGTCACTTTCCGCTCACAAACTGCACGGGCCGAAGGGCGTCGGCGTCCTATACATCCGCAAGGGCACGATCCTCAAGCCGCTGATCCACGGCGGGCACGACGAGCGCGACCGCCGTCCGGGAACGGAAAACGTGACCGGGATCGTGGGCCTGGGCAAGGCTGCGGAACTGGCACGCGAGCACATGGCAGAAGATTCGGAGCGCATGGTGGCGCTGCGCGACCGGCTGGAGGAGGGCATTCTGAGCAAAGTGCCGCTCAGCGCCGTGAACGGCGACCGCACCCAACGCCTGCCCAACACTGCCAACCTGCGCTTCGACTACATCGAGGGCGAAGGGTTCGTAATTGCGCTCGACCTGCGAGGTATTGCCTGCTCGACCGGCGCGGCGTGTTCGTCGGGAGCCGTGGAGCCCTCGCACGTGCTCTCGGCCATCGGCCTGCGGCCCGACCAGGCACGCTCCAGCGTGCGCTTCAGCCTGAGCCGTTATACGGCCGCCGAGGACATCGATGCCGCGCTGGAAGTCATTCCGGCCACAGTCGAGCGCCTGCGCGCAGTTTCACCGCATTACAAGAAGGCAGCAATTGCATCGTAATGGAGTCGGGGTTCGGAACTCGTTGTTCGGGTTTCGCGTCCCGCGAATCCCGAGTCCCGAAACCCGAATCCCGTTCCTATGACCACTGCGATTGCCATGAGTGGCGGCGTGGACAGCTCCACGGCCGCGGCGCTGCTCGTCGAAAACAATCCGGATGGCTCTCCCGCGACGGCCTCTGACCACCGGTCGCGCGTCATCGGCCTGACGATGCAGCTTTGGAACCAGCGCCGCCTGCCCGGCCTGCTGGGCACAGAGGGCGACGGCGTCTCCGGCCACGCCAGCGCCCGCTGCTGCTCGCTCGACGATGTGTACGATGCCCGCCGTGTTGCCGACTTCCTCAAAATTCCCTATTACGTCGTCAACTTTCAGGAGCGCTTCGAAGCGACAGTCGTTCGCCCCTTCGTTGACCAGTACCTCGCGGGAGAAACACCTATCCCCTGCGCGCTCTGCAACACCGAAATCAAGTTCGAGCAGTTCGTCAAGACGGCGCTCGAAATTGGCGCCGAGCGCATCGCCACCGGCCACTACGCGCGAGTTCGCCAGGACCAGCGGACCGGCCGATATCAGCTCTTGCGCGGAGTGGACGCGACGAAGGACCAGTCGTACTTCCTCTTTGGCTTGACCCAGGAGCAGTTGTCACGCTCGCTCTTTCCCCTCGGCGAGCTCACCAAGGAACAAGTGCGCGCGATTGCCCGCGACCTCAACCTCCCTGTGGCAGAGAAGCCCGAGAGCCAGGAAATCTGCTTTGTGCCGACACGCAGCTATCGCGATTTTATCGAGGCCTATCTCGCCGAGCAAGGCCGCACCATCGGCGACCGCGCCGGGGAAATCGTCGCGACCGACGGCCGCACGTTGGGCGAGCACCAAGGCGTGCATCACTACACCGTTGGCCAACGCAAGGGATTGGGCTTTGCTACCGGCGAGCCTCTCTACGTCATCCAGATCGACCCAGCGCAAAACCGGGTTGTGGTAGGGCGGGATAAAGAGCTGTTTCGAAAGCGTTTCATCGTCCGGGATGTGAATTGGATTCGCCCGGTGGGCCAAGGCGAGACAATTAAGGCCCAAGTGAAGATCCGCAACAAGCACACCGCTGCCCCCGCCCGCGTGACGGTAGATGGAGCGCCCGCCTTTAGGCCGGCACATCGCGCGGAAGAAGTCACGGCGGCCTTAGATGCCGGGTTAAAGACCGGCGCCACGACCGCGACGGCGACTGTGGAATTCCTCGAACCCCAGCGCGCCATCACTCCCGGCCAGGCCGCGGTCGTCTATGACGGCGATGAGTTGTTCGGCGGCGGCTGGATCGCACGCGTGCTGTAGCGGCAGTCTGTGACCGCCGTTCTCAGGCCATCAACGATAGCGGCGCCCGCAGAGCACCGTTACAACCGTGTCCCCACGATCAGCCCGGAGGGGCCCGGCAGGTGAATCCGTTTCACATCGCTGAACCCCGCTTCGCGCATCCACGCCGTATACTCTGGATCGCTGTAACTCGCGCCCGCCCGCGTTCCCACCAGCATGTTGAGCGAGAATAGCGCCGCTGTCTTCGGCGAGGTCTTATCAGCCTCCAGAATGAAGTCCTGGATCGCGACGCGGCCGCCTGGGGCAAGTGCCTGGCCACAGCGCTTCAGGAGGTCGCGATTCTCAGCCTCGCTCAGCATGTGGCAGATGGCGGAGATGAAGACAAGGTCGTAGCCTTCGCCGAGCCGGTCCGTGCGCAAATCGGCGCACCGTGCGTGAATCCGGTCGCCGAAGCCCGCCTTATCGATCTGCCCCTGCGCGATCGGCACCACCGTTTCGAGGTCGAGAAGATCGGCCTGGAGATCGGCGCGTGCCCGAGCGAAGGCAATCGAATAAGCCCCTGAACCTCCCCCCACATCCAGCATACGCCGCACGTTCTCCACCCCGACCGCCTCGACCACCAGCGCGGCGCGGTCCGCGGCGTTGCGATGCATGGCAGCGATGAAGGCCGTGGTCCACTCCGTCCCGTGGTCCCGCGCCTCTTCGTAGCGGACCGAGGTTCCGGCGCGCACGCACGCGGTGAGCGACGACCAGCGGTCCCAGAGATGAACCGTGTGCAGCGTCGAGAGGCGCGCGTCGTCGGGGGAGCCGGCGGTGAAGAAGCGCGCCGTCGTGGGCGTGTTGCTGAACCTTCCGTCATGCTTAGCAAGCATCCCCATTGCCACGAGGGCGTTGAGCAGCATTTCGGTGGCGCGAGGGTCGGTGCGAAGCTTGCTCGCCACATCGGCGGCCGCTGATCCTTCTCCTGCCGCGGCGAAGACATCAAGCTCAACCGCCGTGAGCAGCACCCGGCTCTCCTGGAAGGCGCGGAGCTTCTCGGAAACCTCATCCGGCAGCACGCCGGCTGCGTCTTTGGCACGCATCACGGCGAGCATCTTGTTGCGGTTGGACTGGATTTCGGCGCGCAGGGCCGCGGCGTCCCAATGGGCCAGCCGCTCGACCACTTGGCCTTGCCGAAAATGCTTCTCGACGATCTCCGCCACGTCCCCCGGCATGACGCCGGAATACCAGACGCCTTCCGGATAAACCACCATGTTCGGCCCGCGCTCGCACAGGCCCAGCGAACCGCACACCGTCACCTGGACTTCCTCCAACAGGCTGCGGGATGCGATCTCCTTCCTGAGCATGTCGATCGTCTTGGCGGAGCCGCGAACGGAGCAGCAAGGCACGCCTTCCGGCTTCTGCTGATCGCAGACGTAGACATGATAACGAAAGGGCTCCATCTTTCCACCTCCCCGGCCGGCTGGGAAACGATCCTCCGACTGTCTCGGCGCGTGTACCCGCCCGCCGTGGGCAGGGAGCGCGGCGGCCACCCCTCACACAATAACTTCGCGCACCGGATCCCAGCACACCTTGCGCTCCTGCCGAAACGCTTCCACCGACATGACAATGGCCACCGCTTCCTCGAAGGCGCGATCGATCCCGCAGCGGGGAACGGCGCGGGACCGCACGCAGTCGAGAAAATCCTGCATGTGCCCCGTCACCTGCAGTTCGCCCGGCTTGTAGGAGTAATCGGGGGGCACCACGCCATCCGCCGGGTTCAGTCCCACCTGCAGGGCAGACTGCCGCGCCCGCGCCGATTTCTCGCGGTACTCTGGCTTCCATTCCGGCGCAAAAGTGCGACACGAATCGGGCGAGACTTCGAGCGTCTGGTCGCGGCCCAGGTACTGCGCCATCTCGCCGACGTGCACGTTGTGAAACGCGCAGTTGAATTGCACCGCCAGGTTCTGCTTGGGGTAATCGAAGAGGACCGTCCACTGGTCCGGCACTTCACGGTCGTTCGTCCAGTAGTACAGCCCGCCGTGCGTGACGGCGCTTCCCGGAATTCCCATCCCCATCACCATGTTGACCGAATCCCAGAGATGGCTCATCAGGTCGCCGGCGATCCCCGTCCCGTAGTCCCAGTAGCAGCGCCAGGTGAAGAAGCGCTCGATGTCGAACGGCCGCGTCGGGGCGTTGGCAAGGAAACGCGTCCAGTCGATCGTTTGCGGGCCCGCGTCCGACGGCGCCTGGTGAATGTCGTAATCGGTGTAGAACTTCCACTCCGGGAACTCCGAGGTGCGGTCGATATAGGTGCGCACGAGCGGCACCTTCCCCAGCGCGCCCGAGGAGAAAAGCTGCCGCGCTTTGTGAAACGTCGGCAGGCTGTTGTAATGATGCCCCAGCTGCAAGACGACCTTGTTCTCCTTCACCGCCTTGCGCATGGCCTTGGCCTCGTCCAGCGTCCTGCACAGTCCTTTCTCGACGTAGATGTCCTTCTTCGCCTGCGCGGCGGCGACCACCATCGGCGCGTGCCAGAAGTCCGGCGCGGCGATGATCACCACATCGATCTCCGGGTCTTGAACAACCTTCTCCCATTCGGGCTCAATGCGCACATTGGGGTTCTTCGTGAGCCGGCGCGCCCGCGCGATGTTCCCCTGATAAAGATCGCAGATGACGCGAATCTCCGTGTTGGGCACGGCCTGCGCCTGCCGGAGCAGGCGATGGCCCTGCGTGCCGACGCCGATGCAGCCGACTCGCAGCACGTCGTTGGGACTGCGCTGGGCGAGCAACGCGGGCGCGCCCCGTATGCCTACCGCAAGCCCTGCCGTCGTCCTGGTGGCGGCTTCGAGAAATCTGCGACGATCAAAGACCGCTGGTCGTTTCATGAGAGCTCCTTCTCGATGAGTTTGAAGAAAGGCGCACTGCTCCTCTGGGATTCACTCGGGCGAGGACTTCGGTGGCAGCATTGTATTGCGAGGGAGGGGCTGCTTCCAGCATTTTCCTGCGCACTTCAGAAATCGACTGGCGCAGCGCGTGGCGCCGCGGTAACGCGGGGCAGCGCCAATCGTATTTTAGTACTTGTTTTGCCGGGGCGGCTCATCGGGCCGTCCGGAGAGGGCGAGTCGTGGCCGCGTCCCGGCTACGGCCCCTTCTCAACCGGATGGCCGTGATTGATCCAGTCGTGGAGCAGGTCGTCGGGGATGTGCAGCAGCTTGAGGTTTGTCACGCCTGCCGCGCGCAGTGCCCTGAACGCCGGCCGGATGTTGGGACACTCGCTCCAGGGGCAGCAGCCGCAGTACATCACGATGGTCTTCCCGCGCGGTGCCGTCCGCGCCCACTTCGTGAGCGCCGCCAATCCTTCCTCGGTCCTTCCCGCGCCAAAGTAGAGAGCCCCGGGAATGTGCCCGGACTTGTAGAGAAAATCGAAACCCACGTAAACGATGACCGGCTTCTCTCCGCCTTTGGAGAGGCCCGCCGCAAAGTCACCGACCTCGACGAGGTCCGAGGCCTTCCAGGATTCGGCGCTCGCGCCGCCTGCGGCTCTCGCTCCCGTTGCCGTGCTCAGAGTCACCGCAAGCGCCGCAAGCAGAATCCAAGGCCTTCCGAACCAGCCACGGCATGGTCCTGTCAACTTTGTATTCACCCTCACCGCGACCTCCAACTTCTTAAGGTACTCGCTAAAAGAATATCATTCGTCACTGCCACGAGCCTTTCGCTTTGCCGGCAATTCGAGGGCCAGTCGGCGGGCCTTCACAAATTGCCAGAGGGCCGGCGCCTGCTGGCGCTTGGATGGCTCTTTGCGCAGCCGCCGCGCCAGAGCAAGCAGGTCGGCCGGGCGGTCCACGTCCCAGACAGGCTCGAGAATTGAGCATGCCAGCCCCGCGCCGATCAGATTCCTTCGCATGTCACGGAAGGCGAAGCTCGTCCCCCAGCGCACGCCGCGAAAGATCCCGGGGACGGGCCGTCGCAGGCCAATAAGATAGAAGCCACCGTCCGGACAAGGGCCCAGCACCGCCTCGCAGACACGCAACTCGGTGAGCGCCCGGTGCAGTGTTCGCGGCGCCAGCAAGGGTGAGTCGGTCCCGATAATGACGGCCGCTTCGTAGAGGCGCAACAGGGTTTGAAAGGCGCGATCGACGCGCGCGCCGAGGTCACGGCCGCGCTGCTCAGCAAGGGTCCATTCGCTGTGTCCGGGAAAATCCGAGTACGTGCCGCCCGCGCAGAAAAACCAGCGCTCCGCGGTGCGTGATAGCTTATTCACTTTTCGCGCCGTGTCGAGGATGAGTGCGGTCTGGAGCTCGGCTGCACCGTGCGCCCCGAGCAGCAGGATCAGGCGCGTCTTGGCGCGGCCCGCCGCCGGGGCGCGGGCGAACACGCCCACCGCGAGGGCTCGAGGGAGTGGAGTGGACAGCCTCCGTGGATCGCGCTGAGGCAAGGATCGTGTCCGGAATCAGATGTCACTATTGCGGGCGTGCAAAGCCACGCGCCGTCGCCGCAAGGAAGTGACGACGGACGTTCTTTAGATGAAAAGCTGCTCGTCGGCGGGGGCATCCGTCGCGGTCGTCCGGCGCCGTCGGGAGAAAAGGAACTCCAGCCCCGAGCGCACACCCTTGACCACCGCTGCCACTTCATTCAGCGGCGCAAGCACCCCGCGCTGCACGACGTCGGCCGTGTTCTCGACCTTCGCCACCAGGTTCGAGACCATCTCGTCGATGCGCGCCACTTGGACCCGGCTCTTGTCCACCAGTTCAGCGACCGCCTCATCGACGCGCTCCGTCCGTTGCCGCAACGTGCGGCTGATGTCCGACAGATTCTGGGTGATGGTCCGCACCGGCTCGCGCGAGTTGTTCAGGATCTCGCCCACTGACTCGGTAAGGGGATCGAGCCGCTGCTTGATGTCGGCCCGCACTCCCTGCAGCTCCCCATGGATCTTGCCCATGGTGAGCCAGATCCCCACCATCGCGCTAGCCTGCATCAGCACCGCTACGGCAACCAGCACGAGCACCACAATTAGTCCAGTGTCATTGGCCATGGTCTACCCTTCAACAGGGGTCTCGCAAGGGCAGCACTACTTCGCCTTGCCTTTCTCTTCCTGATAAGCCTGCTTGCCGGCCTCGAGAGCGGCCGAAAGCTGCTCCTTCTGCTTCGCCACCACGTCCCGAGCCCGGTCCACGGCCGCTTCGGCCTGCCCGCGAATCTCCCTGCCCTTGGTAGTCACGTAGCCGCGGCCCTCCTCCGCCTTCTGCGTGAGGTAGTCGCGCGTTTCCTTGCCCGACCGCGGCGCGAAGAGCAGCGCCACAATCGCTCCCAAACCCATCCCCGCTAGGAAATAGGCAACCTTCGATGCTCCGTTGTCGTCACTCATGAAAAACCCTCCCGCAATCTACTGAGCAAGCTTGCTCGCCCAGTCTTTCCCGCGTCCCACAGCTTCCTCAGCCTTGTCGCGAAGTCCCTTGCCCACCGATGTCACGTAGTCGGACCCTTCCTCGGCGCGCCGGGCCAGATACTTGCGCGTGTCCTTCCCGGATTGAGGGGCGAACAGCAGCGCCAACCCGGCGCCGACCCCCATCCCCACCAGCAGGAACCCCAGGTAATGTACTCCGTTGCAGTCACTCATGGCGAACCTCCATCGACTTCCAGCGAAGAATCTACCAAACCGAAACGTCTAAGGCAAGTGGAAAGTTAGGATTTTGAATTGATTATTCTTAGACCGTCTGGACGACTTATTTAATGGCTGGGATCCTTTATGGTGGCAAAGTGGGCGACTATAGCCTTCGCCTGGCGGGTGGGAATTACCTGCGCCAGTTCTTCCGCGCGGGCCTCCTGGATTCTGGTCAGGCTGCCGAACTGACGCAACAGCTTCTTTGCAGTTCGTTCTCCGACACCGTCGATTTGGAGAAGTTCGCTGGTGATCTGACGGCCGACCCGGCGGGCACGGTGGAAGCCGACCGCAAAGCGGTGCGCCTCATCCCGGATCTGCTGAATGAGGTGCAGGACCGGGGAATGATGGTCGAGCACCACCGGCTCCTTCTCGCGCCCATACACGAACAGGATTTCCTCCCGTTTGGCAATGCTGGCAAGCGGCTGGTTAATAATCTGCAACTCTTCGAGTGACTGCGCCGCGGCGTGGAGCTGGCCGATACCGCCGTCGATGAGGATCAGGTCGGGCAGCGGCTTCTTTTCTTCCTGGAGCCGGCGGTAGCGGCGGGCGACCACCTCGCGCATGCTGGCAAAGTCATCATTCGAGGGCACGGTCTTGATGATGAATTTCCGGTAGTCCGCTTTCTTCATTCTTCCGCCCTCCCAAACCACCAGCGAGGCCACGATATCGGTTCCCTGAATGTGCGAGACGTCGAAGCATTCGACGCGCTCAGGAGGTTTGGGGAGTTCGAGCGCTTCCGCCAAGCCTTCTAGCATTTCGCGCGTCTGCGGTTTGAGGATGCGGAAGCGGCGCTCGAAGCTGTGCCGGGCGTTGCGCGCCACCAGTTCCAGCAGGGCGCGCTTGGGCCCGCGTTGCGGCGTGTGGATTTCCACCTTCCGCCCACGCTTCTCGGAAAGCAGTTCCTCCAGAATCTCGCGATCGTCAAAATCCACGGGCACGTGAATCTCCGCCGGAACATACGGCTGGTCGAGGTACACCTGCTTGACCAGCGAGGAGAACAGTTCGTGGGGATTGAAGTCCTTGAGGTCCTCCCAGAAAAACTCCCGCCGGTCGACGGCGCGCCCGCCCCGCAGGTGGAAGAGGTTCACGGCCACCAGCGGTCCTTCCTGGTGGAAGCCGAAGATGTCGGCGTCCTCGCCGCGCGCCGCGGCCATCTTCTGCCGCTCCTTCAACTCTTCGACCGTGGCGGCCAGGTCGCGGTAGCGCGCCGCCTCCTCAAATTGCTCGGCGTCGGAGGCAGCAATCATGCGGGCGTGCAAATCGCGCACCAAGTCGCTTTCGCGCGCCTCCAGCAACCAGCGCACGTCGCGTACCGCCTCGGCGTAGCGATCCGGCGTGGTCAAGCCCTCGACGCACGGACCCAAGCAGCGTTTGATGTGGTATTGGAGGCACGCCCGCGGGTGGAAACGCGTCAGGTCTACTGTGCAGGAAGGCACCAGGAAGCGGCGGTGGATCAAATCGACAATGCGGTAGGCGAGGCGGGCGGGAAAGTAGGGCCCGAAGTAAGCCGAGCCGTCCTTCTTCAGCCGCCGCGTCACATAGACGCGCGGGAAGCGCTCGCCCAGAGTCAGCTTGATGTGCGGGTAGCTCTTGTCATCGCGCAGCAGGACGTTGTAACGCGGCTTGAGCTGCTTGATGAGATTGTTCTCTAGAGCAATGGCCTCGCGCTCGTTGTCCACCAGGATGGTCTCGAGGTCACGGGCAGCCTCAAGCATCCGGTCGCGCTTGGCGTCGGGCGGGCGCGACTCCTGAAAGTACGAGCGCACGCGCTGGCGCAGCGACTTCGCCTTGCCGACGTAGATGGGCCGGCCCGCCTCATCCCTGAAGATGTAAACGCCGGGCTGGGCGGGCAAGGCTTCCGCTTTCCTGGCCAGTGCCTCAGGCATATAACTTCCCGCCTTTCATTATCGGCCCGGCGACGGGGGTGTCAATCGGCCCCCGGGCGGCGGTGCGCGCCCACGCATTGACAGCTTTGGAGGGACGCGGCGACAATCATCACATGCGCTGGCTGGTCATCGCGGCCCTTTTTCTCGCCCTGAGTGCAGGCCTGCCGCCGCTCGTCGCCCAGGACGTCGCGCCGCCCGAACCGGAAGCGGAAGCCAAGCCTTATGTCCCGCCCGCTGCCTGGAAGTCGGTCGAGGTGGGAAATTTCTATCTGAGGAGGAAGCGCTACCGCGCCGCGCTCAGCCGCTTTCAGGAAGCGGCGAAGACTGATCCCTACTATGCGCCGTCGTATCTCGGCATGGGGAACGTCTACGACCGCCTGGGCTTGAAGCAGAAAGCGTTGGAGAATTACCGCAAGTACCTCGACCTGCTGCCTTCGAGCAAAGAGGCAGAGGAAGCGCGAGACATCCAAAAGGCCATCAACCGATTGGAGCGTCAGCTGCGCTCGCGCCACTCATCGACCCGCACTCAGCCCGCCTCGGGTTCTTCCTCTTCCCCGACAGACTGATCCTCCGGCCCTGCGGTGGCAAGGGCGCTTTCTAGAAATTGAGTCGCGCGCTCCGCGTCTTCCTCGCGCACCAGCAACTGCACGTCGAGAAAAGGAAACGTGTCGGCAGCGACCTCTCCGGGGATCTCGCACTCGATCCCCTCCTGGGCCAGCAGACCCCGGGCCAGTTCCGCGTCCAGCCGCGCCGTATTGCCACTGAAGATTCGGATCGGGACCAGATGCGTCTTTGATTCTTCGCTCATGGGAGTCCAGTATAATGCAGCGCGGGCCGGAGAGGGCGGGAGATGGTGATTCCCCTAACTGTGGCCCCTGTTTATGACCGTCTTAGCACTTGCATTTTGCGCGTGAGCCACGGGCGAGACGCCCGCGCCACCCCATCGCCGCCGCTCATGGACTGGCCCCACGACGCAAACGAAGGAGATTCCAGTGAAACTGGTTAAAAGCAGTTTTCGTCACTCGTGGTTTGTGTGGGTTGGCTTGGTGGCCGTTACATTGATGAGCCTCCAGACCGTGGCGCAATCCGCCCCGCCGCTGCAATACGACCTGCTAATCACCAACGGCCGCATCCTCGATGGCACGGGCGGACCGTGGTTTGCGGGGTCAGTGGCGGTGAAGGACGGCAAGATCGTGGCTGTGGGCCGGCTGCCCGGGGCCACGGCGCGCCAAGTCATCGACGCCAAGGGCCTAATCGTTTCGCCCGGCTTCATCGATCTGCACAGCCACTCGGATTTCACGTTGCTCGTGGATGGCAAGGCGGAGAGCAAAATCCGCCAAGGCGTAACGACGGAAATTCTGGGTGAGGCGTCCTCCGCCGCGCCGGTGCTCGGACCCGCCGCCATGGACTTTGAGAGAAGCCTTGAGCCGATGGGCCTGAAGGGCGACTGGACAACTTACGCCGAATACTTCGCGCGGTTCAAGCGGCAGGGGATTTCCGTCAATATCGCCTCATATGTCGGCAGCGGACAAGTGCGCGAATGCGTAATGGGAAACGTCAACCGCGCGCCCTCCGCCGAGGAGATGGAAAGGATGAAAGGCCTGGTCGAGCAGGCGATGCGCGACGGTGCTATCGGGCTCTCTTCGGGGCTCATCTATCCGCCCAACTCTTTTGCGACGACCGGCGAATTAATCGAGCTCGCGAAAGTGGCGGCGCAATACGGGGGCATTTATGCCACCCACATCCGCAGCGAGAGCGATACGAGTTTGAGCGCTCTCGACGAAGCGATTGAAATCAGCGAAAAGGGGGAACTGCCCACGCACATCTTCCACTTCAAGAAGTACGGGCGCGCCAACTGGGGCCACATGCCGGAGCAGATCGAGCGCATTCAGGCGGCGCGCGACCGGGGCCTCGAAATTACCGCCGACCAGTATCCCTACATTGCGGCTATGACCGGACTGGAAATGTGCATTCCGCCCAAATTCATGGAGGGCACGTCGGAAGAGTTCGTCGCACGCTTGAAGGACCCCAAAGTGCGCGCCGAGATCCGCCGGGCGATCGAGAACGGGTTGCCGGGTTGGGGCGACAACGAGGTGAAAAGCGTGGGTGGCTGGCACGGAGTGCTGGTGGCCGCGCTGCAGAAGCCGGAGAACAAACAGTACGAAGGGAAGCGCATGGACGAGGTCGCGGGGGCGATGGGCAAGGACCCGCTCGATGCGCTCTGCGATCTGCTGATTTCCGAAGGCGGAAGTGCTGAGGCCGTCTACTTCGGTATGAGCGACGAGGATGTGCGCCTCGCCATGCAGCAACCCTGGGTGGGCATCGGCTCGGACGGCACGGCGGTGAATCCCGCTATGGCCTTCGCCGGCAAACCGCACCCGCGCTTTTATGGGACTTTCCCACGCGTCCTCGGTTACTACGTGCGCGAGCAGAAGGTGCTAACCCTACCGGAAGCGATTCGCAAAATGACTTCGTTTTCCGCTCAGATCAACGGCTTGAACGACCGCGGCCTGCTGCGACCCGGCATGGCTGCCGATATTACTATCTTCGACCCGGCAATCGTCACGGACAGAGCTACTTTCGAAAACCCGCTCCAGTACTCGGTGGGAATCGAATACGTAATCGTCAATGGGACGGTCGTGCTAAACAAGGGAGAGCACACCGGGGCGAAACCGGGCCACGTGCTCTACGGCCGCGGGAAATCGTAGGCACGCCCGTCGTGACAATCCCCCGGAATGCCGCGGTTTGCCGCCGCTACTTGGCGGGCGAAAAAATCACCGCCAGCCCGCCGCCGGGGGCGAGGCGGATGTTCAGTTTGTCTGTCGCCTTCACGCGTTTTGTCGAGATGCTCAGGCTGGTCGCGACTTTATCGGCGTCTGCGCCGTCGGCGAAGATCTGGGCTTCGTACTCGCCTGAACCAAGAAATCCCAGCGGAATTTCCAAATCGCGCGCGTCCCAATTGGTCATCGCGCCGAGGAACCACGAGTTACCTTTCTGGCGCGCGATGGTGATGAACTGACCGGGCTCGCCGTTCAACACATTGGTGTCATCCCAAACCGTCGGCACTTTCTCGCTAAACTCGAACCCCGGCTGGCCCTCATAAGCTTCGGGGTAATCCGAGACCATCACCAGCGGGCTCTCAAAGACGACGTACTTGGAGAGCTCGTGGGCGCGCGTGCCCTGGGTCATCGGTTCGAGGTTGCGCGCCTGGAACTCCCCGCGCGTCGCGTTCCGGAATCCACCCGGCGTGTAATCCATCGGCCCAGCGAGCATGCGAGTGAAGGGCAGCGTCACATCGTGCTGGGGTGTGATGCGTTCGCTCCACTTGCTATACTCAAGTCCCATCACCCCTTCGCGCGTGAGCAGGTTGGGATAAGTGCGGCGGAGACCCGTGGGTTTGTAGGCGCCATGGAAATCGAGGGTCATTTTCATCTCCGCGGTCTTGCGCGCCACGCGCTCGTAGAAGTTCACCATCTCCTGATCGTCGCGATCCATAAAATCCACTTTGATGCCCGCTGCGCCCCAGCTCTTGTAGAGATTCAAGGCCTCGTCCAGGTGCTTGTCGAGCGCGCCCCAGAAGACCCACAGCAGAATCTTCACGCCCTTTTGATTCGCGTACTCGATGATACGTGGCACATCGGTCTCGGCCGTGTGATGGAGGATATCGATGGGATGAGTGTAATCGGCCTCCGGATACCACCCGGCGTCGACGAGCATGTATTCGAACTTGTGGCGCGCGGCGAAGTCCACGTAGTGCATCATGGTCTCGGTGTTCATGCCGGGCTTGAAGCTCACATTGCGGGCGAAGCTGCCCGACCACCAGTCCCACGCGGACTTGCCGGGTTTAATCCATGAGGTGTCGCTGAGAGCGCAGGGAGCGCTGAGATTGAGCACGATGAAGTTATTCTCGATCAGAGCGCCCGGGCGGGAATTGACCATCACGATCCGCCAGGGGGTTGGTTTCGGAGTGGCGGCTTCGACGGCCTCATCCGAGTGTTCGGGGTGCGGGGAAAGCTTGCTCACCAGCGCGTTCGGCACGCCGAGAACGCCCCCGACGTACATTCCAGCATAGTCGGTCAGGTCGGCTTCGAGCAGCGCCACCCAGGGGCCATTCGTGAGCTCGACCAGGAGCGGCAGGCCGATCGTCGAGGCCGGCTTGATTTCATCAAGGCTCACACGGTCATAATCGGTTTCGTAAGAAGACGTGAAGCTTCCCAGCGACAGCGCAAGCGCCGTTCCCGGGTGCGGAAAATAGAAGCCCGTGTTTTCCGACGAAAGCGTGAAACGATCAAAAGCGTCCTGCTTCGGCAGCACGTAGCGGAACGCCACACCTTCGTCGTAGGAGCGGAAAATCAGGTCGAGACGGCGGTGAGGGGCAGGCCGCTCGCGTAAGGACACGGCGAGTTCATTGTAGTGATCTCGAATTTTACGCTTCGGTCCGAAAGCGTTCTCCCACGCCGAATCGTGCGACTGGCGGTCCAAGCCCGTGATCTCAAAGTCCTGATCGAGGGCAGGACCGCCTTTGAAATCGAGTCCCAGTGGCGAGTCGGTGAGCACCGGCTTGCCTTGGTAAGAAATGCTGTAGTAGGCCCGCAGGCCCGGCAGATAGGGTTGCGGCAGGGATTTCAGCTGGAAGGAAACAGCCAGCGCGCCGTCGGGCGATGTCAGCGTGAGCGGTGGCGCGGCCAGCGCGCCGACCCCAAACGATCCCACAATCCAAACCGTAACGAAAAGACGCCGGATTTTGTTGCCCATCGTCCGTCCCTCCCCTCAGAGTTCCTGCTCGATTCGCGCCATCAGTTCCACAAGCCGGAAGAGCGGCGGCGCTAGAGAACCCGCGCCATTTGCATCAGTCGGCGGCGTGCCCGCTCGTAGTGGGGAAATTTCCTCTCCGCGGCGCGAAATGCCCGTGAGTGTACCACGCGCCGGTGGCCGTCGCGCTCCACCGGGTACTTGATGTGCAGCATCTCGTGGAAAACCAGATACTCGACGAGATAGCGCGGGACCTCCGCGGTATCGAACCACCGGCTGATCATGATCGTTCCGTGCGCGGCGTCGTAGTGGCCGAGGAGGCTGCGCGAAAGGTGCGGGCTCCAGCCCAGCCGCGCCGGGTCGAGTGCGCCGCCGAAAAAGCGCTCGTTGAGCCGCTGGAAGATTTCTTCCAGGTCAAAGTGACGCCCCCGCGGCGGCAGGAGCCGCTTGCGGCCCCGCTGCCGGCGCATCGTGTCGACGCGTTGCCGCACCGCCGGGCTGTAAACGTAAGCGAGATAGCAGGCGCGCGCTTCCTGCGACGGCCGACGACGATAGACCTGGGCAAGGAGAATCTCCGCCAGCGCTTCCTTAACAATCGGTGGCGCCTCGGCGAGGATGTCGGCCACCCGAATCTCCGCGCAATGGTCCCGCAGCCGGATGGTGCTGCGCAGGGTCGTGAAGGGTCGGTACTCGGCGCGGAATTCCGGCGCCGGATGTTTCACCCCCAGGCGGCGGAAGGCGCGGTGAAACACCGCCTCCAGCGCCGCCTCCGGATCGAGCGGCAGCCAGAGTTGTTCAGGGTGGGTGGTCGAGGTGGGACTATTCAATTATTCGTCCGCCGTGTCGCCCGGCACGCGGTCTTTCGCGTGTCGCTTGCGCAGCTTCTTCTCCTGCTTGGTACGCTTGGTTTCTTCCTTGGCGCGTTCCTTGGCGAGGCGCTTGTCTTCCTTTTCCTGCTTTTTCAACTCGCCATACTTCTTTTCCTGCCCGGCCAGCGCCTGGGTGGCCCCGTCGAGCGTGTCGGAAAGCTGGTCAATCGCGTCGCGGAGCGAATCGCCATACTTGCCGGCATAGGCGTCCGGCGATGACTGGATGGCGCGCAAGGTCACGAGCTGCTGCGGGCCGCGATCGAGCAGCGCCCGAAGGCCGCCGCGCATGTCGGCCGAATGCTCGTACTGAAACTGAATCCAGTTTTTCATTTCTTCATTAATGGCAATGTACTCGCCCATGAGGTCGTCCAGGTAGCCGGCGTAATTGTATTTGGGATCGTCGGGCCTGTGGCGGAAAGACTCGAACCGCGACAGGCGGTCCTGCAGAAAATCGAGGTACACCACGATGCGCGGGCCGGCGTCTTGTGCCTCCCGCAGCTTGTCTTCTTCTTCCTCGTTCAGCCGCGCCCCCGACTGTGCTTCGAGCGTCCCGGAAGCCAGCAGCACAAGCGCCAGCGAAAGGCCAAGTCTCCTTAAGCTGCTCTCCATCGCGATTGCATCCTCGTCCGGCGGAAGCCGGCGTTACTTCTTCTTGGGGGAGAAGGGCGGGAAGAGGGCTTTCAGCACCTCGTTGCGAAGCTCGTCCACCTCATGCGCAACCTTCTCCACTGGCTCGCGGTCGGAATACGGGAAGCGATGCTTGAGGTCCTCAAGATAGCGGGCGTCTTCCCGCAGTTCGATGTCGAGTTCTTTGAAACCCTGGGGCCGCTTGTGCGCCGGGCGGCCAGACTTCTGCAGTGTGCTCCAGGCGCTGTGCAAGCGTTCGAGAAACGCCCCCAACAGTTCCCTGCTGCCAATAATGTTTCCCAGGTCGAAAGCCTCCGTCGCCTGCGCAAGCTTGACGTGGGCCAAGCGGATTTCGAGCTGGGCGTGTCTGACGGGATCGGTCTCGTGCTCCAGGCGCGCCAAAAGGTCGCCTTCCTTGTCCGCCCGCCTTGCCAGGAGCGTCGCGGCCGACAGCACCAGACAACACACCAAGCACAGCGGCAGCCGCTTTGTTCCGGTCCCGCCCATGATTGAGCATAATTATAACTACTTTCGCAGTTCACGTCGGAGGAGTTTGACGCGCTGGTGGGCCTGCCATTCCTGATCGGGATTCTGGTTCTGCGAGAGCGCGAGAAAACGCTCGTAGTTTTCGATCGCTTTGGGAAGGTCGCGCAAGTGGTCGTAGCAGCTTCCCAGCACAAAGTAAAGGCCAACGGGAGGATTGGGCGCGGCGGCCTGGGCCTCCATCAGCGGCACGGCCTCGCCGTAGCGCTTCTGAAGGTAGACGCTCGTGGCGAGTCCTTTGAAGGCGTCCTTGTTCCTGGGGTCGAGCTTGAGACAGGCGCGGAACTCGGCCTCGGCTTCCGGGTATTTCTGCTGGTCGAGCAAGGTCTGGCCCAGGGCGCGATGCAAGTCGGGCTCGCCGGGTGATGCGGCGAGCGCCTCGCGATAATACTTTTCTGATTCGGGTAGTCGTTTGAGAAGCGCGCAGACATCGCCTAGCGCCGCCGCAACACCGGGCATCTTGGGATCAGCGCTGTAGACCATTTGCAGGCCTTCCAGCGCCTTCTCATTCTTTCCCTGCTGGAGATCGATGCTCGCCAGGTGAAAGCGCGTTTCGAAGTCTCCGGGCTGCGCAGTAAGATATTGTTCAAACTGCGCGGCGGCTTCCGGATCCCGCTTCAGGCCTTCCAGCGCCAGGGCCGCCCCGAGCCGCGCCTGCGACAGCTTGGGGTCGAGTTCCGACGCCTTTTGGAAAGCCTCCAGAGCGCCGGCAAAATCTTTGCGAGTGAGCAGGACCTGCCCGAGGTCGAACGGCGCGATGGCGAGCGCGGGATCGCGCCGCATCGCTTCCTGGAATTCTTTCGCCGCCGCGTCCGGCTGACCGCCGGCGCTGAGTGCCCGGCCATAATACAAGTGGGCGCGCGTGTGCTCGGGTTTCAGTTCCACCGCCTTCGCGAGCTGGGGCTGCGCCTCGGCCGGACGCTTCAGCTCCATCAAGAGAATCCCCAGATTCAAATGCGCCTCGAAGAGATCGGGCTGGAGTTCGAGCGTCTTCTTGTAGGCTTTGATGGCTTCTTCCTTCTGGCCGAGACCCGTGTAGGCGTAGGCGAGATTGAACCACGCCGCGGTCATCTTCGGCTCAGCTTCCAGAACAGCCTGGAGCGCTTTCACCGCTGCCGGGAGGTCCTTGTGGTCGAAGGCTTCGCTGGCGGTCTTGAGCAAGGCGGACACGTCCGGAGGTTTCGTCACGGCGGGCTTGGCGGGCGGAGCCTTGGGAGCCGCGGCGCGCTGGGCATCAAGCGACACCGGCGAGACGAGCAGGGCGCCGAAAGCGAGCACGAGTGACAGAGACCGTTCAGCGGCCTTGAGCTTCCGAAGCACTCCGTCCTCCGGGATGGGAGAGGTAGCCTGCCAGGAATTTTCCCGTGTACGAACGCGCGTTCTTGAGCAACGCCTCCGGCGGACCGGCGGCGACCAGATAGCCCCCGTCCGCGCCACCTTCCGGGCCGAGGTCAATGATCCAGTCGGCCGTCTTCAGCACCTCGAGATTATGCTCGATGATGAGGACGCTTGCACCGGCTTCAATCAGCTTGCGGAAGGCGGAGAGCAGTTTGTTGATATCGTCGAAGTGGAGACCGGTGGTCGGTTCGTCGAAAATGAAAAGAGTGTTTTCACTGGTCTGCTGCGCCAGATACGCCGCCAGGCGCACGCGCTGTGCCTCGCCGCCGGAAAGCGTCGTCGCAGACTGCCCCAGCCTGAGGTATCCCAGCCCTACTTCCTCCAGGACCCGAATCTTGTTGGTGACTTTGGGGACGCTGGAAAAGAACGTCAGCGCCTCCTTCACCGTCATCTGAAGGACGTCGTGAATGCTTTTCCCCTTGCAGCGGATTTCGAGCACGCCAGGCTTGAAGCGCCGCCCGCGGCACTCCTCACAGACGAGTTCCACGTCAGCCAGGAATTGCATCTCCACCGTGACCGTGCCGTCGCCCTGGCAGGTTTCGCAGCGCCCGCCGGGAATGTTGAAGGAGAAGAAGCCCGGGGTGTAATTCCGCCGGCGCGCTTCCGGCGTGGCGGCGAACAGTTCTCGGATGGCGTCGAAGGCTTTGATGTAGGTGACGGGGTTGGAGCGCGGCGTGCGCCCGAGTGGCGACTGGTCCACAAGGAGTATCTCGCCAACATGCTGGTCGCCTTCGATGCGGTCATAGTCGGCGCGCGGGGCGGCCATCCCCCGGCGCGAGACCAGCGCGTTGTAGAGAACGTCGTGGACCAACGTCGACTTCCCCGATCCGGAAACCCCCGAGATACAAACCATCAGGCCGAGGGGAATTTCGACGTCGATGGATTTCAAATTGTGCTGGCGCGCCCCGCGCAGCTTCAGCCAGTGCTTGCCGGGCTTCCGCCGGTCCGTGGGCACGGGGATTTCCAGCTCCCCCGCCAGATAGCGGCCCGTGAGCGAGTGCGAATCAGCCTTCAGACCTGCCAGGTCTCCCTGATAAATGACGCGCCCGCCGTGTTCGCCCGCGCCTGGTCCGAGGTCGAGGATGCGGTTCGCGTGGCGCATCATTTCCGGATCGTGCTCGACAACGAGGATCGTGTTGCCGAGGTCGCGCAGGCTGCCCAGAATATCGATCAGCCGTCCCGTGTCGCGGGGGTGAAGGCCAATCGAGGGTTCATCGAGGACGTAGAGCGCGCCCACGAGGTTCGATCCGAGCGAGGTGGCGAGCTGGATGCGCTGCGATTCACCTCCCGAGAGTGTCGAAGCCAGCCGGTCGAGCGTCAGGTATTCCAGGCCAACCTTGTAGAGGTACCGAAGGCGGGAGCGGATCTCATCCAGCACCTTGTCGGCGACGGCTTCCTGATAGGGCGTGAGTCGCAGCTCGTTGAAGAAGCGGTAGGATTCCTGGATGGACATCCGGCAGACATCGGTAATGGATTTGCCTTCGATGCTCACATGGAGCGCCTCGCGTCGCAGCCGCCCGCCCTGGCACTCCGGGCAAAGCGTGTAGCCTCGATAGCGGCTGAGGAAGACGCGCACATGGAGCTTGTATTTCTTCCGCTCCAGATACTCGAAGAAGCCCCGCAGGCCCTCGAACTCTTCGTCTCCGTCGATGACCCAGCGCCGCTGGTCGGCGGTGAGGCGGTAAAAGGGGGAGTCGAGGGGAACGCCGCAGGTGCGCGCCCGGCGCTTCAGTTCGTTCAGCCAGCCGCGGTAGCGCGGCTTGGTCCAGGGATCGACGGCGCCCTCCGCCAGGCTCTTGCCTTTGTCGGGAATCACCAGGTCGAGATCGAAATCAATCGTGTTGCCGAACCCCTGGCAACGTGGGCAGGCGCCGTAGGGATTGTTGAAAGAAAAAAAGCGCGGCTCGGGTTCCTGGAAGACCGTGCCACAACGCTTGCACTCGAAACGGTCGTTGAAGACCAGTCGCTCGGGCGCGGCTGTGGCCTCCGTGGCAACAAACTCCAGAATCGCTTCCCCGCCCTCGCGGTAACAGACCTCGATGGAATCAATCAGGCGCTGGCGGATTTCGGTCCCAATGGCAAGGCGGTCCACCAGGACATCCACGGGCCGCGCGAAGTCTACTTCCAACAAGGACTCCGGGGTCGAGAATTCGAAGACACGGCCGTTCTGATAAAGGCGGTTGAAGCCCGCCTGGCGGAGGGAGAATAGTCGAGGCTTGAGGGATTCATCCGGTGGCGTCGGGGCATCGCCTCTCTTCAAGGCGGCACCTGCAGGGGTCAAGCCCGGCGCTACATTGGAGCTGGCGCGCTTGCCGCGCCCGCGCCGAGCCACCGGCGGCGAAACCTCCCCGTGGCCGGAAATGCCGGAATAGACCCGGAAGAGCACATAGAAACGCCGCTCCGGCGCAAGCGCCAGCACACGATCGGCGATCTCATCCACGTTGTCTTTGCGCACGATCTCGTGACACTGGGGGCAAGTTGTGATGCCGATGCGCGAGTAGAGCAGCCGCAGGTAATCGTAGATCTCCGTCGCCGTCGCCACCGTGGAGCGAGGATTGCGTGTGGCGTTCTTCTGGCGAATCGCCACCGCCGGCGCGATGCCTTCCACCTCGTCAACGTCGGGCTTCTCCATGCGCTCCAGGAATTGCCGAGCGTACGCGGAGAGCGACTCCACGTAGCGACGCTGGCCCTCGGCGTAGATCGTATCGAAGGCCAGGCTCGACTTGCCGGAGCCGGAGACGCCGGTAATGACCGTGATTTGATTGTGGGGGATCTCGCAGTCGATGTTCTTCAGATTGTGAACACGCGCCCCGCGAACGATGATGGAGTCCTGCACGACGGGCACCGCAGCCATCGCAGTCGAGCCGGAAGCCGCTTCCATGGACGCCGAAACGCCCAGGCCCGGAGCGGAAGGTAAACCGTTTCCTGTCTGACGATTGGAGGTCGCCAAAGCCTACCACCTTGCCCATCAGCGCAGCGGGATCAATCGCTCCCGGAAATGGGTACGCCCAGTTGTCGTCGCCCCGCTACGCCCAAACCACCCATTATAGTGCGCGCGTCGGGGGCAATTCAAATGGCCCCCACGCCCGCCGCCCATGCGAGGCTTATCGCCAGTTCGGGAAGAGTCCTGCCCTTCGAGAAGCCGCTTCACATCGCATAACCCCTTGACCCTGCTAAGGCTTTGATAAACAATAGGCAAGCTTAGGGCGAACATGGAACCACCGCGAATGCCACTCCCCGAACCCGGACGCAAGGTTGAAGTCGAATGGACGACGATCTCCTATCGCACCATCGGCGCCTACGCCACGCTGGCGCTGCTGGGCTTTGGCCTGGTGCTCTATCTGATTGCGCCCAAGTACTTTGGCCAGAAAGCGCGCGACCTTCTCGCCGTCGTTTCGGCGAAGCTGGCGGACACCGCAGCGACCGGGTCGACCGAGTCGAAGCGCCAGGCGCATTTCGTCAACATTGACGGTACGGTGCGCGTGCGCAAGGCACAGTCAGCGCAATGGGTGCGGGCCGACTACAACACTAACCTCGAGAAGGGCGACACGATTCAGACCGCCGGCGATGGCGTGGCCCGCCTCATCTTCGCGGATGGCACGAACTACGTGCTCAAACCCGACTCGCTCATCGTGGTGGAGGAGAGCCGCGAGGATCCCGTCACCAAAGCGACCCGGGTGGCAGTCAATGTCAGCGCCGGGGCCGTGGACCTCTCCACCGGAAGATTCGAAGTTCCCGGTTCGACTTCCCGCGTTTCCTTTGAGAATGCGGTGGCCAACCTGACGGAAGAAAGCCGCGCCGTGTTGCGCAACGACCCCAACCGCAACGTCCACGAATTCACCGTGCAGCAGGGCACTGCCGACGTGACGCGGGGCACGACGACCATTCGCCTCGGCCAGTACGACCAGGTCTCGTTCGATCGTGACAAGCCGGGACTGGTGCAGGCGCGCGTGATTGCGCCGCCGACGCTCGTGAGTCCGCCCAACATGGACCTGACCATCACTGCCGACCCGAAGAACACCAATCTGGATTTCTCCTGGAGCAGCGTGCCGGGAGCGGAGGGCTATCACCTGCAAATTTCCCCCTCCGGCATGTTCTCCAACCTCGTGGCCGACCGCAAAGTGGTGGGCCGGACGACAGTGCGGCTGACCGGCTTGGAGGAAGGAACCTATTATTGGGCGGTGTCCTCCATTGACAGCAAGGGGGGCGAAAGCCAGCCCAGCATGGCCAACCGCTTTACCCTGGTGCAGCAGGCCCAGTCCGGCAGTCAGGCGTTTCTCGAGATCGACCGGGTCGTCCAGCACGGCAGAGTTCTGGAGGTGGTGGGCCGGACGGAGCCCGGCTCCACGGTGATCATCAACAACGAGCAGGTCTTCTCCATCGCCGCGGACGGGAGCTTCCGGCATTTCACCTCGCCTCTGGCCAAGGGCGGCCTGAACCAGATCACCATCACGGCGCAGAATCGCAAGGGGGACATGCGCACGATCCGCAAGAGCATCGTCGTGGAGTGACCAATCCTGGCACGCCATTATCCGGTAGCCCGTTGGAGTAATTTGTGGGAATGAATTTCCGTTCGCTGTTCAGCTTGTTCTCATCCGATCTGGCGATCGATCTCGGCACCGCCAACACGCTGGTCTATGCCAAGGGCAAAGGCATTGTGGTCAATGAGCCTTCCATCGTGGCCATTAACAAGCTCACCGGCGATGTCGAAGCCGTGGGGCGCGAGGCGAAGGAAATGCTGGGCCGCACGCCGGGCAACATCGTGGCCATCCGGCCTCTGAAGGACGGCGTGATCGCCGACTTCAAGGTGACCGAGAAGATGCTGAATTATTTCATCCAGAAGGCGCACAACCGCAAGATGTTCGTGCACCCGCGCATCGTCATCGGCGTGCCTTCGGAGATCACCCAGGTGGAGAAGCGCGCCGTGCAAGACTCCGCCATGCGCGCCAAGGCCAGCGAAGTCTATCTGGTCGAGCAAGCCATGATGGCCGCGATTGGTGCCGGGCTTCCCATCACCGAGCCCTCCGGCAGCATGATCGTGGATATCGGCGGCGGGACGACTGATATCGCCGTGATTTCGCTTTCCGGCATTGTTTACGCCCGCTCGGTGCGCGTGGCGGGCAACGAAATGGACGAGGCCATCACCGCCTACCTGAAGCGCAAGTACAACCTGCTGGTGGGCGAGCGCACGGCCGAGCAGGTCAAGGTCGAAATCGGCTCCGCCTACCCGCTGGATAAACCCCTGACGATGGAGATCAAGGGCCGGCACCTGCTGGAAGGAATTCCCAAGACGCTGACCATCGACGATTCGGAGATTCGCGACGCGCTCTCGGAGTGCGTGGCGACCATCGTCAACGCCCTCCGCGTGGCGCTCGAGCGGACGCCGCCCGAACTCTCTGCGGACATCTCCGATCGCGGTATCGTGCTGACCGGCGGCGGCGCCCTGCTCAAGAACTTCGACAAGCGCATCCGCGAGGAGACCGGCTTGCCGGTTTCGATTGCCGAAGATCCGCTCGCCTCGGTCGTGCTCGGCACCGGGCGGATGCTGACGGACTTCCGCCTCCTGAAGCGCGTCGCCATCGAATAGAGCGAATCCGGGCCGAAGTCGATGAAGCATTCGGAGAGCGCGCCCGAAACGCTGGAACGTAAGAACTGACCGCCATGGTCTTCGACCCTCACTCACCCGAACTGCTGCGGCAGGACCGCCCCCCGGAGCGCGAGGCGCCGGAGAAGGTGCAGATCTTCGTTGTCCGCCATCGGGCCTTTTTCATTCTGGCCGCCGTCCTGCTGGCCCAACTGCTTCTGGTCTCCGCTCAGATTACCCGCAACCAGAAGGTTCGCTTGATCCAGGTGTGGGCAGTCGCCGCCCTCGACCCCTTCGAGCGCGCCTGGCATGGCGTCGCCGACACGACGGCAGGGACCTGGCGAACCTATCGAGATCTCCTGGCCACGCACGAGCAGAACCGTGAACTGCAGGCGCAACTGGTGAACGCGCGCGCCGAGATCCAGCAACTCTCCGAACAAGCGGCGGAAGCGCGCCGCCTGCGGCAAGTTCTGGAATTTCGAAGCCGCTTGCCGTTCCAGACGGTGGCGGCGGAAGTCATCGCCACCAGTCCCGGTGAAGCTTCCAAAGCCATCTATATCGATAAGGGAACGGACGCCGGCCTTATGCCGGACCTCGCGGTGATGACCCCCGCGGGAGTCGTGGGCAAGACGCTCGAAGTCTTCCCTCACACGTCGCAGGTATTGCTGATTACCGACACCTCCAGCGGCGTGGCCGCAGCACTGGAGCGCAGCCGCGTGCAGGGCATCACCAAAGGCGCCGGGCAAAATCAGTGCCAACTCGAGTACGTCATGAATGAATCGTCCGTGGAGGTCGGCGAGCGCCTTCTGACTTCCGGCCTCGACCAGGTCTACCCCAAAGGCCTGCCCATCGGTTCGGTCGCCCAGGTCGGAGAAGGAAATATCTACAAGAGCATCCGCGTTGCGCCCGCCGTCGCGCTCGACCGGCTGGAAACGGTCCTGGTCGTCCTCAAGCCGCGCTCCAGCGAAATGCAGGCGCGTAACTCTCCCGCCCGCCCGTAATCCCAGTACCCTCGGTTCACTGGAATTCATTCAGCACCACCATTTCGTCATCGCGGCGGCAACTCGCCTTGCGAATCTGTTGACTCCCCGGCACCCAATGCCTAAGATGACTGGAGGGGCTCAGGACCGCACAGGTGATCGGGACACTCATCTCTCACTACCGCATTGTGGAGAAGCTCGGCGGCGGCATGGGCGTCGTGTACAAGGCCGAGGACACTCGCCTGGGCCGACAGGTCGCCTTGAAATTCCTGCCTGAGGATTTGGCGAAGAACGCTCAGGCTTCGGAGCGATTCCAGCGCGAGGCACGGGCCGCCTCGGCACTCAACCATCCGAACATCTGCACGATTCACGACATTGGGGAGCACGACGGCCAGCCCTTCATCGCCATGGAGTTGCTGGAGGGGCAAACCCTCAAGCACCGCATCGCGTCCAAGCCCTTTACGGTGGACGAAATCCTGGAACTGGGGGTCCAGTTGGCTGACGCCCTGGACGCCGCGCACGCCAAGGGCATCGTGCACCGGGACATCAAGCCCGCCAACATTTTCCCCACCCAGCGTGGCCAGGCGAAGATTCTGGATTTCGGCCTGGCCAAGCTCTCGCCGCGCCACGCGCCGGTCGCCGAGGCAGCGAGTAGCGCAGACCTCGCCTTTGAGGTCTGCGGCTTTTCCATCGCGCCGCGACTTCTCACCAGCGCTTGTAGAATCCCCCCCGATTCGATATCGTTCACAACTCTGCTGTTCTGATTTCGCTCCTCGCGAGGAGCCGAACCGAATCGAGGTGCCATCATGAAGCATTGGATAGCCTGCCTCTCCGTCTTGATCGTGGTCTGCTTTCAATCCTCCATCCTGGCCGCGGCTCCATCCGCGTCCCTGCCCGTGCGCGGCCTCAACCTGGGCGCGCCGAAGCCCGAGGAAGTCCCGCAGATGGTGCGCTTCATCCGCGAGGCCTTGCCGAAAGAAGGTGTCAACCTCCTGGTGCTGGAGTTCGATTACCGCTACGAGTACAAAAGCCATCCTGAAGTCGTGGACGCTGACGCGCTCTCCAGAGCCGATGTCAAAGCCCTCGTCGAGGCTTGCCGCGCCGGGGGCGTGCGCCTGATCCCGCTCATCAATCTGCTGGGGCACCAGTCCTGGGCGGAGACGACCTTCGGCCTGCTGCGCGCTCATCCCGAGTTTGACGAGACGCCGGGAAAGTATCCGGCGAACAAGAATATCTACTGCCGCAGTTATTGCCCGCTGCACCCCGACCTGCACAAGATCGTTTTCGATTTGGTGGACGAGCTCGCGGAGGTTTGCGAGGCGGACGCCGTCCACGTCGGCATGGATGAGGTTTTCATCCTGGCGGATCCTGACTGCCCGCGCTGCAAGTCGCGCAACAAGGCGGAACTCTTCGCGCAGGAAGTGCGCACGTTGCACGACCACCTCCTCTCCACGCGCCGCGAGATGTGGATGTGGGGCGACCGCTTCCTCGATGGCGGCACGACCGGCCTGGGCGAGTGGGAAGCGAGCGAAAATGGCACCGCTGCGGCGATTCAGATGGTCCCGCGCGACATCGTCATCTGCGATTGGCACTATGATGCCGTTCCCGCCACCGCCCCCTACTTTGCCGTCGAGGGCTTTCGCGTCCTCTACGCTCCCTGGCGCAAGACGGACGTGGCCCTGGGCGAGCTGGACTTGATCCGCGCCGCGCGCGCCCACGCCGACCCGACGATCGCTCCGCGCATAATCGGCATCCTGCAAACAAGCTGGACCGGACCCGGCGAATTCATCCGCGCTTACTACGGCGTTTCCGCCGCCCCCGCGCCCGGCACTGAGGCGCGCGAATCCGCAGCGACGTTCAAGGCACTCTTCAGCGCGATTCGCGCAACGCCATAAGCGCTCGCGATGTCCGTGTTTCGCCCGCGGCGCCCCTACCCAAGGTTGCGGGCATCTGTTACTCTGGCCCGCGATGGCGAAACTGCTCCAGCGCGCGATCACGGCTTTCCGTGGGCATCCCGCCGTTCTGTGGGTGACGGTGTTCACCGCCCTCCTGCTGCAGACGGTGCTGCCCGTCCGTCTGCCGCTCGCGCGCCTGTTTGATTTCCCGTTGCTCGTCACGATTTACTTTGCCGTGGGCCGGCGCAACAAAGTTTTCGCCATCGCCCTGGGCACAGTGATTGGCCTCACGCAGGACGCGCTTTCCAGCGGGCTGATCGGTCTGTTCGGAATGGCCAAAGGTCTTGTCGGTTATCTCGCTGCCACCGCCAGCGTCAAGTTTGAAATCGAAGACGTATTCGGCCGCCTGGCGCTCACTGCCTTGCTGGTGTTCATTCACGGCCTGTTTCTCGCTGCCCTGTACCGCGTCCTTCTGGACCCCGCTCCTCCCTTCCAACTTCTGCCTCTCGCCGCGAGCACGCTGGCCAATACCGGCCTCGGCCTGATTCTCTACCTGGCGCTCGACCGGGTTCAAAAACAGTGACGAGATAAGAATCCACTATTGATTTCCGGCGGACGGTCAGCCAGCTCAGCGTTTGTCATTCACTATTCGCTACTCACTTTTCGCTATTCACTACCTCTGCCGGCCGGCGCTGTTCAATCCACGCTTCGTCCGTGCTAAGATACCGCCCCGGTTCAGTCCTATTATCTTTTGCACCTCATAGGAGGATCTCATCATGCAACCCACCACTTTCGGCGTCATCATCGGCAATCGCGGCTTTTTCCCCGACGTCCTGGCACGCGACGGGCGCGAGGAAATGCTCAAGGTCCTGCAAAAGGCAGGTTACAAAACCGTCTGCCTGACTCCCGAAGAAACCAAGCATGGCTCCGTAGAGACGTTAAGCGACGCGCGCAAGTGCGCCGAACTTTTCCAGAAGCATCGTGACGGGATCGACGGCATCCTCGTCAGCCTGCCCAATTTCGGCGACGAACGCGGCGTGGCCAACAGCATCCGCATGGCCGGCCTCGACGTCCCGGTGCTGGTGCAGGCCACGCCCGACGACCCCGCCAAGATGCTGATGGGCGGCCGCCGCGACAGCTTCTGCGGGAAAATTTCCGTCACCAACAACCTTTGGCAGTACGGCATCAAGTTCTCACTCACCACGCTCCACACCGTGGCGCCAGATTCCGATTCGTTTCGCGGGGACTTGCGTGCCTTCGCCGCCACCTGCCGCATTGTGAAGGGCATAAAAAACCTGCGCGTGGGCGTTATGGGCGCGCGCCCCACGGCGTTCAACACCGTGCGCTACAGCGAGAAGCTGCTCGAGAACAACGGCATCTCGGTCGAGACGCTCGACCTCTCGGAAGTCTTCGGCCGCATCGGCCGCCTCAAGGACGACGACGCCCAGGTCCAAGCGCGCCTGGCCGGAATCTCCAATTATGTTCCCACACAGGGCATCCCGCCCCACGCCCTGATGAAGATGGCGAAGTTCGGCGTTGTGACGGACAACTGGATGAAGGACAACGCGCTCGCCGGCACGTCGATCCAGTGCTGGACCGCCATGGAAGAATTTTTCGGCGTGGTGCCCTGCACCCTGATGAGCATGATGTCGAACAATCTGCTGCCCAGCGCCTGCGAGACCGACATGGTCGGCATGCTCGCCATGTACATCCTGCAACTCGCTTCCGGCGACCCCAGCGCCATCGTCGATTGGAACAACAACTTCGGCGACGACCCCGACAAGTGCGTCATCTTCCACTGCTCGAACCTTCCCAAGCACTTCTTCGAAGAAATGAAAATGGATTTCCAGGAGATCATCGCGGGCTCGGTGGGCAAGGACAACACCTTTGGGACCGTCGTCGGGCAGCTCAAGGCCGGGCCGCTAACTTATTGCCGCGTCTCTACCGACGACCTCAGTGGCAAGATGCGGGCCTACGCCGGCGAGGGCGAAATCACTCGCGACAAGTTCCCGAGCTTCGGGGGCTACGGCGTGATTCGCGTCCCCGACTTGCAAGGACTCCTGAAATACGTCTGCAAGAACGGCTACGAACATCACGTTGCCGTCAATCGCAGCCACTTCGGCCGCGCCGTCAACGACGCCCTGGCCAATTACAAAGGTTGGGACGTGCATTACCATTAGTTGTCGCGGACTTGCGCGAGCACCAGGTCCGCCAGGGCGCGGATGAAGGTTGGGGAATCGTTCAGCGCGGGCATGAGTTCGAACTGCGCGACGCCAAGATGGCGGGCAAGCGCGCGGGCTTCGATATCGATTTCGGCGAGAGTCTCGACGTGATCGGTGACGAAGGAAATGGGAATCACCAGCACGCGTGAAACGTCGCGCACGGCAAGGCCACGCAACGTCTCGCTGAGCGTGGGTTCGAGCCACTTGCCGGGACGCACGCGGCTCTGATAGCAGAGCACGTGAGGATTCCGCCAGCCGCCGCGCTCCATCACCAGCCGGACGGTCTCCTCGATCTGTTGTTGGTAAGGGTCCCCCGCCTCAATCACTCGCACCGGCACGCCATGGGCGCTGAAGACCCGGTGGACATCATCTGTAGCGCCGCTCTGTGAGCGGCGAACTGGCAAACGCCGGTCATAGACCCGCGCTACAGCCCGAGCTTGGTGCCCATCTTCTGTGGCGGCGCTCGGCTCAACAGACGGGAGCCCCGAGGGCTCCCCTACGCCGGCGAATCGCGTCAAACCTTCGTTGACCTTCTCGACCACCGCGTCGAGGTAAGTGGGGTGGCCGTAGAAGAAATTCACGACGCTGGTGGGGAGCGAGTCCTTCCCTGCCCGCGCGTACTGCCGCTGCCATTCGTTCAGGCTGCTGCCCGTGGTCGTCTTCGAGAATTGCGGGTAGAGCGGTAGGAGAATCAATTCGTGAAAATTGCCGCGCGCGATCTGCGCGACCGCTTCCTCGGCGAGCGGATGCCAGTAGCGCATGGCGACGAAGACGCGCGCATCGAGCCCGCGCGAGTCGCGGATCTCGCGCTCCAGCGCCCGCGCCTGGAGCTCCGTCAGCTCGCGGATGGGAGACTTGCCGCCGATCGAGGCGTAGTGCTCCCGAACGTGGCGCGCGCGCCGCGAGGAAATCAGCCGCGCGAGCGTCGGCCGCGCCAGGCGCGCAAAGGGGAAATCGATGATGTCCGCATCGCTGAAGAGATTGTAGAGAAATGGCTCGACGGCCTGGAGCGAGTCCGGTCCTCCCAGTTGGAAAACCACCACGGCCAGCTTGTTCTCGCTTCCCGTCACCCGCTCACCCTTGCACGCCCGCGATGCTGCGTCCCGGGCGCAGAGATGCCCTTCTGCCGCATGTGCAGGAACCCAATTTGATGAAAGCTTTTAAGCCCCGCCAGCGCCACTTCTAGATCTTGGCCCTCTTCACGATCTTACCGCCACCAACCCCAGAAGCGCGATCGATGTCTCACTCCCCTGCTCAAATCTTGCGCCTGATTTAGCTTTGACCAAATTTTGTCAACAAATCGCGTTGAAAACAAACGGCTTTTTAGCTTTGTGCAATTCTTACACAAAGCTAAAATCTCCCTTGTTTTCAACAACATCTTAGCTTTGGTCAACAAAAAAAGTTGTAAGTTACTCATTCTACATGACATTTTAGCTTTGGCATGACCTATATAAGGGCCCAGCCAACTTTTCGGCAAGAAATCCGGTGCGAGGAAGCGAATATAGGGCGCTGTGAAGCATGATGGCCAACCCGCGCCCCGTCGCGCCCTCGCCGGGCGGGATTTCGATTCCCTCCCCATGAACCTATAGGCTAGCATACTGAGCCACGATTTGTCAAGACTCCCCTGGGCGTCCGGCGCATCATAGTTCGCCTATTCCATCAAGGTGTAGTTTTCAGGTTTTGGCTGGACCAAAGAAGCGGGGCGGGTCAAGGCACTACTTGTGCCAGGAAATTCAACCTCGACCTGGTAGAGTTTTTCGGGGCGGGTCGGCACCCCTGAGACTTATCTAGGTTTTTGCCAAGCTACAAGTCCAGTCCCCAGTTCATCCCGCGTTGGATCAGGCGCCCGGCCCAG
>JBEKUI010000002.1:0-61844 GCA_049515175.1 Terriglobia bacterium
CCCGGGTGGGGGGGTTCTTTCGCGGGCGGGCGGGGGGGGGGGGGACGTGGGGCCCGGCGGAACCCGGCGGGTTGGGCCCGCTCCTGGGCCGGGCCCCCCCCCCCCCCCCCCGCGACCGGCTGGCGGCGGCTGCCCAAGCCTTCGTCCAGAACTCCTGATGAACCTCGATTGGAATGATGCCCGATTCCGCCGCGCCGCGCTGCTGGCGTTGCTGCTCGTGGTGGTGGCACTGGCCGTGCACGAAATCTTTGGCGATCGCGGCTACCTGGCGCTACGCCGCCGCCAACGCGAGCTCGAAACGCTCCAGCAGCAGGTGAAACAACTCCAGGAAGAAAACCAGAAACTCGAGCAGCAGATCAAAGGCCTCAAGTCCGACCCCAAAGCTGTCGAAAAACTCGCCCGCGAGCAGATGAAGCTCGCCAAGCCCGGTGAGATCATCTACGTCCTACCGGAGCATGACCCCAAGGACGAAAAGAAACCTACAGAAAAGAAGTGAGAATAGTGCGAGTGGGCGGGCCGACCGCCGACTGCGTCTCCTTCTGCCACCAAGGAGCCACCTCGTGGGCGCTTACCGAATCTCCCTTGTTACCGGACCACCCCTTCCAGCGGACTGGAGGCGGTGGCGTAGAGTTTCTTGGTCATGCGGCCAGCAAGGTAGGCCTGGCGGCCGGCGAGGACGGCATGCTTCATCGCCTCGGCCATCAGCACGGAGTCCTGCGCGGCGGCGATGCCGGTGTTCATGAGCACGGCGTCAGCGCCGAGTTCCATCGCGATGGCGGCGTCGGAGGCGATGCCGACCCCGGCGTCCACGATCAGCGGGACCTCGGTAATCATCTCGCGCAGGATGCGCATATTGGCAGGATTTTGGATGCCCAGGCCGGAGCCGATGGGCGCGCCAAGCGGCATCACGGCAGCGGCGCCGGCGTCGATGAGGCGACGGGCGGCGATGAGGTCATCATTCGTGTAGGGCAGAACGACGAAGCCTTCTTTGACCAGGACTTTCGTGGCCTCGATGAGTGCAAAGTTGTCGGGGAAGAGCGTCTTCTCGTCACCGATCACTTCCAGTTTGATCCAGTTCGAGAGGCCGACTTCCCGCGCCAGGCGCGCCGTGCGCAGGGCTTCGTCGGCGCTGTAGCAGCCCGCAGTGTTGGGCAGAATGAAATACTTCTTGGTGTCGATGTAATCGAGCATCGACTCTTTCGTGCGGTCCGTCAGGTTGACGCGGCGGACGGCAACCGTCACCATTTCGGCGCCCGAAGCCTCGTGTGCACGCGCCATCTCCTGGAAGCTGCGGTACTTTCCCGTGCCTACAATCAGGCGTGAATGAAATTCCTTGCCGGCGATCTTCAGGACATCGTTGGGCATATGAAATCCTTTCGGAGCCATTCTATTGAGGGCGCAGAGAAAATGCAATTCGGGTTGTGAACAGTCGGGGGAAGCGCCCGGCTCTCTGGTATGATGGCAGCGCGTGGAACGGCCGGAAGGGCCGAGTTTACGCTGTGGCTTACGGCGAATATTGGTCAGGGGGATTCAAAATGAAACTTCGCATTCTGATGTTAGGCTTGGCGGTCTCGCTGGCGGCCTCCCTCTTGGGAGGTGACGAGCCCGGGTTTACACAGCTGTTTGATGGTAAGACACTGAAGGGCTGGACGCTGATGGGCGGTGAAGGTCCCGGCTACGTGCCTAAAGATGGCAAGATCATCTGCCCTAAAGAAGGCGGCGGAAATCTATTCACTGCTAAGGAATACTCCAATTTCATTTTCCGGTTTGAGTTCTTGATGGAGCCGGCGGCGAATAATGGCGTGGGTATCCGCGCCCCGTTGGAGGGCGATGCCGCTTACGTGGGGATGGAGATCCAGATCCTCGACAATGAAGCCCCGGCTTACAAGGATCTTCGGCCCGCTCAGTACCACGGCTCGGTGTACGATGTGATTCCTGCCAAACGCGGCTATCTGAAAAAACCGGGCGAGTGGAATACAGAAGAGATTCGCGCCGAAGGCCGTCGCATTGCGGTCACGGTGAATGGGACGGTAATTCTCGATGCCGATCTCGACTCGGTGAAGGATCCCGAAGTGCTCAAGGAGCATCCGGGTCTGGCGCGGAAGTCGGGGCACATCGGCTTCCTCGGGCATGAGGCTTACCTGGAGTTTCGGAACATCCGGATCAAGGAATTGCCCTAATCAGGACGATTTCGCGCCGGCCACGAACGGCACGAGCTGCCGGCTGGGCCGTTGATACATCTCCTCGATCGCGACGCCATAATGCTCTTCCACCGTGTGGCGCCTGATCTTGTGCGTTGGGGTGAGCTCACCACTGGCGATGGTAAATTCGCCCGGCAGCAGGGTAATCTGGCGAATTTTCTCGTGAGGGGCGAGCCAACGCGTCGTGGCCTCCACCTGCTGCTCCATGAACTCCCGCAGGGCGGGATGTGAGACGAGGTCCAAGCGTGAGGCACATTCGATTCCACGGCTTCGCGCCTGCTCCTCCAGTCGGCCGAAGTGGGGCACGATGAGCGCGCTCACGAACCGCCGCGAGTTCCCGATTACGCAAATCTGAGCGATGTGCGGGTGCCCCTGGAAGAGGTTCTCGATCTTGTCGGGAGAGACATACTTGCCACCGGAAGTCTTGAAGAGATTCTTCTTTCGGCCGGTGATGCTGAGGTAGCCATCCGCGTCGAGCGCGCCGAGATCGCCCGTCCGGAACCAGCCGTCGATGAAAGCCTCGCGGTTCATCTCCTCGGAGTGATAGTAACCGGGGGTAACGTTCGGTCCACTCACTAGAATCTCTTTGCCGGCGTGGCCTTCTTCATCCACGCATTCCTCGCCTAACTTGACCTCGACCCCTGGAATCACGGGTCCGACAGTTCCGAGCCTTGTGTGCCCCGGGTAATTGACGGCGACGACGGGTGAGGTTTCCGTCAGGCCGTACCCTTCGTAAACGGGCAGGCCGACGGCATGGAAGAATTCCGCCAGGTCGCGCGAGAGCGGAGCCGCGCCGGAAATCAGGAGGCGAATCCGTCCGCCCATGCGCTCGCGGACCTTGGCGTAAATAAGCCGGCCGGCCAGGGCACGCTTCAGACCCAGCACGGGGGGTAGTCTGCGATTCTTGAGGGTGAAAGGAAGAGACGCCTTGCCGACTCCCATGGCCCACCAGAAAAGCTTTTGCCGCGTGGGCGCGGCTTGCCGGACGGCCTCCATCACGCGGTCATGAATGCGTTCCAGTACCCGCGGCACCACGGCCATAATCGTGGGCCGGACTTCCAGAAGATTCTGTGGCATAGCCTCCATATTTTCGGGGTAGGCGATGGAGACGCCGCGGGAGAAGCAGAAATAGTCGAGCATGCGCTCGAAAACATGGCTCAGGGGCAGGAAAGAAAAGCCCACGTCCTCCGGTCCGAGAGTTATGAGGTGCTCGCAGGCGCGGACATTGGAAACAAGATTCCTGTGGGTCAGGATCACACCCTTGGATTCTCCAACCGTTCCGGAGGTGTAAATGAGCGTGGCTGTATCCTCGGGCCTCGCTTGCACTGCCTTTTGGCGGAACGCGGCCACCGGATCCCCCGGCCGGGCAAGCACATCGTTGACCACGCCGAGCCAGTACTCGGCTCCACCGGGAGCTGACGCCACAGGGTCCATGGTGAGGATGAACTGAAGGTCGGGAAGTCCAGCCCGGATGTTCTGAACCTTCTGGAGCTGCGCCGCGCTGGAGAGCACAATCCCCTTGCAACCCGAATCTGCCAGGATGAATTGAATGTCAGGCTCGAGAAGCGTCGGATAGAGTGGGACGACGACTGCCCCCAATCCCATTGCGGCGTAATCGGTTAAGGCCCACTCAAGGCGGTTCTCGGCAAGGATGGCCAACCGGTCGCCCCGTGCGAGTCCCAGTCGCTCCAGCCCCGCCGCGAGCCCGGCCACTTGGCGTAGAACTTCTTCCGAAGCAACGCCTCGATACTGTCCGTTTATCTTGGTGAGGAACGCCCTGGTCGTGCGAAGTTTCTCTACCGCCTTAAGGAATAGTTCGGTCAGTGTGGTGAATTGGATCGATCCCATGAGGTTGGAAGCGTGTCCAGGGACAGCCCGCCTGTGAATACTAGCACGGCCCCTGCACCGCGCCGATCCGGCCCGCGGCGTCGCGAGGCGCGCGCGCCAACGGTTCATTTCCCGGTGTGAAATTCCTCAGCGAGCATTCGACGCGCTTCCGTCTGGTTATCGGCCAGCTCCGGCCCGTAGACCGGATCGGGACAGAGCGTGAGGATGCCTTCAAGCTTTTTGCGCGCTTCGTCTCGCAACCCTACGGCAAGGTAACTTTCCGCCAGATAGAGCATGGTGAGGGAATTGTCAGGATAGCGGGTCAGGCATTTCTCCAGCAAATCGACGGAGCGGCGCTTATTTCCGCCCTTGAAAAACGGGGCGCGAAAATCCACGCGCGCCAGCGTACGTAATCCCGATGCCTGCTCGTAATCCGGACCGATCTGGTTAACGATCTCCATCTCCCTGCGGATGTTGTCAATGAGCGAAATCCCCCTGAGAAAGTTCTCCTCCTCGGCCGTCAGGCCGAGGTTAGCACCCAGCCAGAAGTGACCCTCCACGCGGGTGGGAGCCAGAGCCACAGCGCGTCGTCCTGCTGCGACACCCTCGGGGAGGACCTTTAGCTTATCGTCGTCAGGGGTGTGACGCGCGAGGTAACTGACGAACTTTGCGATGCGCCACCACGCTTCGTAGTCGGCGGGTTCCTTGGCTACGCGCTCGCGGAGGAATTGTAAACCGCGATGGAGGTTTCCAAGATTCTGCCGGCCCAGATAGTAATCGTCCGCCGACCGGACGGGCGCGGAGAGCGGCAGCGACGCGGTTGGACCGCCGTCAGCCCGTGCAGGGAAGGTAAGAAGCAGAGACGCGAGCAGAACCTTCGCGAGGCGTGGGAAAATCGTAGGTCTTCTTCTCATAAACGCCGAGTCTGCAAACTGAGGGGAAAGACCAAGGCCCTAAGCCCCTCAGACTACGAAACCTAAAATTAGCATCTCTCTCTGCACGGCGTCAATAATGACAGGCCGAAATTGCGGAGTGGCGGCGGGCAGGCAACTAGAGGGTCAAATCAATGTAGCGAGGGCTTTACGCCGTCCGTCAACGGACGGACGAGGTGAACTCGCCGCTACAAAAACCAGTCTAATCCATTCCCTGCCGGCTAGCGCTCTTTCGCCGGGGAGGGCATTGGGCTAAGATGCGGCCAGGGGGAAAACGATGATCGGAAAGGGCGTCAACGCGTCCGCGAAGCAGCCCGCTTCAGAATACTCTCCTGTACGCGCGCCGCGGGGCTCGGCGCTCTCCTGCAAGGGCTGGCAGCAGGAAGCCGCCTTGCGCATGCTGATGAACAATCTCGATCCCGAGGTGGCCGAGCGCCCTCAGGACCTCATCATCTACGGCGGAACGGGCAAGGCCGCGCGCGATTGGGACTGCTACCGGGCCATCGTTGCCGTGCTGAAAGAGCTGGAGAATGACCAGACGCTGCTCGTCCAGTCGGGAAAACCGGTGGGAGTTTTTCGGACCCACGAGTGGGCGCCACGCGTCCTCATTGCCAATGCCAACCTGGTCGGCCACTGGTCGAACTGGGAAAAGTTCCGCGAACTCGAGCGGCTGGGCCTGATCATGTACGGCCAGATGACCGCCGGCAGTTGGATTTACATTGGAACGCAAGGCATCCTGCAGGGAACCTTCGAGACTTTTGCCGCCGCCGCGCAGAAGCATTTTGGGAGTGATCTCAGCGGAAAGCTTGTAGTCTCCGGTGGAATGGGTGGAATGGGCGGCGCTCAGCCTCTCGCTGCCACCATGAACGGCGCGGCGTTCCTCGGCGTCGAGGTCGATGCCGAGAAGATCAAACGCCGCATCCGCTCCGGCTACTGCGACATCTGCGTCAACGATCTGGACGAAGCGCTACGCATCCTCAAGAACGCGATTCGGCAGAAGCAGGCAGTCTCCGTCGGGCTAGTGGGGAATTGCGCGGACGTCATTCCGGAACTGGCGCGGCGGGGCGTGGTGCCCGACCTGCTTACCGACCAGACCAGCGCGCACGATCCGCTCGATGGATACATTCCCGCCGGATTGAGCCTGGAAGAAGCCGCCGAATTGCGCGGGAGAAATCCCGACGACTACTTGCGGCGCTCCTACGATTCGATCGCGCGGCATGTGGGCGGAATGCTCGCTCTGCAAAAGCTCGGCGTTGCGACTTTCGATTACGGCAACAACATCCGCACCATGGCCTTCGAGCACGGCGGCGTGAAAGATGCCTATAACTTTCCGGGGTTCGTACCCGCTTACATCCGGCCGATGTTTTGCGAGGGAAGGGGCCCGTTCCGCTGGGTAGCGCTGTCGGGTGAGCCGGCTGACATCTATCGCACCGACGATCTGGTTCTGGAACTTTTTCCCGAGAATGCCATCCTCGATCGCTGGATCCGCCTGGCGAGAGACCGGGTCAAGTTCCAGGGCTTACCGGCGCGTATCTGCTGGCTCGGCTACGGTGAACGCGCCCTCTTCGGCGAGCGGCTCAATGATCTGGTCGCGCGGGGAGAACTGAAAGCCCCGATCGTCATTGGGCGTGATCACCTCGATTGCGGCTCGGTCGCCTCGCCCTTCCGCGAGACCGAAAGCATGAAGGATGGCAGCGATGCGATCGCCGACTGGGCGGTTCTCAACGCGCTCCTCAATACAGCGTCGGGTGCGAGTTGGGTTTCTTTTCACAATGGCGGGGGAGTGGGGATCGGATATTCATTGCACGCCGGACAAGTCATCGTCGCCGACGGCACGCCGGAGATGGCCAAACGCCTGAATCGGGTCTTGACCAACGATCCCGGCATCGGCGTCGCGCGGCACGCCGATGCGGGCTACGATGAGGCCATTGAATTTGCCCGCAAGGCGGGGGTCAAGATTCCTATGGGGAAGGTGACGAGTGACAAGTGACGAGTAGAACGATCTGACCATTTACGGCTCTGGCTCGTCCCTATGAAAATACGAACCCGTGACGAGTGGCGCGCAGATGCGAACCCGCTGGCTTTCTTTCTGGCTCGGCCCTCGTCACTTGTCACTGCCCTTTCAGCTTTTCTTGGACGTCACGGCGGAGAAGGCCGAAAACTTCTGCTCGACCTTCTTGCTTTGGCACTTGGGGCAGGTGAAGCGCCCCTTTTCATATTCGGCCAGGGTCATAACCAGGGAAAACGCCTTCTGGCAGTTCTTGCACACGAACTCGTAATTAGGCATAAAAATATTCCTCCGATGTGAGCAGAGGATATTTTAGCAAATGCTTCCATCGCGTACAAAGCAACGGCTCTTTTTCCGTGATGCGTCCCAGCTTCTGACGCTCGCCGGTCCCCCCGTGCCGCGGCGCGGGACGGATCTGCGCGAACTGGGGATCATCCGCAGGGGGGCGGTGCTCACCCAGGGCGAGCGAATCCTGGCCGTGGGCCCAACCTCCGGCCTCGCGCGCGAGGCACGGCGCCTACACGCGATTTCCATCGACTGTCGCGGCTGCGTGGTTATGCCGGGCTTCGTGGACTCTCACACCCACCTGCTGTTTGCCGGGAATCGCGTGGAGGACTTCGAACGCCGCCTGCAAGGAAAGACTTATGAAGAGATCGCGCGCGCCGGCGGCGGAATCCGTTCCTCGGCGGAGCGTTTTCGTGAAGCGCGGCCCCGCCAGCTCATCACCCAGGCCGGACGCTTTCTCCGGCAATTCGCCGCGTACGGCACTACCACGGTCGAAGTCAAGACCGGCTATGGGCTCGACCCCACGCAGGAGCTGAAGGCGCTGGAGGTCATCCGGCGGCTGCGCGAGCGCACACCTCTCGAACTGGCTCCCACGCTGCTCGCCGCGCACGCATTGCCGCCTGATTATCCGGGGAAGCGCGAAGCATTCATCAAACGGGTGATCGGGGAGTTGATTCCCGCGGCGGCGCGCGGAGGGCTGGCAGAGTTCGTGGATTGCTTCTGCGACCGAGGGGCGTTCTCGGCGGAGGATTGCCGGCGCGTCCTCGCGGCAGGAGCGCAGCACGGTCTTGTCCCGCGCCTTCATGCCGAACAGCTCACGCACTCAGGCGCGACACGCCTGGCCGTGCGCCTGGGCGCGGCTTCCGCCGACCATCTGGACCGGATCCGCAAGGCGGACCTGTGCGCGCTCAGCCGCTCCGACGTCATCGCCACCCTGCTGCCCGGCGCAAACTTCCACCTCGGTCTCGGCCACTATCCACCGGCTCGTGAGCTGATCGATGTTGGCGCGGCGGTGGCGCTCGCCACAGACTTCAATCCCGGCACAAGCCCCACCCTCAACATGCAATTTATTCTTTCGCTGGCCTGCTCCCAGATGCGAATGATGCCGGCGGAGGCCATCGCTGCTGCGACGATCAACGCCGCCTATTCGCTGCGACGCGCGGAACGCCTGGGCTCACTCGAACCCGGCAAGCAGGCTGACCTGGCGGTGATGGACGTGGCAGACTACCGCGAAGTTCCCTACTACTTTGCGTGGAACCACTGCTTCCTGACGGTGAAGCGAGGACGCATTATTCATCAGCGGGAGCGCGCCCGAAGCGAAAAGCTCTTTCCGAGCTGAGCAACGCAATACTTCGTCCCGACTGCTGCTATTCAAAGTTTCCGACCAGAGTGAAGACCGCTTCCCCGAAGTAGGCCCAGATAGTGATCGAGCCGTGGCGGGGGGAGTACAACGCGCGGAGACCCCACTCGGCGCTCGGCTATAGGCCGCCGGTACCGGCCGGCCTATAGAGCCCCCTGGTTGCAGCAAATCAAATTTCACAGCCTCATGCTGTGATGTAAATTCTCTCACTTCCGCTGGTACAAGAAGCCGGGCAGTTCAGGGCCAGCAGCGACTTAGAGGAAGGGATGAGCCGTGGAGGCGCTGAAATCGGTGTCGAAGTGCAGGTGCGCTTGTGCAGTACTGCACAAGCCGGCTAGGCGCATTATGCGCCCCCCGCAGAGATCGTCCGGTTTCCAGCCCTTTCACGTCATGGGATGGCCTCCCGCGCGTTAGAACTGGCCCAGAATGCTTGATCTTGCCGAGCTATGCTGCTGTAGTTTGAGACTGACTACGGCGAGCCCACTTGGAATTTTAGAACCAAACGGAACCAACTGGGGGTGCGTGGTGGCGGTAAGTGCTTAAAAACTTGGTGCCGCGGGACGGAGTTGAACCGCCGACGCCAGCCTTTTCAGGGCTGCGCTCTACCACCTGAGCTACCGCGGCACGGTTTCTCATTGTCGAATGGAATGGGAGTTCTGTCAAGAAAGGCAGCGGCCGGAGGGAGTCTAGTCCTTCTCCCAATTGTCGGAAGGGAACTGGATGCCCCAGAAGCGTTCCGGCTCGACCCATTCCAGTCCCACGCGGCCGTCGCTGGGAGTTTCCGGCTTACCCGCCCAGACGATTTGGAACTGGGCGACGCGGTTCCGGTCCTTGGTGCGGATGGAAAGTTCCTGGCCCATGGCGAGGTTGTAGGAGGTGCGGGCGGAGAGCCCCTGCTTGCTGACCGACAGCGTCTCCGTCTCTTCAGCAAAGTTGAAGCCGTCAGCGTCGGTCCCGCTCAGGATGATGCGGGCATGATGGGGAACTCGTCCCAGGCGGCGGCGTTCGGGCGTGGATTCTGCGGGCATGGATGAAACCCTCCGCGACAAATTTCATTCCGCGCGCTCCGCGCAGGATGCTCGGGTCTCGCCCGCGTGGAGCGGGATACGGGAGGGCGGAGCCCCCCTACCTTAATGACCTATCGACCTCGTGCAGCCAGTCGGGTTTCTTCAGCACTTCGCGCGGGCGCGCGCCGTCGGGGGCGCTCACGATGCCGTCCTTCTCCATCATGTCGATAAGCCGCGCGGCACGGCCATAGCCGAGGCGCAGGCGGCGTTGCAGGAGCGAGGTCGACGCCTTGCCTGACTCGACCACAATCTGCACGGCCTCGTTATAGACCTCATCGAGTTCAGCGTCGCCCTCTTCATTCTCGATGTCTCCCTCGACGCTCCGTTCCTTGTCGCGGAAGGGCTTGAGGAACTCCTGGTTGTACTGCGGCTGCGATTGCGCCTTCCACCAATCGACGACTTTGCCGATTTCCTTCTCGGTGACGAGTGGACCGTGCAGGCGAAGGAGACGGGCGCTCCCGGGTGGCATGAAGAGCATATCGCCGCGGCCGAGCAGCGCCTCCGAACCGTTCGCGTCGAGAATGGTGCGTGAGTCTACCTTCGAGGCCACGCGGAAAGAGATGCGCGACGGCATGTTGGCCTTGATGAGACCCGTGATGACATCCACCGAGGGCCGTTGCGTGGCCAGGATTAGGTGAATGCCCACAGCGCGAGCCATTTGGGCGAGGCGTGTAATCGATTCTTCCACTGTCTGCGGCTCCACCATCATTAAATCGGCAAGTTCATCGATGACGATGACCAAATAAGGAAGTGGCCCCTCGCGCTCGCCGTTGCTGTCGAAGAGATTGAGCGTCGAATCGGGCTCGAAGATCTTGTTGTATTGCTCGATGTTGCGCACACCGTGCTCGGCCAGCTTTTTCAGGCGCTCTTCCATCTCGATGGTGGCGCGACGCAGAACATTGGCGGCCTGCTTGGGTTCGGTGACGATGGGCGTGAACAGGTGCGGGATATCTTCGTACAGCCCCAGTTCCAGCCGCTTGGGGTCGATCATGATGAACTTCACTTCGTTGGGCGTGGACTTGTAGAGAATCGAGACCACCATGGAATTGATCGCCACGCTTTTGCCCGAGCCCGTCGAACCCGCGATCATCAGGTGGGGCATCGCAGCGAGATCGCCGAGCTTGATTTTTCCCGTGATGTCCTTGCCCAGACAGAGGCTCAGCTTGGAGGCCGACGCGGCAAACTCGCTCGATTCCACGAGCTCACGCAGGTGAATCGTCTCGCGGTGCAGGTTGGGCACCTCGATCCCGACCGTGGACTTGCCCGGCACGCGCTCAATGAGAATTGATTCGGCGCGCAGCGCCAGGCAGAGATCATCGACGAGGTTGGTAATGCGGCTGTACTTGATGCCCGCCTCGGGCTTGAATTCGTAGGTAGTGACCACCGGGCCGGGGTGAATCTGCGTTACGCTTCCCGTCACCCCAAATTCCGCGAACTTCTGCACCAATTGCTGGGCGCGCTCTTTCAATTCGGACTCGTTGATGGCCTGTTCGGCCTCAGGCGGGCGGAGCAACGTAGCACTGGGCAATTTGAAGCCGTGCGCGCCGCGGCCGACGATCTTCGGCGCTGCGGACGGGGTGGCGGCAGCTTCCTCTTCCAAGCCCTGGGCGCGAACTACAGGGAATCCGGCGCCTTTCGGGCGGGCCAGGTCCCGGCCCTGCGCCGCCGGGGGTCTGGGAGGCAGCAGCGAGGGAGGGGCGGGCCTCTCGGGAGGAGGCGTCACCGCCTGAGTTCCGACTTTTTGGATGACCACGGGTTCCTTGCCCACGACGCGAGCCCGCTCGGCTTGTTTCTTCAGCTTCTCCCGCTGCCGGCTCTCACGCCAGGCGGCCCATCGCGCCGCCAGTGGTTTCAAGATCGCAGCGCGCTCCCGGGAGAACTGGACCGTCGTCACGAAGGAAAAACGGGTCACGATGAACAACGAGGTAAGCAGGAGCGTCCCCGCAACGATCCCGGCTCCTACGGCGTTAAACGTATGAACGAGAGCCAGAGCGAGCAAGTAGCCCAGCAGACCGCCTCCGCGGATCAGTCCTGCCACGCGAGGCGTGAGGGGGATCAATTCCAGGATGGCGGCGGCCGATCCGATCATCAGGGCAATGCCGATAGCCTTCGCCCACGGTCCGGTGAGAGGCCTATCGAGCAGCAAGCTGATTCCGAAGGCAACGAGCGTCACGGGGAGCAGCCAGGCGACCCAGCCGAATACTTGAAAGATGAGGTCCGCACCGTACGCCCCCACCAGCCCGATCCAGTTATGGACAGCGATTCCCTCGGGCGCGGCGGTGTGGAATGAGGGGTCGCGGGGAAGGTAGGAGGCCAGGCTGAGCGCGGTCAGCAGTCCCGCAATGCTCAGCAGGAAGCCAATGAGTTCCAGAAGACGGCGGCGGTCGAAGAGAGATGATTTCGATTCGGAAGTATCGCGCTCTTTGGAGGATGCGCTGGAGGAAACGGCGGGCATCGTCAGGCCTCACGTAAGATCGCCGGCAGCCTTCACGGCAGGCACCGGGTGTCAGGATTCAGGTGTCAACCAACAAATTTCAAACTGGTCGAAGCACACGTTCTGGCACTTAAACGTGACGCAAGCCCCATCCGAGAGCCAATACTAGCACGCCCAACGCAACGCGGTAAACAACGAAAATCTTGAATGTCCCGCGCTCCAGGTAGCGAATCAGAACGGCGATCACGAAGTACCCCACCACGGCAGCGACAACAATTCCGGCCGCGAACGGCAGCCGCATTTCGGGCGGGATTCCTGCATGCCGGATCTCCAGCAGCTTCTTCAGAGCGGCGCCGGCAATGATCGGAGTGGAAAGCAGGAAAGAGAAGCGCGCTGCCGTCTCTCTTTTCATGCCGCGGAACATCCCCGCCGTCATGGTGATGCCAGAGCGTGAGACGCCGGGGATTACTGCCAGCGCCTGAGCCACGCCCACGAGGAGCGAATCCAGGGGGGTTATCCTCTGGAGCTCAGTGTGCTGGCGTCCCAGGTGTTCCCCCGACCACATCAACAGACCGACGACGACTAGCGCCGCGCCGATAATCAAAGGCGAGCGCAATTCTTCTTCTGCGGCGTGCTCGAAAAGCAAACCCGCAACGCCGGCCGGAATCGTGGCGGCGGCGAGAAACCAGAGGAGCCTGCGGTCGAGCCCGAGGCTGCGGCTGCCGCCCCAGTTCTGGCCGAGCGCCAGGCCGGCCATCTCCAGCCAGTAGCGCCAGAAGTAAACCGCCACGGCGACGAGCGTCCCGGTGTGCAACGCCACGTCAAACGTGAGCCCCGGGTCCTTCCACCCCAGCAACCAGGGGAAAAGCGCCAGGTGCGCGGTGCTGGAAATAGGCAGAAATTCCGTCAATCCTTGAACGATGGCAAGGACGATTGCTTGATAGAGTGGCATGCGATTTTATATTTTCGATTTGGGATTTTGGAACCAATTGCATTCTGTCGGTTGTCCGTAGGCAGTTGCAACGGACCATTGATCACGGACCACGGACGCTCGTTCAGCGACTCAATCAAACCTCCAGGATGACCGGCAAAATCATGGGTCTCTTGCCGGTTTCCTGGTCAAAGTGTTTGCGCAGCGCGGTGCGGATTTTTTCCTTGATGACGCCCCAGTCGCCGACTTCTTCCAGGTTGGATTTCTCGATGGTGCGCAAGATGACCTCGCGCGCGCTTTCGACGAGTTCGGGAGCTTCCTCGAGCGGCACGAAGCCGCGCGAGACGATTTCCGGCCTCGTTTCGAGCTGGCCGGTATGCTCGTTGATGGCGAGGATCGGGATGACAATGCCGTCCTCGGAGATGTGGCGCCGCTCCTTGAGAATGACTTCCTCGACCTCATCAAACGTGCCCTCGTCGATGCAGACGCGGCCCACCTGCACGCGCTCGCGGCGGTGCGCGCCATTGCGGTCAAATTCCAAAACGTCGCCGCTCTCGAGCAGGAAGACTTCTCCGGAAACGGCGGCCAGTTCTTTGGCCATCACCGTGTGCCGGTAGAGTTGCCGGTATTCGCCGTGCACCGGCACGAAATATTTGGGACGGATGAGGTTGAGCATCAGCCGCAACTCTTCCGCACTGCCGTGCCCGGAAACGTGAACGGGGGGATAACTTCCGTCGTGGTAGTGGACGCGCGCGCCGCGGCGGTACAGGTGGTCGATCATGCGGAAGATGGATTTCTCGTTGCCGGGAATGACACGCGCCGAGATTACCATGTCGTCGCCGGGCTCGAGCGCCACCCACTTGTGGCTGTTGACGGCCACGCGCGAGAGCGCCGCCATGGGTTCGCCCTGGCTGCCGGTGAGCACCACGGCCACCTGATTGCGCGGCAGCTTCTTGATGTCCTGCGGCGGCACGATCAGGCCCGGCGGGATCGTGAGGCGCCCCATCTGCTGCGCGATCTCGCTGTTCTGGAACATGGCGCGGCCCACGAAGCAGAGCCGGCGCCCGTATTCGTGCGCGAGGTCAGCGACCAGTTGCAGCCGGTGCAGGGAAGTGGCGAAGCAGGAAATCAGCACGCGCCCCTTGGCCTCCGCCATGATCTCTTCGAAGCGCTCGCGCACGCCGCGCTCGGAGGGCGTCATGCCCGGTCGCTCGACGTTGGTGGAATCGCTGAAGAGCGCCAGCACGCCTTCCCGGCCGAACTCCGCCAGGCGGTGCAGGTCGCTCGGGTGCTGGTCCATGGGCGTGGGGTCGAATTTGAAATCGCCGGTGTGGATGACGGTCCCGAGCGGCGTGGTCAGCGCCAGGGCTCCAGAATCGATGATGCTGTGCGTGAGGTGGATGAACTCGATATGGAACGGACCGATGTCGAATGGCGCGCCGGGAAGCATCTCGCGCAGATCGGCCACGTCGGCGAGCCCGTGCTCGACCAGCTTGTTGCGCGCCAGCGCTAGCGTGAAGGGTGACCCGTAAACCGGCGCGTCGATTTCGTCCAGCACGTAAGGCAGCGCGCCGATGTGGTCTTCGTGGCCGTGCGTGAGGATAATCGCCCGCACGCGCTCGCGGTTCTGGCGCAGGTAACTGATGTCGGGGATGACGATGTCGACGCCCAAAAGCTCCGCGTCGGGGAACATCACGCCTGTGTCCACGACGATGAGATCGTCGTCATATTCGAAGGCCATCATGTTCATGCCGAACTCGCCCAGGCCTCCAAGCGGGATGGCGCGCAATGTGCCGGTGGGAGTCGAAATGGCGGGACCTCCTGTAGAACGTTCCATGCTAACACAATTGTAGCGCTGGTCGGCGCCTTGGGAGGTCATTCCCGCGAAAGCTTGTCCCCGTGGAAACGGGGGCGGGAATCTGTGACCGACGAGTCGCGTCGCGGCGGCGTGCCCAATTTTGGATTTTGAATTGGGGAGAGCGAATAGCCTGATTCTAACCCTTCGCATACATCTCAAAAAGCGCGATGTTCAGGCCACCCGCGGTAGGCGACCACCCGAAATCGGTCGCTGGCCCAAAACCACCACCCCTGTGGTGGATATTGTTCACCGGCAACTGACCTCTTGCCTTGATGTTTCAAGCAATTACGCCCAATTAGAGTTGGCCAGTCAATTGCTCTTACAAGCCTTGGATGCTCCTCCCAAAAAGGCGGCACGAGTTTATGGGGGCAGGAGGCTGAAATGAAAAAGTTAATGATTGTGATTGTCATCGGGTTGGCGCTAGCCACAACTGGCTTTGCCCAGGGGCGAGGCGGCTCTCGTTCCGGCAGCGGCCACTCCGCTGGAGGTGGCGGCAGATATAGCTTTAGCGGAAGCGGACACGGCTACGGCGGTGGTGGCAACAGTGGACGCTATGTGGGCGGAGGCTCTAGTGGACGCAGCTACGGCGGCAGTGGCTACAGTGGACGCAGCTACCGCAGCGGTGGCAACAGTGGACGCAGCTATCGCGGCGGCTATGGCGGACGCGGCTACGGCGGATACGGTGGTGGCTACGGAGGGTCTAGCTTTGGATTTGGATTCTCCTATGCCCCCAACTATTACGCGTACCCGTATCCCGGTGCTTGCTATGACCCTTACTATGACACTTATGTCAACTGCGGGCCCGCGTACTACCCGGGTCCGGTGGTAGGCGGGGTTATCGTTGGGGGAGGATTTGGACGAGGCCGCGCGTTTGTCGGTCGAGGTAACGGGCGCCGCTTCCGCGGTCGGTGAGATCGCGCCACGAGGCGAATACCCGGATCGTTTGCGGGAGTCCCAAAGCCCACGGTGGGAAGACAACCTGCCGTGGGCTTTTCCACTGACCAGAACTCACCCTTCACCAAACGCCTGATCGGGGCTGCCGACTCGGTCGCTCGATCTTGCGGCGCATCCCCCGGAGCGGCACCGGGCCCCGCGTCTCTACCAACCCACCATATTTTGCGAGCCCCAGACTCATAATGCGCGGCTGGCACAAACCCGCGAGGTCTGCGATTCATATCAACCCTTGCGCCTTCGGCGCGCAGTGCCGCGCTCTGCGCCAGCCACGGACGACCCTTCGCACACATCGCAAAAAGCGCGATGTTTACGCCACCCGCGACAGTTAGGACCGGCGATCATGCGCGTAGGGGCTAGGGGACACGGGAATGGGTTAATCCGTTCATTGAATCAATGGAACAACGAATGAATGATTCATTTCCCCAGCACGTGGCGTAGGGCGGGTTCGAGGTCGGGGAATTGGAACTTGTATCCTGCGGCTTGGAGTTTGGCGGGGAGGACGCGGCCGCTGGAAAGCAGCAGTTCGTCGGCCATTTCGCCGAAGGCCAGGCGCGCGGCGAAGGCGGGCATGGGGAAAATCGTGGGGCGTCCGAGCACGCGTCCCAGGGTTTTGGTGAACTCGCGATTGGTGACGAGATTGGGCGCGGTGGCATTGACGGGCCCGCGCAGCACGTCGTGGGTCAGAGCAAAGAGGATCACGGCGAGGAGTTCGTCGAGCGCGATCCAGCTCATGAATTGCTGGCCGCTGCCGATTACGCCGCCCACGCCCATTTTGAAAGGAGTAAGCATTTTGCCGAGCGCCCCGCCCGCCGGGCTGAGCACCATGCCGGTGCGCAGGTGGACGACGCGAATACCCTTCGCGGCGGCGGGTTGGCATGCCGCTTCCCAATCGCGGCAGAGGTCGGCGAGAAAGCCGGAGCCGGAAGCGCTTTCCTCGGTCAGGGTTTCGTCGCCACGGTTGCCATAGAAACCGATGGCGGAGGCGGAAACCATCACGCGCGGCGGATGGGTCAGGCTGGCCAGGGTCTGCGCCAGCAGGCGGGTTGACTTCATGCGGCTCTCAACGAGCAGCGCCTTGCGCGCCGCCGTCCATCGGCCCTCGCCGAGGTTCGCGCCCGAGAGATGCACGACGGCGTCATGAGATTCCAGTGCCACCGGGTCGAGCTTGCCTTCGGCGGGGTCCCAGGCAATCTCCCTCGCTTCCGAGTGCGCGGGGCGGCGCACCAGGCGCGTCACATGATGCTCGCCGGCGCGAAAGAAGGGGAGGAGCGACGAGCCGATGAGTCCCGACGAGCCGGAGAGAAGAATTTTCACGGGGGTCGAACCTCCTCGCGGGAGGTTAGCACTTTTTTGGTATCGCGTCGCAGAAGTTCGAAAAAAGCGTAGCGGCGTTCCCTTACGGCCGAACTCATTGAAAAACCGGAGACGGCGATGGGAACCTCGCCGCTACGGTCCGCCGACGGCGGACGCTAATCTCGCGAATGGCAAAGGATGCTGTGCTCCTCGTCGAGCGTGACCTTGTCCGGCTTGAAGGGCAGGTTGGCTTCGACAGTGACGGGTTTGTTGCCCTTAAGTTCGACTTGTCCGAGGCGGCGCGGCTGGTTATTGACCCAGACGAAGAGCGGGACGCGCATGCGGAACTTCTCCGACACGCCCGACTGAGTGGCCGTAAAACTCAGGGTGGTTTTTCCGTCGGCGGCATCTTTGAGCTGGTATTTGAAGTTATAGGAAGGGACTTCCGTGCCGTAAATCCATTCGTCGAAGAACCAGTCCATGGGCTCGCCCATGTGCTTTTCGACGACGCGACGGAAATCCTCCGTGGAAGCGTTCCTGGCGGCGTAGCTGGCCACGAAGTCGTGCATCATGGCGATGAAGCGCGCGTCGGAATCCTTCTGGCGAGGGTCCCACATCATGGCCCGCAACATCTCCATGACATAGGCCCCCTTGAAATAGACGAGCTGCTGGTAAAGCCCCTCTTCGAGGTGGGCGGGCAACTGCGCCCCCAGCCAGAGCGGCCCCACGTCCACCGGGCGATGTCCGGCGGAATTCGAGGGCAGAAGGCGGTCGCGCTTGAGGTCCCAGAAGGCGCGCAGGTTCTTCGGTTCGGTTTTTCTCAGATAAAGCGCGGCAGAGAATTCCGCCAAGCCCTCGGAAAGCCACTGGTCGTGGTAGGTCTTCCAGCCGACCATGTGGCCCCCCCACTGGTGCGCCATCTCATGCACCGCGACGATGTTGTAAAACTCCCGGGCGTCGGCGGAGCGGTCGATCCTCAGGCCGTGGCGGGTTGTGGAATCGAGCAGCGAGGTGTAAGGCAGGTAAATCAGCGTGGGCCAACTCTGGCCGAAAAAGCCCACGGGCTGTTCAGTCACGGCAATCGCCTTGAAAGGCAGGGGGCCGAAATAGTATTCGTAGAGTTTCATGGCCACGAAGGTGACGTTGGCAGCGTATTCCAACATCCCGGTCGTGGAAAAACCGCCGGTGGCGATTCCCAGCTGCCCGGCGATGTTCTTCGGCCCATTGGGCCCGCCGGCCAGTTCGGCCACGTCAATGGCCCCTGCCAGGTTCTTCAACTCATCAGGGACTTCCTTGCCGCCGTAAACGGTCACCGTCAAGGTGGCGTCGGAGTGACTCTTGTCAGCAAAATTTCCGTAATTGAACCCGGCCACGGGATAGGGGATCTCCGACTCCCACTCGCTGACGTAAGCATCCTTTTCCTTCTCGGCTTTGAGGCGGCGGCCGGTGGCAACGAAGGTGAACTTCTTGGGGGAGCGGAAGCGCAGGAGAAAGTGCGTGCGGTCGTCGGAAGCGCCGAAGCTTGGATACCACGATTGGCGCTCGCCGACATAATAGAGGCCTGAGCCCAGTTGAAGGATGATGCGGCTGTCGTGGGTGGACTCCTCCGAGTAGGTGATCTTCATCTTGCCGATGGCGCCTGCCTTGGCCGCCGCGGGGAGGATGATCCAGGGATCGCTATCGCGGTCGCGTGCTTCCTGAATGAAGGTGAGAGGCTGGCCGCCACCATCCTGAACGGTGCTGATGCGCAACACCCCGCTCAGATTCATCGGCAGGACGCGCGGAGTGCCGGCCATGACTTCGTATTCGAGATCGGAAACGGCTTCGAGGTGGTTGTCCTTGGTAACCTCGGCATCGATGGTTTGCCGCGGGCAGCGGGCGAGCAGCGAGCGATGCTGCGGGTGGGCCTGCTGGGCGTACTCGCCGGCGAGGTGGAACCCCGACACCCACTCGTAGTAATTGTCGCGGTAATAGTGCAGCAGGGTGACCTCTCCATCGTTGTTCAAATCCGGCATGAGGAGCGAGTCGCGGTTCCAACTGATGTGGAACACCAAATCGCCAACGTGGTCAGTCTTGAAGACAGCGAGGAAGAACCCGCGGCTGGAAGGGTCGGTAAAGTCGGCGAGCATGCGCGCCGCCAGGTTGCGCATCGGGAAGTTCCCCCGGCGGCGGTTTGACCACCAGTCGTTGAAGCTTTCGGAAAATTCCTTCTGGGTGGAGGTTATGACATCGCTGGGCGGAGCACCGCTGGGACGGATCATGACAATTTTCTGCAGCTCCGCAAAAGTGTCGTCGGTGAAGAAGAAGACGGCCTTGCGAAACGTGTCTTCGAGCCGAGGAGATTTCGTGTAGCGCGCGATCTGGTGCTGGTCGATGGGCGTGGGGGGATCGAGCGAGAAAGTCCCTTGTCCCTCGAAGGTTGCCGCCACAATCCGGTCCGCCACCGGAGCGGCGAAGACGAGCTTGCCGTTGCGGAAGTTGAACGTGCCCGCGTCGCGCTTGAGGCTGACGTTTTCGGCGATGCCCCATTGCTCTCCGGCATGAAGCTGGCGAAGCTGGGCGTAGACGGCCTTCAGTTCTTCCGGGGTCGCCTGGGCCAAGTCCGCGGCTGGGGCGCCCCAGACTCCGCTGAGGAGAGCGAAGAGCACTGACGCGATGGCAGAGGGCAGCTTTGTGGAAGGCATGGCTACTTCTCCTGCGAGGGCGAGTTCGGCGCGGCGAATCAGAGGAGGGAAGCCGCGCAGCGGTCGGGTACCCTGTTCTTATTAACTCACCGTTAACGTAAAGTCAATTGCAATTCACGGCTGACGCAGAGTCGGGAGCCGAGTTGACTTTATGGCGGTGAGTTGTCTTTACACTCGCAGGCGCGGCCGGTATAGTTGGCCCTTCGCCGATGCCTGCAAGGGTTCATGCCGGCTGGAGTGAGTGATGGTCTGGGTTCTCGCGGCGCTGGTCGTGGTGGTTCTGGCCTTCTCGATCTGGGCGTGCAACTCTCTGGTCCGCCTGCGTGCCATGGTGGACGCCGCCTGGGCGGACATTGACGTGCAGCTCAAGCGGCGCCACGACCTGATTCCGAACCTCGTCGAAACGGTGAAAGGCTACGCCGCGCACGAGCGGACGACGTTTGAGAAGGTCACCGAAGCGCGGACGCGCGCACTTGCCGCCGGTGGCCCAGCAGCACGCGCCCGGGCGGAGGGTGACCTGACCGAGGCGTTGCGCGGCCTGTTCGCCGTGGCGGAGGGGTATCCGCAGTTGCGCGCCGTCGAGAATTTCACCCAATTGCAGGCGCAAATCAGCCAGGTTGAAGATCAGATCCAGCTGGCGCGGCGCTTCTACAACGCTGTCGTCCGCGACCTGAACATTCGCATCGCGCAATTCCCCACCAACCTGGTGGCGGGACTCGGCGGCTTCCAGCGGCGGGAATTCTTCGAGGCCGAAGGGGGAGACAAGGAATCTCCGACGGTGCAATTCGATTCCCCGCGCGCCTGAGATTGCCGGGCCGCCCAGGCGAACAACCCTCCGCCCGCGCTCTTCCCGTTGTAGAATAGGTTCCGATGCGCAGAATCCTGCTCCTGCCGTTAACCCTGGTCGGCCTGTTCGATTCCCTTTATCTTTGGTGGGTGTACACGTCGCCGGACCGCCCGATGGTCTGCTTCGGGACGGGGTGCGACGTGGTGCGCGCCAGCCCGTTCGCCTATCCAATGGGCATCCCCATGCCTGTCCCCGGCTTCGCCATGTACGCGGCACTGGCGCTGCTTGTCTTCGCCCAGCCTCTCTTCCAAGGCACGATGGCGGGTGCGGCGCGCAAGGCGATGGCGGGGATTTCCGGGTTGGGCTTCCTCTTCTCGCTCTATTTGACCGGCCTGGAAGCGCTCGTCCTGCACGCTTGGTGTTTCTGGTGCGTGGTCTCGGCCATCGTGGTGACACTGATTTTCGGACTTTCCGTGCTCGATGTGGTCCGCCCCTTGCCGGAGCCCGAGCCCACTGCGGCAATCGCCCTGGCACGAAGACAACTGGCGGTTGTGGTGCTCGCCGTGGTCGTGGGCACGCCGCTCTTCTTCGTCTTGATGCGCGCCGGCAGGCTTCCCGCCCCACCGCCGCCACCCTCACCTGAGGTCCAGCAGCGATTGGTGCGCCCCGATAGTCACATGACCGGAAACCTCGGCGCACCGCTGACAGTAGTGGAATTTGGGGACATTCAATGCCCCGCCTGCGGTCGTGCGGAGGAGACGGTGCGGCTGATCCGCAGCCGGTACGGGGACCGCGTCCGGTTCGTGTTTCGCCATTTTCCGATATCAAGCCTCCACCCCTACGCCCAGCAGGCTGCCGAAGCTAGCGAGTGCGCCGCCGAACAGGGGAAGTTCTGGGAGGCATTGGATCGGTTCTACAAAGGCCAGGATGATCTGCGCGAGCCATCTCTGATGCGTTACGCCGGGGAGTTGGGATTGGATATGAACCTGTTCCGCAAGTGCTGGGCGGCAGGGAGCGGCGCCGCCCGCATAAAGCGTGACGCCGAGGACGCGCGAGCCCTTGGCGTAACCAAGACGCCCACGTTTTTCATTGGCACGCAGGTGGTCGAAGGGCCCATGGATGTAACGCAATTCACGCGCCTGGTCGAGTTGGAATTGGCCCGGGCAGGCGCGGCTCCCGCTCCGGCAGCCTCCGCGCCACCGCTCGCTTCCAGCTCCGCGAGGGCCGCGAGCGCCACCACTGCCCCTCCACCCGCGAATGCGGGCACGGCCTCGGCGGGCACGTTTGGGGGTGGTTCGCCCTTCGGCGTGCAACTGGGCGGCGAAAGTGCCGGCTGCAGCGAGAGCGAGGCCCAGAAACAGCAGGCGACGATCATTCACACCGGGGAGGCACAGCGCGAATTCGCGGCTCATCCCCGGGCAATTTTCGTCGATGTACGGGAAGCGAAGGAGTTCCGCGGGGCACGCATTCCCGGGGCCATCAATGTTCCTTCCGGGCAGATCGTCGAGTACGAGGGCCAGCTCCCCAAGGATCGAACCCTTGTGCTCTACGAGAGCGGTCGCGGCTCGGGCGATATCTGCGCCGCCGGGCGGGCAGCCGGACGCAAGCTTCTCGGGCGGGGATACTCGACGGAACGGGTAAAGGTTTACGAAGATGGTTTGGCCGGTTGGGAAAAGGCCGGAATGCCCGTGGAACGTTGAGGGTGGAGCTTCTGCCTCGACGGACCGCGGCGGAAACCCGGACGGTGAAATCGGGTAGCTTGGCCGGGGTCAGGTCAGACTCCTTTAGCCGGCCAGCGAAGACAGGCGCTCAATTTCCCGCCCGCTTACCCTCCAGAACCTATAGATTTCAGGTGAATTAAGTCTTTGGTTTTTCTCGACTTTCCGGATTATAATCGGGCGCGTTTTGTCAAGAGGCTTGCCTGAGCAGAGGCTCCTTCGCAACGAGTCTCAGGTGGGCTGTTGTTCAGAGGCAAGAACAAAGCACATTGTGACTTCTGCGGCCGGTGGCCAATGGGGGAGTGGTGCCCCCCAGGGCGGATTGTGACCCGCAGTAACTTGTCCAAGTGTATTCGATGCCAGTTCTCATAGAACACATCTACGAGATCGTTAGTGCGATTGTCATCGTCGTGCTCCTTGGCACGGGCGCGCTGGTGATCCTGGCGATTGGCCGGCGCCAGCGGCGCGAGCGATTCTTCCGGCGGATGGATGATCTGCGGCAGCGCTACAGCCCCGTCATCGCCTCCATCCTCTCCGAAAAGGTTGAATACGCACGCGGTTTGGAATTGCTGCGCGGCATCTCCGGCCGGGACCGCGACTACGTCCTGGAGACGCTCTGCCTGGAGAAGAAACCCACCGCCCAACAGGTGCCCATCCTGCGGAAACTCTGTGAGGACCTCGGGCTGGTGAAACTGTGGCAGGCCCGCCTGAGTGGAAAGCTGAGCGCGATCTCGCTGCGCGATGCCTTCGGCCGGCCGGAAGGCCTCATTCAGCGCATCGGGCGGCTCAATTTCCTGTTGCGCGCCAAGGCTGCCGACAACCTGGGAATCGTCCAGCACCACCCGAGCTGGCCGCTGTTGGTCAAGGCTCTGGAAGATCCCCACGCGGACGTCCAGGCCGTGGCCGTGCGTTCCCTGTCGATCATTCAGGAACTGGAGTGTTTTGGCCCGCTGGTCGAGCGATTGCATCACGTTGTGATCAAGGGCACCACGCCGCTTTCCCTGCGTTCGATCAAGACGGCGCTGGTCAGTTTCCCGCTCAAGTACATGAGTCGCTTGATTCCTTCGCTGAAGCATTCCCACCGGCGGGTGCGCTTTCTGGCCACGGACATTATCCGTGAGGTGGTGGAGCGGCAAGCCGCCTGGGAAGAGGATTTCACGCTGGACGCCAAGAACGTCGAGGTCGAGCTCCTCGAGATTTTCTTGGAACAGACCGCTTTTGACGAGAACCCCGACGTCCGGGCCCGCACTGCTTCGGTGATCTCCTATCTGGCGGACCCACGGTCCACGCCGGTGCTCCTGACCCTGCTGGAGGACGGAAAGTGGTTTGTCCGCCTGCACGCGGTGCGCGCCCTGGCCAAGCGCAAGTTCCTTTCGCAGGCTCCCCAGATCGCCCAGCGGCTGACCGACGCCCACTGGATGGTGCGGGAGGCCGCTTCGCGCGCCCTGCTGGTTTTCGGCCGGGTGGGCAGCGACGCCCTGATCGGACACTTTCTGTCGACCGAAGACCGCTATAGCCGCGAACAGATTGCCGACGAAATGCAGCGCGCCGGGTTGGTTCCCGCCCTGCTGGCCCAGTACGCCGCGGAGCGCGAAAGCTCCGAGCCGGTGATCGACATGCTCGTTCAGATGGGCAAGACGAGCTATCTCGTGTGGGCGCTCCAGAACAGTCCCGACCTGAACGTGCGGAAGAAATTCCTGATCAGCTACGGCCGCGAGCCGGACCCCCAGGTCCAGGCCTGGATCTCGCATGTGGCCACAACTGATGTCGATCCGGCGCTGCGGACACTGGCGGGAGAGCTGACTCGCATTCCTATACGTCGAGGAGAAGGCTGAAGCGATGGAAGAGTGGAGACAAATATTCTACCACGCGATGAACATGTTCAACGTGTTGATCGTGTCTTACTTCTTCCTTGCCAACGGCACCTACACGCTCCTCATGATTGTCTCGCTGGTTTCCGTCTGGCTGCACAACCGCCGCCTGGGTTACCTCAGCCTGGACGAATTGCGGGAATCGCCCGTGACGCCGCCCGCCACCATTATCATGCCGGCCTGGAACGAGCAGGACGTCATCGTGGAGTCGGTGCGGTCGATCCTGCGCACGGATTACCCCAACGTGGATGTGATCGTGGTGGATGACGGCTCGACCGATGACAGTCTGAAGCGGCTGATCAATGCCTTCCGGCTCATCAAGATGGATTTGATTTACCGCCCGCGCCTGGCCACCAAGCCGATTCGCGGCCTCTATCTCAATCCCCGCATGCCCAACCTGCTGGTGATCAGCAAGGAAAACGGGGGGAAGCCCGATGCCTTGAACGTGGGTATCAACATCTGCCGCACGCCGTATTTCTGCACTCTGGACGCTGATTGCATTCTGGAGCGCGACGCCCTGCTGCGCCTGATGCGGCCCATCGTGAAGTCGCCGCAGAACACGGTGGCCAGCGGCGGCATCGTGCGCATCTTGAACGGGTGTGAAGTCAAGGACGGCAAGGTGATCAAGGTGGACCTCCCCAAGGGGGCGGTCGAGCGCTTCCAGGTGGTCGAGTACTTGCGCAGCTTTCTCTTCGGCCGGACGGGCTGGAATTTGCTGGGCGGGACGCTGATTGTCTCCGGCGCCTTCGCGGTGTTCCACCGCGAGACGGTGATCGAGACGGGCGGATTCCTGCACGATACGGTGACCGAGGACATGGACCTCATCGTGCAGATCCATCGCTGGGCGGTCCATCACCGGCGCAAGATCAAGATGAATTTCACTTCCGATCCCGTCTGCTGGACGGAATGCCCCGGCAATATCCCGATGCTCGGGCGGCAGCGCCGCCGCTGGCAGATGGGCCTCTGCCAGACGCTCTGGAAGAGCTCGGAGATGCTCTTCAACAGCCAGTACGGAGTCGTCGGGCTGCTCAGTTTCCCGTTCCACCTCTACGTCGAGGCGCTGGGCGCGGTGGTGGAGTTCCTGGGATATTTCATGGTTCCCCTGGCGCTGATGTTTGGCATGGTTCCGGTGCCCTTGTTCGTTCTCTTTGTCATCTTGAGTCTGGTTTACGGTTCTTTCCTCTCGGTGGGTGCCGTGTTGCTGGAAGAGCTGACTTACCGGCGGTATCCCAGCTTTCGCGACTTGATGATTCTGCTCGTCTACGCCGTGCTCGAGAATATCGGCTATCGGCAGATCGTCCTCTACTATCGCGTCCAGGGGGTTTTCAAGTTCGTCCTGGGATTCCGTCAGTGGGAGAAGGTCACCCACGTGGGTGCCACGCCCTAGGCCATAACGCATGCGTTTGCTGAGAAATCGCATCATCGTTTCGCTGATCGTGATCCTCCTGGCCACGTATTTCTGGGAGTTCTGGATCAAGCCGGTTACCGGCCCGCTCTACACCGAGGCGGTTTCCGAGTACAGGCGCGGCAACTATACGCGGTCGCTCACCTTGCTGGAGCGCGCGGCGCGGGTCGATCCGAACGATGCGGCCATCCTGGCATTGTCGGGCTGGAACCAGCTCAAGATGGGGAACCCGCGCACGGCGGAAGAGCCCTATTTCCGGCGCGCCTACGCCCTGGCGCCGCAGGTGGTGGATATCTCGCTCGGTTACGCTTACACGGAAATCGCGCTGGGGAAGTTCGACCAGGCCCGGCTGCTCATCGACCGGCTGCGGCAGGTGGGTGTGGACAGCGCCGACCTGCACGTGGCCCAGGGAACGCTCATGCGCGAGCAGGGGCACTACCGCGAGGCGGCGGAGGAGTTTCAGCTGGCCCTGGCGCGGGATTCGTCGAGTGAGATCGCCGCCAAGAACTTGCGCGAGTTGCTCAATGTTTCCGGCGACGTCCGCGACGTGAAGGTTCAGTTCGCGCCCTTCGGGCGGCCCAAAGACTTGCAAGTTGCCATCCGTGCCGAGGGCGACCAGTTCGCCGAGCGCGACGGAAGCGGGTGGAAACCGATTTATCTCAACGGCGTGGATCTTTCCCCGGCCATGCCCGGCTTCTATCCGGCGGAGGCGCCCACCGACGCGGCGCTCTACGCGGACTGGGTCGGCAAGATCGGCGACCTGGGCGCCAACTCGATTCGCGCTTATACGCTTCTGCCCCCGGCCTTCTACCGTGCTCTGCGGGAGTACAACGTCGCCCACGCGCAGCGGCCCATCTGGCTGTTGCAGGGAGTTTACTTCGGCGATCCGCCGCGCGATGACATGTTCAATGCGGCCTACGTTGAGCTGTGTCGGGGAGACATTCGCAGCGCGATTGACGTCATCCACGGCCAGGGGGACGTGGCCATGGGCCGCGGGCATCCGGGCGGCATTTACGCCAGCGATGTTGCCTCCTGGGTGGCGGGCTTTGTCGTGGGCCAGACCTGGCTCTCGCACGCTGTGACGGCCAACAACCTCCTGCACCCCGAGACGCAGGCCTATCAAGGCACCTTTGTGGATGTTCCGACGGGAACTCCCACGGAGGTATTTCTCGCCCAGATGATCAATTACACGGCGGAGTACGAGGAAGGGAAGTACAACTGGCAGCATCCGGCGGCCTTCCTGAGCTGGCCGACGCTGGACCCGATCCGGCACCCCACGGAGAGCACGATTCTGGAAGAGGTTTCGATCCGCCGCGCGCAAGGGGAACGCGTGCCGACCCCCGGCGGTCCTTACGACGACGATGACGGGGTCTCGGTCGACGCCAATCATCTCAAGGCGCGCGCCCGGATGGCGGCGGGCTACTTTGCCGCTTACGACGTGACGCCGTTCTATCCCGACTTTCTCAATCAAGACAGCGGCTATCAGGCGGTGCGCGACGCCCAGGGCAGCAACCCCTTCCTTGGGTACCTGCGCGACCTCAAGGCGAGCCATCGCGGTCTGCCGCTGGTGATCACCGAGTACGGCGTTCCCACCAGCATTGGCATCGGGCACTTCAACCCGGCGGGCTTCGATGAAGGCGGCAAGACGGAGGAGCAGCAGGGTCAGATCCTCGCCCGCTTGTCAGGAAGCGTGCGCGATGCTGGGGCGGCGGGAGGAATGGTCTTCGAGTGGGTGGACCAGTGGTTCCGGCAGTCCTGGATGCAGCGTAACTATGAGGTTCCGGCGGATCGCAGGGTTCTGTGGAACAATTTCATGAACCCCACGGAACATTTCGGGCTGCTGGCGGCCGATCCGCACGGGCAGAACGCCCACAGGCTCACCGGGGAAGCGGCGGAATACGCCGGCCTCTCGCCTCTTTACACGGCCTCGCCCTCAGCGACCCGGCAGCCGCTGGGCGACCGCTATGACCCGGCGCGCAGCCTGAAAGCTCTTTACGTGGACGCTGATGAAGGCTTCCTGTATGTGCGCCTGGTGGTCAACAAGCTTGATAACGACAACGACGGCCAGCCCGACTGGAGCCAAGTCAACTACGTGATCGGTTTAGGAACGGCGCCCAACTTGGGCGGCGTGACCTATTTGCCCTTCATCACCCCTGTGCGCTTCCCGATGGGGATGACCTACGCGATACAGCTCGCGGGTCCGGCCGCGAGCCGCATCTGGATCGCCTCCACCTATAACCCCTTCCGCATCGTTGCCGTGGAGGGAATTCCCTCCCAGACCACGCTGCAGTCGAAGCTCGGCTGGGAGGCCAGCATCGCCTCGTCGGGCAACTTTGAGGCGCAGATCGTGGAACCCAACCGGCGCCGCTTTGCCCGCGACGGGAGGTATTTTCCTCCCCAGCGTTACGAGCGCGGGATTCTCCGTTACGGCAGCCTGAACCCGCAGGGGAGCGACTATGATTCGCTCGCCGAGTTCCACGCCAACGTTCAGACCAACACTATCGATCTGCGGATTCCCTGGAACCTCCTCAACGTGACCGACCCCTCCAGCTTCAAAGTCGTGGCGGGTCTGGAGGCGGACGGCACGGTGACCACGGCGGATACACCGGGCTTTGTCCTGGCAGCGTTCTCTTATCGCCCGCTGGAAGGTGCCCGTCTGCGCCCGATCATGGAGCAGGGCCACTCCATCGCCGATGCGCTGCCCGGCATGAGCGGGCCGGCTACTCTCCCCGCCGAGTCGTTGAAGCAGTATCGCTGGCCGGGATGGAATGCGCCGCGTTACTCGTTGCGAGTCAAGGGTTCCTATGCCATCCTGCGGAAAGCGCTGCAGTCACTTGCGGCGTCCGGAGGTGCGCCTTCGCCACGCGCCGCCGAGGCAAGCGGCAGCGGAAAACCCGGGAGGCCCGGCGGCAAGCCTTCGGGCCAATAGACCAACGATGGCTGAGGGGCATACTCCCGTTCTTGCGCAGCTCAAACGAGCGCGCGTCTTCATCCCGACGATATTGCTCCTCCTGCTTTTGGCCGGAGGGGTTGGCTATCTCATTCTGCTCAGTCCGGGGAGCATTTTCATGCGCTGGGCGCAGGCGGCCCTGCCCGCCCAGATCACCATGATCAGCCAGGGACCGTATCCGGAGGAAGCAGAGTTCGAGCACCTGAAGAAGGAGAGGGTCAAGTACATCGTCAGCCTCCTCGATCCGCGCCTGCCTTACGAAAAGCAGTTGATCGAACGGGAGCGCGTGATGGCGGAAAAGTACGGCATGACGCTCAAGGTCTTCCCCATGGCCAGCATTTTCGACCGCCAGATCTTCCCCGACTATCAGGAGCAACAGCAGAAGGCGGTGGACTTTCTCAAGCATCTCGACGGGCCGGCGTACATGCACTGCTACCTGGGCAAGCACCGCGTCATCCATGTTCGGGACGCGCTCATCCAAGCGGGCGTCCCCAAGCGCTACTGGACGGCGGCCTCCTCCAGCCAGGAGTATTGGGACCTGGTGAACCGGCTCGACCAGGCGCAGCAGTTGTTCCAACAGAAGGACTACGCCAAGGTTCTGGAGACTCTGGCGCCGCTGGCCACCAAGGATGTGGATGTAACCAGCCTGCGGGGCTGGTCGCATTACCGGCTGGGAATGATCGACGAGGCGGCGGAAGATTTCCGGCAGGGACTGGAGGCGGAGCCCACGAATCCCCGCAATCTCCTGGGCTCCGGCTATTGCTATCTCCGCGCGGGTCAGCCGGTGATGGCGCAGCGCCAGTTCAGCGCCATTCTGGAGCAGATTCCCGACAATAACGAAGCGTTGATTGGCATGGGCCTTTCCCACCTGCGCTTGGGCAACAAGCCGGCAGCGGCGCAGATGTTCCGCCAGGTTTTGCAGCGGGATCCGGACAACGAAGAAGTGAAGGGTTATCTCAAGCAAGCGGAGGCGTCCTGAAGCATAGGATGCCGTGCAGGTCCCTGGGAGGGGGACGCTGGCGCGCCGGAAAGTTGAGAAGGGTAGGAGAGCATGAAACTGAGCGTCGCGCGATTTGACGAGAGGTCGATGAGCTTTGGGCGGCGTTCCTTGGGCACGGCGCGGTGGGGGATGGTGTTCCTGGCGTTGACCCTCGCGGCATCCGCCGCCTGGGCCGGGCAGGCCGGCCAGGCCGCGGCGGCCAAACCCCAGCAGGCTAAGCGGCCCCCCCTGGAACTCCTCCAGAATGCCCACGCGTTGTTCCTCCAGAAGGACTATGAGGCCGCCCGCGGCTACTACCTGGAGGTTTTGCCGTTTTTTCCGAAGAACATCGATGTGCTCAAGAATCTGGCGTTCTGCTTCTACCGGCGCGGTCCCAAGGGCTACGCCGCAGCCGCCACCTATTACTCCCGCGCCCTCGAGCTCAGCCCCGATTCCCTCGACATCGCGGAAAGCCTGGCGCGCTGCCTGACGGGCCTGAAGCGCAACGCGGAGGCCGGCGCCATCTACGAAAAGCTGGCCAAGCGGCCCAACGCTCCGCCCATCGCCTGGAAGCAGGCGGCGGAAGCCTACGCGGACGCCGACCGCTACCGCCAGGCGGAATCCGCCTATGACGCCTACCTGCAGCGGAACCCGGGGGATCTGGCGGCGCGCACTCGTCTGGGCAATCTCTACACGCGCGAGAAAAACTACCCGCGGGCGCAGGAGCAGTACCGCCTGGTCCTATCTTCCAATCCCAACTATTCCACGGCCTCAATCGGCATGGGACGCCTCTCCTCCTGGCAGGGTCAGCATGAAGAGGCGCTCAAGTACTTTGACCGCGTGCTGCGTCTGAGTCCCAATAACGGCGACGCCCTGACGGCACGCGCCTTCACGCTCCTCTGGTCGGACCGTCCGGAGGAAGCCCGGGCACTCTTTCAGAAGCTTCAGAAGCGTTATCCCCGCAGCAGCGAAATTTCCCACGGCCTGGACCTGGCGGATGGCGAGCTCCGCCAGCGAGAGCTGGTGGCAGCACGCCGGGCCGGCGACACGGCCCGCATCGAAGCCTATTACCGCGACCGCCTGACGGTGAACGCCAACGACACCTCGGCGCTCAAGGCGCTGGCGGAGGTCACCGCGACCCCGGAGCGCTGCTCCGAGAGCATCAGCCTGAGCCGCCGCGGTCTCGAGATTTTGCCCAACGATCAGGGATTCGAATCGCGGCTGACCCGCGCCCTGGTCCTCTGCCAGCAGTATGCCGAATCGATCACCCATTACAACCGCATCCTGGAGTCCGATCCGAATTCGGAGGGAGCGCTGACCGGGCTGGGTTCGACCCTGCTCCGCGCTCGGCGCAATCCCGAGGCCATCGATGCCTTCCGCAAAGCCCTGCAAATCAATCCTCAGAATTCCGACGCCAAACTGGGTCTGGCTCTGGCGCTCGCCGGCAATCACAATTACGACGAAGCTCTCGCCCAGTACAACGAGGTCCTCAAGACCTCCCCAAATAACTACGATGCGTTGCAGGGCAAGGCCTTTGTGCTCCTCTGGACCGACCACCGGGAGGAATCGCGCGCCATCTTCCAGAGCCTCGCGGCTCTGCGGCCCTCGGACACCCAGAACTCGGAGGCGCTGACGACTATCGCCTCGGGGGACGAAGAGGCGAAGTGGGTGACGCTGCGGCCGGCCAGCGGCGCGCCGGCCCAGGACTGGGTGGCCTACTACGACCAGCGGCTGGCGGCTTACCCGGACGATTCCCTGGCGTTGAAAGGCCGCGCCTACAACCTGGCCCAGCTCAGCGATACAGGCGCAGCCATCGCGGCATACCGCAAGGTGCTGGAGAAAGGTCCGGATGACGTGGGAGCGAAGCGGGAACTGGCGCACCTGCTCGCCCGTGACCGCCAATATGATGAATCGATCCGCCTCTATCGCGAAGTTCTGGCCGCTTCCCCCGACGACGCCGATTCCATGGAGGGCCTGGCGCGCGAGTACGTTTGGAATAACCAGGACCGCGAGGCGCTGGCCCTCTACCAGAAGCTGATCGCCGCCAGCCCGGCGAACACCGGCCTCCAGATGGAGACCGCCCGGTTGCAGCTTCGCCTGGGGGATAATGCCGGCGCGCGGCAGTCGCTCAACACGGTCATCGCTGCCGAGCCTCAGAACCGCGAAGCCCTGGGCCAACTCGCTAAACTTGACTTGATGCAGGGCGACCGCGATGGCGCGCTCAAGAAATACGACGAGATGCTGAAGAAGGATCCCAAGGACACTTCGGCCTTGCTCGGAAAAGCGCAGATCGCCTATAACCAGGGCGATACGAAACAGGCTTACACTTCGGCTTCCGAAGTGGTTTCCGCCGAACCCAATAATTTCGATGCGGTGTTCCTGCTGGCCTACATCGAACGCGCCCAGCATCACAAGAAGAAGAGTCTGCAACTGCTCGACAGGGCTGCCGCGATCAGCCCCAACAACTCCGAAGTCGTTGCCCTCCGCCAGCAGATTCGCGGTGAGTCGGCGGTGACACTGCATACGTCGGCCACCTACTCGCGCGAAATCGGCCCGCCGACCCAAGAAGAAGCACAGCAGGGCCTGCCCAACGAGGACTTGCGAAGCTACTCCTTCGGCGGGACACTCGGCTTCTCCTTCATTCCGCGCACCGATTCCTATGTCACTTTTTCGGCGCTTCCGGTGAATTCCCCATTCGGCCCGCGGCGGGATCAGGCCGGTAACCAGGTTCCGACCGGCCTCACCGGCGCGGCGGTGGCGGACATGTTCCTCTACCGCCAGAGCACACGCGCGAACGACCGCTGGACGTTTCGGGGTGGCGCCGGATTGATTCGTTTCGGCCCGGGGATTGATGTCGTCCGCTCCGTCGTCCAGTACTCGGGGCCGTCGGCGGGTACCAGCGCGCTCGGCCTCGTGGGTGGGACCTATGCCCCCACGAAGCGCTTCAGCGTGGACATCGACGCGAGCTATATGCCCATTACTTACACGCCCACGACAGTCATCATCGGCGTGATGCAGTCGAAAATTGGGGGCGGGCTGAACTTTTTCCTGGATCCCAAGACTGACTTGCACTTGGACTATTACTACGCCCACTTGAAGGCTTTGCAGATGGACGACCCGCGCCGGCGCGACGACACGCAGGGAGGGATGGTCGATTTCAACCGCGTTGTGGCGACTTCCAACTCCATCTCACTTGACTTGGGCGCCGAGGCGGCTCTGTTCGGCTTTGCGGGCCGGGATCGTAACAACTATATGGGTTTCTTCAATCCCAGCTTCTACCAGCGCTACCTGCTCACGCCGCGCATCTATGGGAAACTCTTCGGGCCGGTGGGCTATGACCTGAGCGGCGGAATTGGAATCCAGAAGACCGACACCGGGAATCCAGTCAAACTGGGCGGGCGCGTCAGCCCCACGCTCACTTTCAAAGTCAACGACCACTTCTCGTTTGGCCTCGGTTACACCTATTACAATACGGCGCAGGCGTTGGGCACGCTGCGCGGCAATTCAGTACGGTTCACAACGGACTGGAGATTCTGAGGGTCGCCTGTCAGCAGCCACTTGGGTCATGTGGCTTCCACTAGGAGATGTCAGAGTCGATGTCCGCTTGATGATGTCCGCCTGCCCGTTGCGGCCTCCGCACCTCTCGACGAAATCATTTCTTGGTCCTGATGTTGGAAAATTCGTCGGATTCCCCGACGAAGATTTGCGGCAAAATGCCTGCCTGCACGGGCTATACTGGATGACTTCAAGAATCTGCATCCCGGCGGCAATGAGACGCGCGCGATCGGTCGGACTGCGGATGCTAATCGGGAGGGAACTACGGAATGGACTTGACTGAGTTGACCCGCATGTATGATTTCACGGGTCGCAGTGTTGTGATTACGGGCGGGACTGGAATCCTAGGCGGCGATATTGCCTGCGCCCTAGTGGGATGTGGAGCGAACGTGGCGCTGCTCGATCTGAACCTGGCACCCGCCGCGCAGATCCTTGAACGAATGGGAGATCGCGCCAGCCGGGCGATGACTGTGCAGGCCAACGTCCTGGATGTATCAAGTCTGCAAGAAGCGGCGCGTACCATCCTGGAGCAAGTTGGACGTGTCGATTGCCTGGTCAACGCCGCTGGGGGCAACAAGCCCCAGGCGACGACCGGTCCCAATCTCTCATTCTTCGATCTGCCGATTGACGCGCTGCGCTGGGTGTTTGATCTGAACATCCTGGGCACGATGTTGCCCTGCCAGGTTTTCGGGAGGCTGATGGCCGAAAAAGGGCGGGGAGCGATTCTCAACATTTCTTCTATGAACTCCTACCGGCCACTTACGCGCATACCGGCCTATTCGGCGGCGAAGGCAGGGGTCAGCAATTTCACGCAGTGGCTCGCGGTACATCTGGCACAGCAGTATTCGTCCAAAATTCGAGTCAACGCCATCGCGCCGGGGTTCTTCGAGACGCAACAGAACCGCTTCCTGCTCCATGACGAGAAAACGAACGAACTGACGCCACGCGGACAGTCGATCATCGCCCACACGCCCATGGGCCGCTTCGGCAATCCCGACGATTTGTTTGGAGCCGTGCTGTGGCTGCTCTCCGACGCTTCGGCGTTCGTGACTGGGGTGATCATCCCCATCGATGGGGGATTCTCCGCCTTTAGTGGCGTGTGAGAGATTAGCGCGGACTCGCAGGCCCGCAACCGCCGGGCTAAAGCCCAAGGTAGTTCGAGGGAGAAGTAATATGGCAACTGGCAAGGGCTTCGCAAATCGCTACCTGACCGAAGCCGAGGTTCGTGAGGTTGTCACCGAGGGTTTGGACGCTCTCCATGCCGACCGCAAGCGTGTGCTCATCATTATTCCCGACGGCACGCGCACCATGCCCATCCCACGGATGTTCAGCCTCTTTCAGGAACTCCTCCTGCCCCGGACGAGCGCCATGGATTACCTCATTGCCCTCGGCACGCACCAGCCCATGAGCGACGAGCAGTTGACAAAGCACGTCGGCCAGCGTGTGACGAACGGCCAAGTCGGCAGGATTCGCATTTTCAACCATCGCTGGGACGATCCCGCGAGCCTCACGACCCTCGGCACGATTCCGGCGAACGAGATTGAAGCAATCACCGACGGTTTAATGTCTCAGGATGTGCCGGTTCGGCTCAACAAGCTCATCTTCGACTACGACCAGATCATCATCTGCGGTCCGGTATTTCCGCATGAGGTGGTGGGATTCTCCGGCGGCTCGAAGTATTTCTTCCCTGGTATTGCGGCGGCTGAAATTATTAACTTTACGCACTGGCTGGGCGCGGTGATGACCAACTACAAGGTCATCGGTTCCGGCTATACGCCTGTGCGCCAGGTGATCGACCGCGCGGCGGCGATGATTGACCGGCCCACTGCGTGTTTCGCACTGGTGGTGACGTACGAAGGCGTTGCAGGGCTATACGTCGGCTCGCCGCACGAGGCCTGGGAGGCTGCGTCCAAGCTCTCCGCGCAAAAGCACATCATGTACGTGGAGAAGCCCTACCGCCGCGTGCTCTCCGTCATGCCTAAACTCTACGACGATCTTTGGACGGCCGGCAAAGGCATGTACAAGATGGAGCCCGCGGTCGCGGACGGCGGCGAGGTAGTGATCTACGCGCCTCACATCGACGAGGTCAGCTACACGCACGGCAAGTTGATTGACGAGATTGGCTACCACTGCCGCGACTACTTCCTGGCGCAGTGGGACAAATTCAAGAAGTTTCCCGGGGGCATTCTCGCCCACTCGACGCACGTCAAGGGTTTGGGATCATACGATGCCGCGAAGGGCATCGAGATGCCGCGCATCCGGGTCACCCTCGCCACGGGAATCCCCGAGGAGCGGTGCCGGCGCATCAACTTGGGTTACATCGATCCTGCGACGATCGATTTGAAAGAGTGGCAGGGCCGCGAGAGCGAGGGCGTCCTCGTCGTGCCTCGCGCCGGCGAAATGCTTTATCGAGTGAAGGGCGCATCGGGCGCCGCGCCGCCGGAATCAGTTCGGCAAGCGTATTCGAACATATCATCCTGACGGACCCACCACCCTCGCATCATACCTAACGGTGGAGACTCATCATGCCCAAGAACGTCATCGTAGCTCAGTCGGGCGGCCCCACGCCCGCCATCAACAACACCCTGCGCGGAATCCTCGATACCTGCCGATCGATGCCGGAAAACTTCGGCACTGTGTACGCGGGCTACCACGGGATCGAAGGCGTGCTCAGAGAGGAGTTGCTCGATCTCTCTGCCCAGCCTGCGGAGGAAATCGCCCTTCTTGGGGTAACGCCCGCCGCGGGCAGCATCGGCACGTGCCGCTACAAACTGAGGGCTAAGCAGACGGAAGATTTCGACCGCGTCATTGAGGTTTTCAAGGCCCACGGCGTCGGCTCCTTCTTCTACATCGGCGGCAACGATTCGATGGACACGGCAAACCAGGTGGCCAAGTTCGCCCAGGAGCGCGGATTGGCCCTCGTCGCCGTCGGTGGACCTAAGACAATCGACAACGACGTCGGCGACAGCGAGTTTAAGCTGATCGATCACACGCCCGGCTACGGCAGCGTGGCACGCTATTGGGCACTCTCCATCCAGGGAGCGAATGAGGAAAATGCCGGTTCTTCACCTGCTGACCCCGTGTTGGTGATTCAGGCCATGGGCCGCAAGATCGGGTTTATTCCGGCGGCAGCGCGCCTTGCCGATCCGCAGCGCGAAATGCCGCTGCAGATTTATCTGGCCGAATCCGGCCTGACGCTGGAAGCGATGGCCGACCTCATTAACGATGAACTGAAGCACAATGGCCGATGCCTCGTCGTGGTGAGCGAAGGTTTCAACGTGGGCAGTGTAGGCGAAGTGAAAGACAGCTTTGGGCACACGATGTTTTCTTCTTCTGGCATGACCGTCGAGCGCGTGGTCGTCAATTACCTGAACCAAGTGGGCCTCAAGGCACGCGGCGCCGCGCGCGGAAACCTGGCGGGCACGGACCAGCGCAGCACGATGATCTATGCCTCCACCGTGGATTTGGATGAAGCCTATAAGCTGGGGCAGAAGGCGGTGACAATCGCAATCGAGGACGGCTCAGGCTTCATGAGCACCATCCTGCGCGAGCCGGGCGAGATCTACAACGTCCGCTACGACAAGGTTCCGCTCGAACAGGTGGCGAATTCCGAGCGCAGCTTCCCCCAGAAGTGGATCGCAGCGAATCGCATCGATGTGACGGATGATTTCGTGCGCTACGCGCGCCCGCTCATCGGCGACCACTGGCCCGCCGTTCCGCTCGTTGATGGTCGCCAGCGCTTCGCGCGCCTACAGAAGATATTTGCGTCCCAGAAGCTGCCCAGCTACGTTCCTCAGGCGTATCGGTAGGGGCACGCCATGGCGTGTCCTTACGAGTGGGGCGGCTGATTCGGGGTTGCTCTCTGGGGTATACTTGCCGCATGGGACGTGCGGCCGGAAGCGCTATGTCCAGGAGTGCCGGATGAAAACCACGAAGTTCACCTATTGGCGAGACGGCGACTTTTATCTGGGGTTTCTAAACGAATATCCCGACTGTCAGACGCAGGGCACCTCAAAGCAAGAATTGGTCCACAATCTCAAAGACCTTCTAGTGGACCTCGAATCCGGCGAAATCCCCTACGCTCGGAAAGTTGAAGATCTGGTCGTGGCGGATTGAAAAGAAGAGACCTGATCCGGAAGTTGGAGGAAGTCGGTTGTGTGCTGGTTCGGCACGGGGCGAGCCATGACTGATACACCAACCCGAAAACCAAGCAGTCCCAACCCGTGCCCCGTCACAGCGAGATTCACCAGGACCTGGCCAAATCCATCATCAAGAAGCTCAGCAAGGAATAACCTGCCGAAGGTTTCTCAGTGCAGGCGTATCGGTAGGGGCACGCCATGGTGTGCCCTTATGGTTGCAGGTGGTCGGCCAGCCAGACGATGTAGCGCGCATTACGGCGACGGACTTCGGCGAGCAGATCCTCGGGTAACTCGTCGAGCTTTTCCTTGAAGAACCGCTTGTCGCTGTCGGGCGCGTCCACGTCGCGGCTACCCACCATGTTGCCCAGCCAGAAGACTTGGAAGAGATTTCCGTCCACACGGCCGCGCGCGGAATCACCCAGATAGAATTCGAGTCCTTTTTTGACGTACAACTGCGCCAGTTCGCTCTCGGCGCCGAAGGCTCCAGCGGCGGCAAACTTGCGGGCACGATGAACCATGCGCTCGAAGACGGAACGCCAGTAGGAGCCCGCAGGCTGCTCGGAGAGCACATCGAGAAGCTGAAGCTGCAATTCGCCGGAGATTTTGTAATTCACCCGGCCCCCAGTAGCTTTGCCGATGGCTTCCAACACTTCCGCCTGCTTGCCGCTCCCGGAATGGATGCTCAGCGTCCCGTCGAAATATCGCGCGACGGCGGCGAGCTCTGCAACCCGCGCCTTGAGCTCGTCGATGGGTTTGCCGCCAAACTCGCGGGTAGCACGTGGGACGAGTTCCGGCCACATTTTGTGATGGCAGTAGGCCTCAAGACCAACGCCGCTCTCGGGCTTGGTGGCCAACGCTGACGGGTAGGCCTGACGCTTCTTGAAACCGAGGTTGGGCGGCACAAGCTGCGCCGGGCGCCCGCGCGCCTTCAGCCAGTGCATGTAGAAAAGCAGTTCCTTCGTGGTGGTGAGCGTTTCGGCCTCATCGATTGAGGGCTCAAAGTCGAAATCGGTGCTGAGTCCGGCCTTCGCCTTGACCGCTTTAACTTCATCGAACAACTCTTCATTGAGCTTCAAGCTCTCGCCGAATTTGACCGCGAGGCGAAGGATTTCCGGGCGGCTGAGATCGCAGGGCGCGCCTTCAATGCGGAATAGCTGCGAGAATTCAGAGAGAATCCAGCGCTGCTCCTCAGCAGAGAATTGCCGCTGGAATTTCTCCTCGATCACAGAGTCCGGCCACGCTTGCGGGTGGCGAGGGTCAGCCTGCAGCTCGAACATCCGCGAAGTATCTGTGGTGAACTTCGAATATCCCACGGCATGGCGGATCGCGTCCTTTATCATTCCCACCGAGTGCGTGATCTCCTTCGGCGTATTGCCGGAGATGATGAAGTGGTCCGCTTCGGCCGAGTAGCCCTCGCGCCAGCCGCTCCGAATCGCCGCCCACAGGCCGGCGTCGTAAAGATGCTGGATGGAAACCCGCGTGTGGCCAATGGCTGTGGGATTCTCGCCGTCGCGTACGGATATCGCGTCGTCCGTGGTCATTTCGCGCGTCGCCGAAAGTTGTACGGTCGAAGCCATGTTCACATTCAGCCTGGCGAGGATTTCGCGGAAGGCATCAAACACCGCGGGTAGACTGATCTCGGGATGCCGATTGCCCGCCGCAATCGCCGGGAGCGCGCGCTGCGGCCGGGGAAGGAACACGCGCGCCACCTTCTCAGCAAATGCGCGGACGTTTTCGCGATCCGTCGATGAGAAGGGAAAGACTGTCAATTCCACTTCTTTCCCGGCGGCGCTGATGCGATGGTTGAGCAGGGGATGGAGGAAGCGGCTCACCGTTCTGCCCGCCCCGGTGGACCATTGGAATAGGACGGAGCTTTTGTCTTTGGGGCCGGCAACGTCGGCAACAAGATAACAAGTGGAGTTGTCTTCCGGATCCTTCTCAAGGGATTGCGGACAAACCCGAAGGTTGGTGAACTGGGTGGCGCCAGCGCCGGCGGCGAGTTGTGTTCTCGCTTCGGCGATCGACTTGGCCCCCGTGAGCTGCATGACCAGTTCAGTGAGCGAACGGGCTTCGTTCATGGCGATGGATAACTGCGCATTATCGGTGGACATTGAATTTCCCCAAATGGGCGTCTAATCCTTCAAACCTTGGACTCCGGGATCGTATCACAGGCGTAAAGGACGAGCCCGACTTCGAGGATTGGAGAGGGGGCGCCAAGAGGATGCGGATATCGCCGGCGCTAGATCCATTCCAGCGCGCCGCGCTTCCAGAGCCAGATGTAACCGATGATGAGGATGCCGAGGAAGACCATCATCTCGACCAGTCCAAACAGGCCCAGCGTCTGGTACTGCACGGCCCACGGGAACAGGTACACGGTTTCCACGTCGAAGATCACAAAGAGGATGGCCACAATGTAGAAGCGCACTGTGTAGCGGCCGCGCGCGTCGGACTCCGGCGTGATGCCGCATTCATAGGGCATGATTTTTTCGGGCGTGGGATTGAACTTCGGGCGGATGAACTTCATGATCCACAGCGTCACGATGGGAAACGCCGCCGCGATGGCGCAAAAAATCACGATGGGTCCGTATGAGTTAAGCACCGAGCATTTCCTCCCGCGCCAGCTCCGCTATGATAGCACAGCGGGACAATGTGTAGTCGCCGTTGTTATCCGTCTGTTAGTGCCCCGTCCTGCCCCGAACCAGGTCGATGACGTGGGGTAGCAGGTCAATGATAGCGGACAGCGACTCAGTGGCTCCTCGTGGGCTGCCGGGCAGGTTGACAATCACTTTGCCCTGCCGCACCCCGACGACACCTCGGGAAAGCGCCGCGGTCCGCGTTTTCTTAACGCCTTCGGCGCGCATCAACTCGGCCAGTCCCGGGATCTCGCGCTCTATGACGGCGCGGGTGGCTTCTGGCGTCACGTCGCGGGGGCCCAGCCCCGTGCCGCCGGTGGCGAAGATCCCCTCGCAATCATCAATATTAGTCAGGGCTTCCAGTCGCGCGCGAATTACCGCGATTTCATCAGGAAGGATCTCGCAGGAAAGCACAGACCAGCCGTGTGCCTCAAGTGATTCACGCAACGCGGGGCCGGAACGATCCTCGCGTTCCCCATGCGAGGCAGCATCGCTTAGGACCAGAATTCTCGCGCGGAGGGAAGAGGGCATGAAAGGTTTGGCGTGGCACTCTGTGAGCGCCGAAAGGGTTCCGATTTCCTCGGCCACAGACAGCCGTCAGAGGCAAACTACCCCGCGTCGCGGTTGGATTCGTCGAGCAGACGGAGCCCTTCCATCATCAATCCCTGCGTCGGCATGGTTGTAGTGCGCTCGGAGGCCGTCCGCGCGAAGTCCAGTTCCCACTCGCCTTCGGTCCACGTCAGTACCTTGAAGACTGCCGGATTGCCGGACAGCTTCCCATAAGTCGCGTGGATCACCTGGCCTTCCACGAAGTAGAGGACACATTCGTCCACGCCGTTATGAAGAATCAGCGCGCAGGTCTTGCGGCCCTGCTCGAGCGAACTCATCCAGTCGAGCAGATTCATTTCACTCAGCCGGCCGGACACTCGCCCGCCGCCCGCGCCCGTCGCCTCCAGGCGCTGCTGGTGGAGTCGCGCCGTAATCCGATGCACTTGCTCCCGCAATTCGTTCACGAAGAACGGCTTCACGAAATACTCTTCCACGCCGTCGAGTACCATGCGCAAGTGTTCGTCAATTTCCTTTTGGGAAGCGAGGAAACAGAAGGGAATGCTCTGAGTTTCCTTGCGGGCACGCAGCTTCTCAAACAACGCCCGCCCATCCATGACCGGCATCGAGTAGTCGGATATGATGAGGTCGGGTTTGACCTCGATCGATTTCATCAATGCGTCGGCCCCGTCAGTGGCGGTGATGAGCTCACCGTACTTATCCAGGCTGCGGATCAGCAGCTGCATGATGGTCGGATTATCATCAACGACCAGGATTCTCAGACCTGCTGCCATGTTTCTTGGACCGTCCCAAAATGCAACCTAAGTCATCTCTTGACACGATACACGCCGCTCTTGCCCCCGCTTTTTTCCAGCACGCGCAGCCGCGTAATCTCAATTCCGCGTTCCAGAGCTTTGCACATGTCGTAGACGGTCAGCGCGGCAGCGGCAGCGGCGGTGAGCGCTTCCATTTCGACTCCCGTTGGGCCTGTGGAGCGAATCGTGGACGTAATCAATACCCCATTGTGGCACATCTGCGTCTGTACATCAACGTGGGTCAACAGCAGCGGGTGACAGAGTGGAATGAGATCCGCGGTGCGTTTGGCCGCCGCGATCCCCGCCACGCGAGCGATTTCCAGCGGGTTTCCCTTGGGGTTCTTCTTGAGGGCTCGAAGGGTCTGGGGCCTCATTTTTACCAGCACACTAGCTTTTGCCTGACGAGCAGTCTCCGGCTTCGCCGAGACGTCTACCATGCGGATGCGACCGGCGTGATCGTAGTGGCTGAGCAGTTCCGTCTTGCGTGTCGAGCGCGCCATCTTGGAATGGAAACTGGAAACTAGAGAATTGCAGCCGGGCGTTCGCGGGGCTAGTTTCCAGGTTCTAGTCTCCTTTCCTGTCGTCAAGAGGTTCAGTTGCGACGCGGCAATACGTCCACCCAATCTCCAGCCGCCAGCTCTACCTGCTCAGGACGAATTACCAGAAAGCAGTTGGCGCCTGCAATCCCCACGAGGTCACCCGAGCCCTGCCAGCTGACCAGCGAAACAAACGGTTCACCGCCCCGTGCTTCCACCCGGGCTGGCATGAAGGCGGTGAGACCAAGCCGCTGTTTGAAGGATTCGGCGAGTCGCGCTCGCAGGAAGATCGGCTCCTCGAACCCCGCGCCCGCGAGGCGTCCGATCGCCGGGCGGACGAAAATCTCGAAAGTCACAAACGTAGAGACGGGGTTTCCCGGCAGGCCAAACAAGGGTTTCCCCTTAGCCTGGCCAAAGACCAAAGGTTTCCCAGGCCGGATGGCCACGCCCTGGACAGAGATTTCGGTATCCAACTCCTCCAGCACCTGCCTGACGTAATCGAATTTCCCCTTTGAGGCGCCGCCACTCAGCAGCAGCAGATCGGACTCGAGGCCTTCTTCAATCAGACGCCGAAGAGCGTGCTTTTCGTCGGGCGCCACGGGGAGTCTGTGAGGGATGCCCCCTGCATCGGCGACCTGGGCGGCGAGGGCAAAATCATTGCTGTTGCGGATCTGAAACCATTCCGGCTGGCTGTCGATAGGCACGACTTCGTCGCCTGTGGTGAGAATCGCCACTTGCGGCGGCAGGAATACGCGAACCTGCGCTTTCCCCACCGAGGCGAGCAGGCCGATCTCACCCGCACCCAGACGCCGCCCGCGGCTCAATACGTGCGTCCCCGACGGGGCTTCGCTCCCCCGGCGAACAACGTTTTCGCAGGGAGCGACCGGCCGCTCAACCTTCACTCTATCTCCATCGGCGGCGACGTGCTCCAGCATGACTACTGCGTCAGCGCCAGTGGGTAGCGGTGCGCCGGTCATGATGGCAAGGCACTCGCCCGGCCCGACGATGGCGGTGGAAGGCTCGCCCGCACGGATTTCGCCCCGGCAGGTCAAGATCGCCGGAAACCTCGCAACGTCCGCCGAGCGAACCGCGAAGCCGTCCCGCGTGGAGCGGTGGAAGGGCGGGTAATCCCGGTCCGCCAGGATGTCTTCCGCCAGGACGCGGCCGTGCGCGCGGTCCAGCCGCAGGATTTCAAATGGGGGATCAGTCTTCGACTCAAGAAGCTTTTGCTGGATGATTGCGAGCGCAGCTTGAAATGAGAGCATGTCGCGGCAAGAGAGAAATCAGAATACGGGACTCAGAAATCACCATTTACTGTATACGATGGGGAACTCTGTGTCCCGGCAACTAGTCGCGCAATACCGACCAGTTCTCATTCAACCAAATCGTCTGATGGCGCTCCGGTCCGGTGGAAACCATAGCGATTTTGACGCCGACCTCGTCCGAAAGGAATTTCAAGTAATTCTGGGCCTTCGGCGGGAGCGCCGAGAACTCGGTCAGGCCAAACGTCGGCTGCTGCCAGCCCGGCATCACGTGATAACGGACCTTCAAGCTCTCGAGATTCTCAAGTTCGGAGGGGAAATCCGTAAATCGCTTCCCATCCAGCTCGTATTCGACGCCGACGGGGATCTCTGCAAGATGATCCAGGATATCCAGCTTGGTGATCACCATCGCTTTGAGATGGTTCAGGCGCGCGCTGTAACGTATCGCCGGCACATCAAACCAACCGCAACGCCGCGGCCGTCCGGTCACGGCACCATATTCGCCGCCGCGCTCGCGCAACTTGTCGCCTTCCGGCCCCAGGGCTTCGGTGGGATAGGGGCCGCTGCCCACGCGCGTGCAATAAGCTTTGGAGACTCCGATGACGGCGTTGATGCGCGTGGGTCCCACTCCCGTGCCGGTACAAGCACCGCCGGCGGAGGCGCTCGAAGACGTCACGAAAGGGTAGGTCCCGTGGTCGATGTCGAGCAGGGTTCCCTGAGCCCCTTCGAAGAGCACGCGCTTGCCGCGATCCATCTCGCCATTGAGATAGGCAGAGACATCGGCGACGTAGGGCGCGACGCGGCGCGCTCGCTCGTAATACTCATCGACCATGCTGTCGGCTTCGAGCGGAGTGCCGGCAAAAAGGGCCGAGGCGATGCGGTTCTTTTCCGCCACCACTTCCGCGCACTTGCGGCGAAATCCCTGCGGATCGCGCAGGTCGCCGGCACGCAGCCCGCGCCGGCCCGCCTTGTCTTCATAACAGGGGCCAATCCCCTTGGCGGTGGTGCCGATCTTGCCCACGCCGCGCGCCTGCTCGGCGGCGACCTCATGACTGCGGTGGTAGGGAAGGATCAGGTGGGCGCGGTCGCTGACAACCAATCGCTGGCCTACGGTAACTCCGGCTTTCTCGACGCGCTCCACCTCGCTCAGGAGGGAATCGGGGTTGACGACGACACCATTGCCAATGACGGCGACTTTGTCAGGCCGCACCACCCCCGCCGGCAACAGTTGGAGAATAAACTTCGTCCCCTTGACGACCACCGTGTGCCCGGCGTTGGCGCCGCCCTGATAGCGGGCCACGATATCAAAATGGTCGGCGAGGGCATCGACGATCTTGCCTTTGCCTTCGTCTCCCCACTGCGCTCCAACGACGACGACGTTTTGCCACATAGGTTTGCTGCGGGCCCGTACGACCGCCCGTCCGCGCTCCATTCTACAACTGAAAAGGTCTTTTCTTGCAGACTGAGTGGGAGGTTTTTCCGCGCCGTCCGTTGGCGGCTGAGGGGCACCGCCTGCCGCCGGTTCAGCCATCCACGGCGCCCCGCGCGGGAAACCCTTAGAGATTGCGCTCCAGCAACTTCACCAGCGCGTCCTTGGAAGTCGCCCCGACGAATTGCTCACGCACTTCGCCGCCCTTGAAGACGAGCAGGGTGGGAATGCCACGGATCTGATAGCGCGCGGTCACCGACGGACTCTCGTCCACATTGAGCTTGCCTACTTTGAGGCGGTCGGCGTAGAGCTCCGCGACGGATTCAACGGCGGGCGCCATCATGCGGCAGGGCCCACACCACTCCGCCCAGAAATCGACCAGCACGGGCTTGTCGGATTTTAGCACTTCCGCGTCGAAATTCTCGTCCGTGAACGTCAGCGTGTTCTTGCCAGCCATGCTGCTAAACCTCCGGGAATAACGTCACTAAGCTTTAGATGCAGCAGAGGCCGTTTTGATTTCAGGCGTCGCTTTCTTGGCCGCCTGGTAAACCTTGGCGTACTGCTTGGCAGAATTGCCCCAGGAGAAGTCTTTCTTCATCCCATTGATCATGACCTGCCGCCAAATCTTGGGCTGGCGATAGCACTCCACCGCCTGCTGAATTGCCTTCAAAAGCGCCTGGGGAGTGTATTCGCTGAACTTGAAACCCGTTCCGGCCTTCCCGTCGAGGGGTTCGATGGTGTCGTCGAGGCCGCCGGTGGCCCGCACGACCGGCACAGTGCCGTACTTCAAGCTGTACATCTGATTGAGCCCGCAAGGTTCGTAGCGCGAGGGCATCAGGAACATGTCGGAGCCCGCTTCGATCTGATGCGAAAGGGCGATGTCGAAGCCGACCTTCACGAGGAACTTGTCGGGGTACTGGGCGGCGAGCTTGCGGAACCATTCTTCATACTGCGGCTCGCCCGTCCCCAGCGCCACAATGTAGAGATCCATCTTCATGAGTTCTTCGGCGATGCCGGCGATCAGGTCGAAACCCTTCTGCGCTGCAAACCGCGAGACGATACCAATCACCGGCCGGGTCGGCACCGGTTGCGCCACCCCCATCTTTTGGAGCAAATCTTTCTTGCACGCCTCCTTGCCCTTCAAATCGTCGGGGCTGTAGTTCGCGGCGATCATCTTGTCAATTTGGGGACTCCAGACTTCATAGTCCACGCCATTCAGAATCCCCTGCAGACGGTCCGCGCGGCTGGTGAGAACGCCCTCCAGTCCGTAGCCAAATTCCGGCGTCTGGATCTCCTCGGCGTACTTGCGGCTGACGGTCGTGACGAAATCCGAAAAGATAATTCCGCCCTTCAACAGATTGACGCGGCTCCAATATTCCAGGCCGTCCACCGTATACAGGCTTCCAGGTAGCGAAATCTCCGCCAGCACGGCGGGCGGGAAGAGTCCCTGATAGCCAATATTGTGAATCGTAAAGACAATTCCGGTTTTCTCAAAGAAGCTGTCGGCGGCGTACAGGTTGCGGACATAGATGGGAACCAGCGCGCTCTGCCAGTCGTGGCAGTGCAGAACGTCGGGTGCAGTTCCCAGCCGCTTCAGGAATTCGATGCAGGCGAGCGAAAACGCCGCGAAGCGCAAATGATTGTCAGGATGGTCCTGGCCGCTGACCTGATAGAGTCCATCTCGATCGAAGTACTCCGGAAGGTCCACCAGAAACGTACGGACGCCACCTGATTCGCCGCCATCCTGGACGGTCGCGAACTTGTAACCGGCCGCCAACGAAATCGTCAGGCTTTTGCCTTGCCGGTGCGTTTTGCCGGGTTTCGTCATTCGATAGCGCGGCAGCAAGACCTGCACTTCATGGCCACTGGCTGCCAGCGCCTGGGGCAGCGCTCCTACCACGTCAGCCAAACCACCCGTCTTGGAAAAGGGGACGCCTTCAGAGGCGCAGAACACGATTTTCATAATGAAGACACCGTTGGAATCCAAAAAATGGTCGAACGACTTAAGTTAGAGGATGGTCGTGGCGTTGTCAAGAAGCAAGGGTTGGCGTCTCGGCAGGTGTAGTCCTGTCCCGAGATTTGTCCGTGCGGGCACGGCGTTTGAGCCGCACCCCGGATGCCGACAGGGCGCTCAGGGCCTTACGATCGTCCCGTCGAGACGGCGATCGTTACCGCGGCCACCGCCCGGCGTCTTGAAAGGATATTTCGCCGCCGCTTTTTCGTCCACGTCGATGCCCAACCCTGGTTGGTCGTTCGAGTACATATACCCTGCGCGGATCTCTGGAGCGCCGGGAAAGACCTCGCGTTCTTCCGGCGTGAATTCGTGCTGCTCCTGGATACCGAAGTTGTACGCGGCGAGGTCGAGGTGCATGTTTACGGCGTGGCCCACGGGCGAGACGTTGCCCGGCCCGTGCCAGGCGGTGCGCACGTTAAAGAATTCGCAGCACGCGGCCACCTTGCGTGCCATCGTCAGTCCGCCCGCTGCCGAGATATGGATGCGGATGAAATCGATCCAGCGATTGGCGACCAGGGGCAGCCACTCGTGACGATTGACGAAAAGCTCTCCCATGGCCAGCGGTGTCGTGGTCTGCTGGCGCATGATCTGGAACCACTCCACGTCTTCCGGCGCAAAGGGGTCCTCAAGGAAGAAGAGCCTATAGGGTTCGAGAGCCTTGGCAAGCTGCAGCGCCTGAACAGGCGGGACGCGTTCGTGCACGTCGTGCAATAACTCGACGTCGAATCCCAACTTGGCGCGCAAATGCTCGAACATCTTGATGGTGTTGTTCACGTAGGGCGTGGGCTCGAAGACCGGAGACGGGCCGATTCCGTCGGGGCGCATTCTCTGCACGGCGTCGGCTGTTGGGGCGCCGTCCACGCCGTAGCCGGAGAACCCCGGTACGGCGAGTTGCACCCTCACGTGGCGATAGCCCCGCGCCATCCATTTCCGCACCTGATCCTCGAGGTCGTTCATATCCAGCGCGGCGGCGTGGCAGTATAGCGGGACGGCGGACCGGACCTTTCCACCCAGGAGCTTGTAAACGGGAACACCGGTGCGTTTTCCCAGAATGTCCCACAGTGCTCCATCAATCCCGCTCAAGGCGTTGTTGAGCGTCACGCCGCTGCGGAAATAGGACGAGACGTAAGCGGATTGCCAGATGTCTTCAATATCCTCGCAGTTCCGGCCGATCACGAACGGTTTGAGATAGCTGTCAATCGCCGCCGCGACCGCCAGGGGGCGCTCGCGATGGGTGGCGCAGCCGACGCCATACAGGCCCGGCTCGTTGGTGAGGACTTTGACGACCACTACATGATCGTCGGAAGGCTGCGTCAGGATGACTTTTACGTCCGTAATCTTGAGCGGCGGCAGGCCGCGCAACGCGCCGGCCACGGTGGTCGCCGGATTGGAACTTGCCCATAACGCTGCGGTCCCCAGGCCGCGCAGGGCGTCTCGTCGTTTCATTTTGAAGCATCCTCCTTGCTTGCCAAGTGGCGGGTGCATCCACGATCGCGAGTTAAGCGTGAACGCCGTTCGGCCGACTACTCTAGCGCAACCCGCTAACAGAATGAAGCGGATGCGTTAGAATCCCAGTGTGCCGCCCGCGCGCCGTCCCAAACTCGGCCAGCATTTTCTCGTCAGCGATGGAAATCGCCGGCGCATCGTCCAGGCGCTGCCGCTGCGGTCGGACGATCTCGTCGTCGAGATCGGTCCCGGGCGCGGCGCCATGACCGAGCTTCTCGCGGAACGGGTGCGACGTGTGGTTGCGATCGAATTGGACGCGAAACTGGCGAGCGAATTGGAGGATAAACTGGCCGGGAATTCCAGCATTGTGATCGAGCAGGCGGATATTCTCACGACCGATCTCGCTGCGATCTGCCGCGCCAGCCATACCAGCCAGTGCTTTGTCTTCGGCAACCTGCCCTACTACATCACATCGCCGATTATTCATCACTTGATGGACTCGGCGAGCTCGATTCGCGGTGTGGCGCTGCTCGTCCAGCGTGAGGTAGGGGAGCGCCTGACGGCGCAGCCCGGCTCGCGTGATTATGGGTATCTCAGCGTGCTGGTGCAGATAAGCTCGGAGCCGCACGTCGTCCTCAACGTCCCGCCCGGCGCTTTCTCGCCGCCGCCGAAAGTCCATTCGGCGCTGGTTGACTTCAAAATGCGAGTGCAATTTCGCAAGGGGTCAGCGCCGGAGCGCACACGGTTCCTCGATTTCGTGAAGCTCTGCTTTGCTCAGAAGCGCAAAAATCTGCTCAATAACCTCGCGGGCCAGTTTGGTCGCGAGCGGGTGGCGGAGGCGCTCGCGAAACTGCAGTTGCCCGCCACAGCGCGCGCGGAAGAGCTTGCCGTCCAACAATTCGTGGATTTGCTGAAACTGATTTAAGCGCAGGCTTTGGGCCTATTCTCGGACAACGCGGCGCAGGTCCTGCCCCTCTTGGCTGGGCGCTCACAAAGGCCGCCGCGCCTATTTCACGAGTGACGGTCGCTTCAGTTTCTGTGAGGCACGGTCGAAGTTGGATTTGATGCCAGGGTCCCGGGGATTGAGCTGAACAGCGAGTTGATACTGTTCGATGGCGGCTTGCAGTTCGCCCCTCTCTTCCAGCGCGAACCCCAGGTTATTGTGGGTGACGGGGTCGTTGGAGTTGAGCCGGACGGCTTCGCGGAAGGCTGCGAGCGCTCCCTGCGGGTCGCTACCATTGCGAAGTGCTATTCCCAGTTCCATAAAGGCGGTCGCGGAATCCGGACGCAGGCGCGCCAGAGCGCGATATGTGATGGCCGCGCGTCGCCAGTCGCGCTGCTCGGCAAAGGCACGGCCCAGGTCATCGAAAATTCGCGGGTCGTCCTGCTTGTACTTCAGCGCCTCAGTCCAGGCATTGACGGCGCCTGCCGGGTCGCCACTTTCGCGCTGCGCCAGGCCCAGTTGGTAGTTAGTTTCATAATCGCCGGGACGCAGGCGTAGGGATTCGCGGTAGGACCCGACGGCGAGGGTCCACTTCTTCTGCTGCCCCAGGGCGTGGCCGAGCCCCGCGTGGAGTGTTGCGTCCGTGGGATCGAGCTGAAGGGCAGCCCGATATTCGCTTTCTGCGTCGGCCGCTGCGCCCCGGCCTTCGAACTCCTTTGCTTGGGCGCGATGACGCTCAAGCAGGACTTCCTTCAGCAGCACCTGCCGCGCCGTCCGCACGGCGTTGATGACCGCCTCGCTCGCCTTCGCCTGCTGCAAGGCCTGCACGTCTTCGCTGCTCGGCTCGAAGTCTATCCCGCGTTGGTCGATCAGACTGACAATCCGCTTTGGGGAAACATTTCCCTCCAGCAGGCTGACAATCTGCTTCCTGTTAAGAGGCTTGGATTCGGGGCCGAGCGTGCTGGCGCTGACGCCCAAGCCGAGAAAGCATGAGAAAAGTACTCCGAAAAGCCGTCGCCGGCCCATGAGTATTTCGGCTCCAGTCTGAGGTTGTCCTTGCGCCCTTCGGTTATCATACTTCGGCGCAAGTTCAACGGCAAGCGATGTGTGTTCGAGCGTTCGATCCCTTGGTCCAAGTGACCCATCATCGCGAGCGTCTGCCTGGACTTGATGTGACGAACTTTGGTCCGTGCGGTGAATAGGACTAGGTATTTACTGGGGGATGTTTTGGACGCAAATTGAGGCAAGATTTGACCCGTTCGTGATAGAATTTCCCCACTGTTCGGGCTTATTGACTGTTTTTAAGGATGGATTGAGAAGTGGCTTGTTCACCCCTATTGGCTGCGCACTTTCAGTTACGAGCTTAAGTGCATGACCAATGCGGCCGGTTTGAACGAAGTATTTGGGCCACACTTCAGGCAACAGGTGTTTTGACCATTCCAAGCGAGGAACTGAATTTGTGATCGGCGCGCCTGCGGCGGAGGCTCCTGCGACCAGGCGCCATTTCTTGTGGAGGTAAAGGGATGAGGAAGCTGGGCAAAATTCTAGGAATCGTCGTGTTGGTTTTGATCGTCGGGCTGGCCGTGGCGATCACATTTACCATCGGTTGGCGGCCGTTCATTGGGCCCAAGGCCAGGCCACTGACGGATCGTAAATTCGAGGCCACGCCGGAGCGTCTGGCGCGCGGCCAGCACCTCTTCATGATATGTGCCGGGTGCCATTCGCCCCATGACTGGACGAAACATGAGCCCGTCATCCTGCCTGGCATGCTGGGAGCCGGCATGGTGATGCCGATTCAAGAGCTGCCAGGGCGCATCGTGGCCCCCAATTTGACTCCCGACCCCGAGACCGGTTCCGGCACTTGGACCGACGACATGTTTGCGCGCGCCATGCGCGAGGGGATTGGTCACGACGGCCGCGCGCTCTTCCCCATGATGCCTTACCAGCACTTCCGGGCTCTCCCGGATGACGATGTTGCTTCACTCGTGGTCTATATCCGGGCGCTTCCTCCGGTGCGGAATCCGCTGCCCAAAACCGAGATCATCTTCCCGGTCAAATACCTGATTCGCAACGTGCCGCAGCCTGTCGCCGCGCCAGTGCCTCCGCCGGACTTGTCCACCACCGTCAAGCGCGGTGAATACCTGGTGAACCTGGTTGGTTGCAGCGACTGCCACACTCCTCAGCGGCAGGGACAACCTTTGAAGGGTCTGGACTACGCGGGCGGTTTTATCCTGACCGGTCCCTGGGGCCGTGTGGCAACCGCAAACATTACTTCGGACCCCTCCGGGATTTCCTATTATGACGAACAGCTTTTCTTACAGGTCATGCACACCGGCTACGTCAAGGCGCGAGAACTCAGCAAAATCATGCCCTGGTGGGATTTCAAGGAGATGCCGGACGAAGACTTGAAAGCCATGTTCGCCTATCTGCGCACCCTCCCGCCGATCAAGCATCGCGTCGACAATGCCGAACCTCCGACGCTCTGCAAACTTTGCGGGTCTTCTCACGGGGCCGGCGACAAGAACTGAATTCATCTCGCTGATGGCCCCGGACGCGAAATCCGGGCTGACCTAGCGACTGGCGGGGCCGAACTGAATCTGCCAGTCCACCGGCGCGGCCTGTCCTCGGAAGCGGATCGCCAGCGTGCTGCCGCTCAGTTCTTGCTGGACGGGGATCCCGCCGCCCCCCTGAGCAACACCGCGCGCCTGCCGCACCACGAAGCCTTCGGTCACGTTGACGAAGAGCGTGTAATCCTCTCCGGGCACAGTTTCGGAGGAACCACGCAGAGTGCTGGATGCCGCATCCCACACGAGGTCGCGGATCGAGTAGGCGCCTGTGATGTGCCGCGAGATCCCGATAAGCTGAGGATGATCGAGCAGGGGATGGATTTGCAGCACCCGCGTGTCGTGAGGCTCAATCTCAACTTTCAACCTGTCTTTGAATGCGCCGAGCGGCTTTTGGCCCCAGAAATCGAACACGAGGTAGGGTGAGTCGGCGCGGAGCCCCAGCTTGTCCGCGAGGAGAACTTCCCGCGTCGTGGTTTCGCCGCGCCAGTTGGTGAATCCTACAACATCGTAATTTCCCGACGGGGCATTTACTTTCAAGTCCAATATCTCCGCGTAATTGTGGATGTAGAAGTCAGGTTGGGTTTGCTTAAACTTGTCCCACGCCATGTCCGTGCCGCGGCTGAAAAGGTCCACGGGGAGAATGGGCATCGTGGGCATTGTCATCTTGAGAAGGCGGGTACGCTCCTCCGGCAGTTCCGGCATGACGCTGGCGAGGGGATAGACCACACCGCTCAGCGCCACCCAGGAGACCAGCGTGCGCGCCTCGGGGAGCGTCGTACCAAAGCCCACCATGGGCGTCTCGCGCGACCGTGCGGTTTCGATGACACTGCGGAGGCGTTTCTGCGCGGCCTCTTCCACCGTCACGTAGGGCCCCACATCGATTCCTTCCCCCGGCATCACATAAACGAAGAGGTGATTTAGGAACGCGTTGGCGGCAATCGAGCTGAACAGCGGGTACATTCCTTGCCAACTGTTGTAAACGTCGTCGCCGGTGAAATAGGAATTGAAGTAGCCGATGCCGTTCAGCGGAGTGCCCGCCGGGCAACCTTCGATGATGGTCTTGGGGCCGATGGTTTCCCGGATCAGTTTGATCCGATTGCGGTAAACGGTGAGGGGATCGGTCGCCTTGTCGAAGAGCCGGCTGCGGTCCGCGGGCGGAGCATATTTCGGAAAGGCGTGCTCGCCGTCGAACTTGTAGTACTCGAATCCCCAGCTGTTCAGGGTGGTGAAGAGCTTCTTCACAAATCCTAGGACGGCAGGGTTGGAGGAATCGAGCGTCGGCGTGTTGTAGTCGAGCATGATCTTGCCCTGCTTGTCGTACACGTACCAGTCGGGATGCTCCTTGACGGCGCCCGCGTAAGCGTTGGGAACCAGCCAAAGGCCCGGGCGCAATCCCTTCGACTTGACGTAGCCGGTCAACCACTGCGGCCCGTGCGGGAATTTCTTCCGGTCCCAATTCTCGATCCAGTAGTGCTCACCCCTGGCCCCACGGTCGTATCCATCATCCAGCTGAACGTATTCGAAGCCGTAGGGCTTGAGGTTGGCGGCCAGCCAATCGGTATTCCGCACAATGTCGTCTTCGTTGACTTCGGAATAGTAGGAAGTCCAACTCGACCAGACCATCGGCGCCCTACGGAAGTAGGAGTCGTCAAAGGGGATGTCATAAGGCACGCCGAGAGTCTTGGTGAAGTAGTCCGGCGTGAGGCGCACCAGCGTATTTCCGGGGACGGGAATCACCGCGCTGAGCAAATCGGCGCTCTGCGAGGTCCGCTCCAAGCGCGCGGTTTCGGAGAAGCTGATGGCGATGTCGGTCTTGCGGTCGAAGAGACAGTGAAGGCCGCCGCCCGACACTTGTCCCAGTGCGAACTGCATGACCTCCGGGTTGCGCGTCGGCAGATAGGAACGGTTCCACGTCACCTTGCCGCCGTAGCCGTGCGCGACCTCGGTCGTTCCCGTCCAATCGACCGGCACGCCCTGGGGGTCGAGAAGGCGCGCCGGGATGCGGTCCGGCGGGGCGGGAACCTCCGCCGTGACAACCGCAGCCGACTCGGTGCTCGAGATCCTCAGCGCGTTAGGGCTTGCCTCGATGGTCCAGCCCGTCCGCGGTTGCGCAGTGCGGATAGAAAGCCCGTTCGTGGGGGATTTTTCGACCGACCAGCCTTGGAGCGCGCGCAGACCCCGTTCGTCGCGAACGCTGAGTCGGGCATTCTTCATCACCGTTCCCAACTTTTCGTGCGAAATGCTCAACGTAGCCTGAGCGCTGTCGGCCGTGATGGTCCACCCATCACTCGTGGCGGTGACCGATTCTGCGGCCTTTGCCGGTTCAATGAGGAGGACCACACAGCTCACGATGACTGCTGCAAAAATCTTGCACATGATTTCTCTGCTCCGGAAAATAGGCTCTGCGGTGGGATTCAGCATTCTCTGGAAGCTCACTGCTCCACTTCTATGAACGACCTAAGACTCTACACGCTTGCTGGGTGATTGCAAGACGCAAAATCCCACCCAGCACGACTTTTCGGCCGGCTTTTAGCCCAATGACATATGGCCGCCGGGATGGGAACCGCCACGAGGCCGGTTTCGTAATACTGTATGAGGCGTGAGGAAATGTGTATTCGTGTGTCAGGCCTTCTGAGGAGGAGATCGATGCGAATTGCTACGAAGGTGGTCGGGTTTTGTGCAGTGCTGGCGGTGCTCGCGCCTGCTGCAGCCCTCTTACGGGGGGCGACGACAGATGACAACCAGGAATCCATATTGATCGTATTCAAAGATGGGCGACAGCAAAGCTTCCGCGTGGCGGAAATTGCCCGGATCGAGTTCAACGCTTCTGTTGGACCGTTGACAGCCGGGAGAGCCAAGTTCTTGGGGCGGTGGAAACTGGGCGACGGAACGGGAGCGACTTTCATTGCCACGCTCGAACCCGATGGTCGGGCCCGCAAAGATCGCGGCACCAATGAGAGAGGGACCTGGACCGTCGTGAACGGCGAGGCGAGGATCAAATGGGACGACGGATGGCTCGACGTCATTCGCAAGGTGGGAGGACGGTATAAGAAAGTGGCCTTCTCCCCCGGCACTTCCATTGAGGACAAGCCCTCGAACATCGCCGACGCGGAGTACCTGGAGACCCAGTAGTCACCAGCCTCGCAGGCAATGAGGGCGGCGCAAGGAGTTGGTCAACAGGTTCTCGTCCGTCGTGCCGTCGCACCTTTCGGCTCTCACCCAAGACGCTGCGGCGAAGCGTCTCTACGGATTAAGAAACGATTCGGCCTGCTTCAGCCAAGCTTCGGGTGAAGTGTGGATGGCGCGGCCAAGGAACGAGGTGCGCAGGCGGCGCAGTTCGGGAAGTTTGCGGCAGGCGATGGCGTAACGGCGGTAGCGGGGCTGCAATTCAAGCTTTTCGTCGGAGAGATAGATGGGCTCGCGCCGGAAATTGAGCAGCACCAGGGCGCGATTGAGTTGACGAATGGCGGTGTCCACCAGAGCGCCGGCACAGGTGGAATCTTCGAGCTGCGGCGCCTGTTCGGGTGGGACGAGTCGGAAGAAATACGTTGCCCGTCCGCCGCGCGAAGTGGCTTCCCAGGCCACCAGATTCCCGGGGCGCGGAGCACCTGGCCGGGTTGCCAGCGGGAAGAAGAACCAATGCTGAATCGGTTCCTTCTCCTCCGACGCTCCTTCGACGGCCTCTTCGTCCGGTGGCTGCTGATCAGCGGGTGCGGATTCCCCCGCGACTTCGGAGGTTTCTGGCGTGCCTGCCTCTGGCTCCTCGCTGTCTTCTTCCCCTTTCCGGATGAACTTGAAGCCCGTATAGATCCCAGTCGGAACTCGCGCCAAGAGGGCATCGAAGTACGGTCTCAGTTTGGCATCGACGATGTTCTCGACCAAGGCGGTTTCGGTCTTGGGATGAATCGTTTTGAGTCTGGGAACAGATACGGCGTGGCCTTCCTTGAGCAGTTGAGCCACCAACTGGAATTGGTCGGGGTTGAGGAAGGGAAGGAGTTCGTGCGTTGCCTGGGCGGCCTTCTCTGTGATCTCCGCGATGCCTTCTTCAAGCCGCTGGCGAAACTCGCCGGTGCGCTTGGCAAGCTTGGTGACGACGAGGGTCTCCTCCCCGGCTCGGATCGAGACCGCGTAGGTCGCATCATCAAATTCGACGCTGTCGATCTCCGCCAGCCGCCATTGCAGGCCGGTGGCCTGGGTCGGCAGCACGGCAAGGTTTGATTTGTAAAGGCGCAACTCCGCCGGACTCGCGAACGAGCACCCTGCAACCTGCGACCGAAGCTGCACCATTCCCTCGAAACGTGAGACCTCCTCCAGATCCTCCAGCAGGAGGCATTGAACCAACCGCTGGCGATAGGCCTGCAATAGATCGTGGCTCAGGTTCTGGAAAGTCTTAGCAAACTGGGATAAGACGATGCGCTGGCCGGTATAGAGGGTGAGCGTCAGTTCGTAGTCGGCGGGCGTGAAGATTTCGATATCGCCAAGATCAAAAGCGATGGGCGCACCGCTCGTCGGAGTGAGCGTGAAGCTCTCCTTCTCGAAGCTCAAGCGGCACGACCCGCCGCCGAGCGGCGTGCCATCGGGATTCTGGTACTGGAATTTCCCGGAAAAGGTGGGCATGGCCGACTACACCATCTTGTTGCCGCATTCGGGGCAGAACTTCGCGCCCGCCTCGACCTTGGTGCCGCAGCGCGGGCATTCGCCCTTGGGTCGCAACGGCTTCCCACACTCAGGACAAAACTTGGCGCCCTGCGTGCGTGCGCCGCAACTGGGGCACAGGGCGGCTGCTTCGCTGGTAAGGTCGATGTCCTTCGTTAGATTCTGCTCCCGGACTTTGGTCTGAATCTGCTCGACGGTGGCCTGCGCCTGCGCCGCCGCCAGTTCGGTTTCGACGTTGGGCGCGCATCCGTAGCAGAGACCGCGCTTGGGGTTCCAGCACACGGTGATGCAGACCCAGTGCGAGCACTTTGGGCACTGCTTGAAATTCGGTTTGGCTTCCTCGACCGCGGCCTGGAAGGCATGATCGTGGCCCGGGCCTCGCACTGCGCGCTCGACTTCGTACGTTCCGGAAGCGGCACGGCCGAGCACCCCGCCAAAGATGTCGCTGGCGGCGCGTAGGGCGCTTGTCGCCATACCGGTCATCGAGGCCTTGAATTCGGTCATAAAACCGTTGCCACAGCGGTCGCAGAAGAATTCGAATTGATAACCCTTGTCGGTGGAATGGTCAGAATGGTTCTTGGTGAATTGGATCAGTGCCATGTGCGATGACCTCGATGACGTTGCAGATTTGCCTACTAAACGGACGAAGATTCTAGCGCACCGGTACCGAACGTTCAATCCATTGTGCTCGCGTGCCTCCTCGGGCCCTTTCCGTAACCCTGGTCTTCAACCGCTCCGGCGCTGTTCTGATGACTGGGTCAACGTTTTGCATAGTGGCGCTGTTGGCATCGCTTGCTGGGACTGGGGCGAGCTCTTGGCCGAGGAAAGGCCCCCGGACAACAAGTCGCAGAGACATGGATTCGAACGGGACTCTTGATTATGCAGGATTTTATTGATAAATGTCAGACAGGGAATGGAAATTGCTGTATCTTCGTTGAGGTGGTTCAAAAACACCGGCGGGTTCTTGTGTGTCTTGGCTCGACGGCAGTGACGGAACCCCTTCGGGAGGCCACATGAACAACAAACACATCTACGGGCTTCTGATTTTTGGGTTGCTCGTGGGTGCGGGCTGGGCGCAGGAGAACCAGAAAAGCGAAGAAAAGCCTGCCCAGGCGACCGGCGCGGCGGCCTCGGCAACAGCTCCCCAGGCCGTGCACGGTTTCAAAATCACGCCGGAAGACGCCGCCAAGAAGAACCCCAACAAGTTCACGACCGTGTCGGTTGAGCGCGGCAAGAAAATCTACGACACACAGTGCGCGATGTGCCACGGGGCGAAAGGTGACGGCAAAGGGGACATGGTGGCGGAGATGAAGATCAATCCGCCCGATTTCACCAAGCCGGAAACCCTCGATAAGCTCAGGGATGGTGAATTGTTCGCAATTATCGGTGGAGGATCGGAAACCATGCCAGGGCAAGGAGTGCGGATGCCGGACAGCCGCAAGTGGAATCTTGTCAATTATTTGCGGGCACTTTCTGGAAAGCCGCCAGAGAGATCGACGGGCAAGGAGCCGGAGGAAGGCATCCTCCTCGTTCCTCAAAAGGAATAAAGGGTTTGCAGGGGGGCAGGTTCCGACTAACGAGCGGCGAGTTTCCGTGCCATCGTGAGTAGCATCGTCCGGTCGGGGTCGGCCAGATGTCCAAGCAGTGACTTCATTTTCAACAGGAACCGCGCGTCGGTTCCGTCTTTGCCTTCATCTTCCGCGATTTCTTCCAACGACTTACGGGCGTTGGGGTTCGACGCCGTGGGGGCGTTCTCGTCTGCGTAAAACAGTTCATGCAGCGGAAGGTCCAGAGCGGCCGCAAAACGCTCCAGGGTCTCGAGCGAGGGAACGGTGTGGCCGTTCTCGACGCGTGACGTGTAGCAGCGGAGAAGCCCGGTAGTCCTTTCAATATCTCCTTGCGAAAGTCCCTTCTTTTCCCGGATTTTCTTGATTCGTGCCCCGATGCTCATGCTGATCCTCTCTCCTGCTGGTTCTTTCCTGGATTTTGCCTCTGCGGCGCTCATGCGCATAGTTTCTCCTTAGATACGGTGGGTTTCAATGGCCCGGATGTGCTACCACTAAGGTGCCGGACGAATTGAAATCAACGTTGATCAGCGTGGGGCGACGGCAATGGCAGGCTGCCTGACGCCGGCGGCCTTCGGGCGAGGGTTATTTCAGAACCTGGGTGAGGAGGGCCATGCGGACGTAAAGGCCGTTCTGGGCCTGGCGGAAGTAGGCGGCGCGCGAGTCGCCGTCGACATCCATGCTGATTTCTTCCAGCCGTGGCAAGGGGTGCATGATGATGGCCTTAGGCTTCATGCGCCGCAGACTATCCCCGTCCAGGATGTACACCCCGCGGCACGCTTCGTAGTCGGCGATGCGGTCGCCGAAGCGTTCCTTTTGAATGCGGGTTTGATAGACCACGTCTACTTGGGGCAGGACTTTGTTAAGGTCCGTCTCCTCAACGTAGGGTACATGACGCTCTCGCAGGTGCTCCAGGATGTCCTCCTTCATTTTGAGCAACGGCGGGGCGACGAAGAAAAGGGTCACATCCTTAAACTTGCTCAGGAGGTAGGTCAGGGACCTGACGGTGCGGCCCTGCGCCAGATCTCCTACCATGGCGATGCTCAGGGTGTCGATCTTGCCGATCTCCTTACGAATAGTGTAAAGATCCAGCAAGGCCTGGGTGGGATGCTGTCCGGCGCCATCGCCGGCGTTAATGATGGGCACGCGGCTAACGGCCGCGGCCCGTTTGGCGGAACCCACCTCCTTGTGGCGGATAACAATCACGTCGGCGTAGCCGTTTAGTATACGGATCGTATCTTCCAGCGTTTCGCCCTTGGCGACGGAGGAGAACTCTGCCGCGTTCTCGGTGGAAATCACGTGGCCCCCCAGGCGATGCATCGCGGTCTCAAAGGAGAAGCGCGTCCGCGTGGAAGGTTCGTAAAAGAGCGTGGCCATGATGCGGTTGTGGTAGTCGTTGATTCCGCCGCGCGCCACCACCTGCTCCATCTTCTCGGCGACTTCGAAGAGATGGAGCATGGTGGCAAGATCAAACTGTTGGGCCTCGACCAAATGATGAAGATTCACTTCTCTCCTCCTCGTGAGCAAGATACCGCTCTTGCCCGCCACATGGGCCCTTGCGAGCTGCCTTCAGAGGCTGCCCGGCACAATACCCCGGGCGGCGGCGGCCCGTCAACCCGCCTGCTTGGCAGCCAGCAAATCTCCCCGCATGGTCCGACGGGCTCTTTGGGGAGTGACGTGAAGAGGCTTGACATCGATGCCGGACTGCGCCTCCTGACCGGGAAACTGGGGCAACGTGCACATTCCGTCGCTGCGTTGAACCGCTAATCGTTCGGGTGGTGGAGCACTCCACTCGCCAAACTCCTGGAGTGCCGGCTGAATGGGTCGCCGAGGCGGAAAGCTCCAGCCAGGTCGTGACGGTTCCTGATGAAAAGTCTTCCTTTTGCCGATAGGTATGGTAGGATTGCGGCCGAGGGGGTTCAGGCAGCCTTGCCTGAGCAAAGAGACTCGTGTCAGCCAGCCTCGCGCCGAAGGTCGTGTAATTCTGCGAGGTGAATATGGAACGTCACGGGTTTTCTCCTCTCGACCTGGACGACAGAGCTTCACGTTATCCCGTCACGATCACCGTTCGTTACCGTCCTCTCGGCGAAATCGGTTGGTACGAATCCAAAACCATCAACATCAGCCGCTCGGGAATCCTTTTCGAGGCCAGCGAGCCGGTGGATCCCGAGGCTTCGCTCGAGCTGAGTTTTGACCTGCCGCCTGAGATGGGCGGCACGGGCGACGGCGAGGTTACCTGCCGGGGACTCGTGGTGCGGACGATGCTGCCTCCCGCCTCCGATTCGTCGCCGATGGTGGCAGCCAGTTTTGCTGATTTCCTATGCGCGCAGAAGTAAACACGTAAGACCCCGCTTGCGGCGCAGGAATGACGCAGGGCGGGATCTCAACCCCGTACCGACGCTGCTGCCTGGTCCCGCGGGCTGGCGGCGTACTCCCCAGGACGCCTCTCGCAGACCGCGCGTGCGTTGAGTCTTGCCCGCCAGATGGAATTTGTGCAAAACTCTCGGTGGGGGTTGGGGATTTCACCCGAAAGCGCGAGATTCCAGGCATTGCTCACGAATTTGGATCACGAGGCGAAGATGATGAATACTTTTGCGACCCACCACGATCGAAGAGTTTCAAATAGGAAAAGGGCTGCGGCCTTGCTTATTGGTGTCTTTGGTCTTCTCGTGGCAACGCTCGTTTGGGCTGGAGATGACCCCGATGCCAAGGCTCGCGCACGGCTGGAATGGCTGCCCAGGAATCAGACGGGCATGCTGAATGTCAGTGCGAGTGAGGGAGCGTTTCTGCGCGAGCAGGTCATCAAGGTGAAAGCAAAACGTGCCCTCGAGATCGGGACCTCGAACGGATATTCCTCGATTTGGGTCGCGCTCGGCTGCCGCCAGACGGGTGGCCATCTGACGACGGTTGAGATCGACGACGCCAAGGTGAAGCTGGCCACGGAGAGTTTTCGCGCCGCCGGGGTCGATTCGCTCATCACCCTGGTGCACGGTGACGCCCTCCAAGAAGTTCCCCGGCTTCAGGGGCCATTTGAGTTTGTGTTCATCGACGCCTGGAAGCAGGACTACATCAAGTATCTGGCCATGGTCCTGCCCATGGTTCCGCCAGGGGGCGTCATCATGGCGCACAATACGACGGATCTGCGCTCCCAGATGATGGACTTCATCGAACGCATCCAAACTGACCCGCAACTCAAGACGACCTTCGTCGACGCAGGCCCGGGAGGGTTTTCGGTGAGCGTCAAACAGGCGGGGAAATAAGCATCCAGGCGGGGAGCCGGCATGCCGATGGCGAGTCCCCGGTCAGTGCCGGGTTGCTCCAGTTTTCGACCTTGGTGACCAACTGCGCCTGGCGGAGGACCGGGAAAACTAGCGAAGAGAGGGCGACTGCTTGGCCAACGAAAAGCCGAACTCACCGACGACAATGGATTCCACCTCCGGGTGCGAGCGCGAATCCAATGCGATCTATCAGAACCAGCGCCTTGTCGCACGAGTCGTCGGCGAGGAGATCAATCCTCCTGCGAAAGAGATCCGGTTTGCCGAGGTCTTCAACTCCGACGAATTGCTTCTTCCCGAAGAATGCGATTTCCAAAAGTACCGGATCCTAATCCAGAGTGTTGCTTACGCGAGCCGGATTGACAAGGAAGCCCCCCATAAGGGCCGCATCCTCCGCGGCGTCGTGGCCGAAATCCTCGGCTACCGCGAGCAGTAGTTCTACCTCTCCCTTCCAGCCAGCCCTCTGTGGGCTTGAACCTTCCTTCCAATCGGAGTATACCGTTCTCAGTCATTCGGCAAGAATTCTTGGAGGTCTTATATGGTAATGAACCGGAGGGATTTTGTGGTCCAAGGCTTGGCGGCTTCCGCCGGTCTGTTGGGAGGAACGGCGCTCGCAGCGCGCAGTGTGGCAGAAGTCCGCGGCAACCGGATGAAGCCGGGGCTCTACAGCATCACCTTTCTGGGCGTTTGGTATCGAGGAGAGGCTCTTCCGCTGGAGGACGTAGTCAAGCGGGCGAAGAAGTACGGCTACACCGGGATGGAGATTGATGGAAAGCGCCCGCACGGCAATCCGTTGGACTGGCCGAAGAGCCGCTGCAAGGAGTTGCGCTCGTTCGCCGATAGTCAGGGAATTGATATCTACGGTGTGGCGGCCAACAACGACTTCAGCAGCCCGGTTCCAGAACACCGCCAAGCCCAG
>JBEKUI010000003.1:0-52277 GCA_049515175.1 Terriglobia bacterium
TAGGCGATGTACATGTTGTAGTCATCGCCATTGGCCGCGAGGGCCTTGTCCACCAGTCCGGCGGCCTCCTGCCAGCGGTCGGAGGCGAAAAGGGCGCGGCCCAGGACGTTGTAAGCGCCCGGGCAGTCGTGCTTGCGGTCGATGGCGGCGCGAGAGTAACGGATGGCCTCGTCATATTGCTTCTGTGAGTAAGCGAGACGGGCGCGAGCCACGAGCGCTTCGGGGAGCTGGGCTTCCAGGGCCAGGGCGCGCTCGCAATTCGCCAAGCCCTTTTCGCTCCAGCGCGGGGACTTCTCATGAAACTCGTAAATGGTGGCGCAGACATCGGCGATAGCGGCATGCGCCAGGGCAAATCCTGGGTCGAGTGAAATCGCCTGCTCGAACATCTGCATCGCGAATTCCAAGTCGGAGCGCGTCTCGCGGCGGGCGTAACTTCGTCCGCGCAAGTAGTAGTCATAGGCCTGCACATTGGCGGTGGGGACCTTCTCGATGGCCTGCTTCTCGGTCTCGGTCAGCATCACTTCCAGCGCCCGCGCAATGCTCTGCGCGATCTCGTCCTGAACCTCAAAGACGTCCTTCATTTCGCGGTCGTATCGCTTGGCCCAGAGGGTGTGTCCGCTGCGGGTTTCCACGAGTTGCGCCGTGATGCGCAACCGATTTCCGACGCGGCGCAGGCTGCCGTGGAGGACATGGGTTGCGCTGAGCTCCTGGCCGATCTGAGGGCCCGTGACCGGCTTGTTGCGGTAGGCGAGAACCGCCGCGCGCGGGAAAACGCGAAGGCCTTCGATGTTGGCAAGCTCTGTGATGACGTCTTCGGTGATCCCGTCGCGGAAATACTCGTCCTCCTGCGTGCCCCCGAGGTTTTCAAAGTAGAGGACGGCGACGGATTTCTCCACCGCTGCGGCCACTGCGCCACTACGCCCGGAATCGGTGTCGCGCTTCAAGCGCACCAGATCGGCGCGCAGGTCCGCGGCGCTCTGATAGCGCCGGCTGCGGTCCTTCTCGAGCGCCTTGTCAATGATCCGCTCCAGATCGGCCGGCAGGTTGGAATTCAGCCGCGTGGGAGGCGTCGGAGCGCGATTCGAAATCGCATCGAAAACGATCGCCGAAGTGCTTCCGGGAAAAGCTTCTCGGCCCGTTGCCATCTCATAAAGAACAACGCCAAAAGAGACGATGTCCGAGCGGGCGTCGACCTCTTCTCCCCGGGCCTGCTCGGGAGACATATAAGCGACGGTCCCGAGGGCCGCTCCGGGACTGGTCAGGTGGTCGGCCATGGTCGCGGTTTGGGACACTCCCACCGCCTCTGCCACGCGCGGGCGGGCGGAGAGTTTGGCCAGTCCGAAATCCAGCGCCTTGGCCTGCCCGCGCGGCGCGACGAAGATATTGGCCGGCTTGATGTCCCGGTGCACAATGCCTTTAGAGTGGGCGGCATCCAGGACGTCGGCGATCTGGACTCCCAGCTCCAGCAGTTCATCCACCTTGAACGGCTGGCCTTGGACGCGATGCTTGAGGGTCTGACCTTCCAGGAGCTCCATGGCGATGAATGGCTGGCTCTCGTGCTCGTCAATCTCGTAAATTGTGCAGATGTTGGGGTGATTCAACGAAGACGCAGCACGCGCTTCCCGCTGGAAACGTTCCAGCGCCTGCCGGTCCCGGAGGGGCACAGCATTCCCCGCCCCTGATTCCGACAGAAACTTCAGTGCCACGCTGCGACCGAGACGAGTGTCTTCAGCTTTGAAAATGACCCCCATCCCACCGCCGCCGAGTTTTTCTAAAATACGATAGTGCGAGAGCGTCTGTCCGATCATTTGAAGGTTGCCCTGAGGGAGAACACCTATTAGGCGAGCATAGCGGCGAAGTCAATACGGCAGCGTCGATAGGATCTGCTCAGGCACAGACTCTCGAACTTTGACACGAGTCAGACCTTGGGGTACCGTGGGACCTGCACTCGGAGGCACTTATGCGCGTCTTTGTGGCGCTCGTCACAACCCTGCTTCTTGCGTCGGCGGGGTGCAACAAAGCAACAAAGCTCCAAACGAAGGAAGTGGTCCAGGCTGCTATCGAATCCCACCTCAAACAACGCCCGAACGTCATGATGGCCAACCTGAACCTCGAGGTAGGCGAAGTCAAGTTCAACGGCGATACGGCGGAGGCGGAAGCCAACTTCCGCAGCAAGCAGTCGCCGACCCTGGTGGTCGGTGTCCACTACAAATTGCGCCTCGCCGGCGACCACTGGCAGGTCGAATCCAGCACTCCCTCGGGCGGCATGGGTGGTAACCCACACGGCGGCGGAGCGGCCCCCACTCCTGCCCCGACTGCGGCGGAGAGTCCACTCAAATCGAGCCATTGATTCGAGCCCGCCCGGATCAGGGGCCATTCAACACGAGATCGGGAATTCCGGTTGGCAAAAAGAAGGGCCGGCCCCCTACCCGGGAACCGGCCACAGGCAGAGAAGATGGAACGGTCAGAGGTTCCTTAAAGTTGATTTGATTTCGTCCTGAAGCTTCTTGGCTGCCTTCTCTTTATCCTTGTTGGGACTTTCTTTGAGCAGCGCCAGTGTGGCCTTGGCGGCTTCGTCAGCCTCCCCGCAAAGGGTCCGCAGCTTTAGCGAATCGCGGCCGTGCTTGCGATCAAAGAACGTGGCGCCGACCACTAGTTGCTTGCCCAGGTAGAGTCCCACATCCACTCCGTCCAGCTTGACGGGGCCCGCGCTCAGGGCCGTCCGCGCCTTCGACCGGTCTCCGCCCACGATATCTGCCAGCGCATCGTCGATTCCCTTGAGCTGGGCTTCTTTCGCCACTGCCTCCTGCTCGTCGGGCTCGATCCATCCGCCATCCATGACTTTGGCAAGCTGCGGCAGAGTCAGCGGTCCTTCCGCGGTCGGATACGGCGCTTCCAAGGTGTACTCTTTGGAGAGCCTGACGCCCTCCGTTATTCGGTGGGCAACGTCGCCCAGTCCCAATGCCAGCCGCGAACCATACTGCAACGAATCGTTGCGCTGCCGCTCGTATTCCGCCTTGAAGCGCGCGTTCTTCGTGGCGTCGGCACCCTTGCGATAGGACTCGATCAGCTCCTTGTAGCCGTTGATCAGCCCGCTGTAAAGAACGACTTCCAGGATGCGCGCGCGATCCGTAAAGACGTTGGGTGGCGAAGCGTTCGTAGGACCGTCGGCGAATTCCAGGGTGCGGTCGAACCGACCCTTCTTGAACATGTCCTTGGCACCGTCATACTCGTACGCCACGCCCGTCGGACGGGGAACGGGAGCGGAACAGCTCAAGAAAATCAAGGCCGTGACCAACAGAAAAGGAACCAACATGAGATATCGATGATTGTCTCTAGGTGGGGTCTTCATCACTCCTCCAAAAGAGTCCCGCAGCGGCAGGTGACTGGACCGGGATTGCACGCCGGGCCGGGGATCGATCGTCCGTTCGCCGCCGGACCCTCTGCACGCCGCTAATGATCTCGCGGGCAGCGCACAGCCGACATTTCCGCGCGCACAATATATGTCAATCGCTAACGGTTTGCAACGGCGATGGCGCCCTGAAAAATGGGTGCCGCCAGAAGACTTATCCGCGTGCCCAAGTTCGCCCCGGGGCCTCAATCCACGTCACAGACGTTGCGGCCGGGGACCCACGGGGAAAGCAAAGGACCCGGGATCATTGCAATGGTCCAGACAGCAACGCACATGTCGCTGCCCGAGCGAAGTTACACTCCGAATCTACATCCCTTGTTGAACATCTAAATTGAGCACACAGCTCGATCCGGCGAAGCGCACCTCCGTCAGTTTCTGCTTTTTGTCGGCGCCCTCGGCGTACCGCGCCTGGCTGTAGCGGTGCTTCGGGCCATCGTGCCCCATGCACCGGCACGCGTGCTTGGCCACAACTTTGTTGGACTGCAGGAACTGGATCTCCTTTTCGTCCGCGCTGACCACCACCTGATACTTGCCCGCCTTCAATTCCTGTCCATCCGGCAGAATAGCATTCGTGTAAACGTCGATCGTCCTGCCCTTTTCCGCCATCGCCACGGCGGCAACCAGAAGGACCGCCGCAATCGTCGAAACCACCGTCTTCAACATTTAGCCCTCCCACGGGTATCTCGGCTGTGTCCGCCCTAGCCCGCAGTGATAATGCAGGCCATTTCGTCCGTCGTTCGCGCACCCTGCGGGCAGAACTAGCCACTCAGACCAATGCATCCGGAGGGCCAAGATGATTCGTAGGGAGTTAACCTTACCGCGTGTCCATTTCGTTTACTTACAACAAGCTGGCCAGCCGGGTCGCCATCAGGGACAGGTTGTCGGCGGGTTGAATCCGCCGGACTCATCTCACGATGCGAGAAAACGCGCCAGGACTTCTTGTCGCGCGCGGCGGGGCAAATTGTCAGGCTAGTCTTCGGACACGGAGTCCAAAGGTGAAGCCGCTCCCGACGCCCGTCTCCTGAACCGCAGGGTCGAAGTTGACAACGCGATCCCGGCAAAGACCAGCGCGGCGCCTATGGCTGTGGCCAAGGTGACCCGCTCACCCAGGAAGGTCATCGCCGTGGCGGCGGCAAAGACCGGCTCGAGGTAGGAGAACACGCCCACCCGGCTCGCCTCGATTTGGGCCAGCCCCCAGTTCCAGAAGTTGAAACCAAGCGTCCCGGTGGCAACGCCGAAAACCAGAACCGCAGCGAGCGTCCTCGCATCGAGCCCTACAAGCGGGAATCGTCCTTCGGTCACCAGCCCCAGCCCGACCGGCGCCACTGCGCCCAGAGTGAGGAGATAGAATGTGTAGACCTGCGGCTTGATGCGCTGGGCGATGCGCCGCGTGAGGACGGAGTAAGCCGACCAGTAGGCGGCCGCGCCAAACACCAGCAGGTTCCCCATCAACATGCCGCGAAGTTGAATGGCCGCTAGACTGCCCTGGGTAATGATCAGCGCTACGCCGCTGAACCCCACCAGCGCCCCCAACATCTGGCGGCGGCTGAACGGCTCCTGAAGGAAGAGCGCCGCCAGCAAGCCGATCATCACCGGCGAGATTCCATAGAGCAGCGCGGCATTCGTCGCCGTGGTGGATGCCAGTCCCCAAAACGTCAGGCCGTTGAGAATGTTCTGGCCGACGAGGCCGAGTACGATGACGGTGAGGAACTGTGAGCGCGACAAGCGAAGCTCAGCCAGCTTCCCGCGCGCTGATGTCCAGACGATCTGTGCCAGCGCCGTCGCCAGGCTCTGTCCGGCGAGCATCGCCAGGGGCGAAATGCTGCGCAGGGCGAATCGCGCCAGGGCGAACCCCGAGCCCCAGAAGAACGCCGCCGCGGTGAGCGCCGCGTAAACCGCCAGCCGTGAACTCGAACTCTTCAAAGCGATCAGCCCGTGAACCTGCGCAGTTGGCGAGGAAGGAGAACCTGCATTCCGTTCCGCGTCGCCGCCGCTACGGGGCGAAGAGAATCTTCAAGCTCGTCTCCGCCTCGTGCATGCGCGCGAAGCCGAGCGGAACGTCCTGGAGCGCCAGCCGGTCCGTGATGAGCGGCTCGACATCGACCGCGCGGCGCTCGAGCAGCGAAATCGCCACCTGGTAATCCGCCGGCCGATAGACACGCACGCCGGTCGTTTTGATTTCCTTGAACACCAGTCTGAGCACGTCGACTTCCGGCGGAGTCTTGGGCAGGCCGACCCAGATGATTTCACCGCGCACCTTGCAGGCGCTGATTGCCTCCTGAATACTGGCTGCCACGCCCGTGGCTTCGAAGACGCGCTCAACAAAGGGATCGCCCGTAACGCGCCGGACGGCCTCGCTGGCGCTTTCCTGTGCCGGGTTGAAGGCGCTGAACCCCTGGCGCTCGATCAACTGCCGGCGGAAGTCCTTGACCTCCGCGACGAGCACGGCGCGGGCCCCCGAGGCGCGCAGGACCTGGGCGATGAGCTGGCCGATCGGCCCGGCGCCCATCACCAGCGTCGTGTCTCCGGGACGGAAGCCCGAGGTGCGCACGGTGTGGACCGCCACCGAGAGGGGCTCGACCAGTGCCGCCTGCTCGTCGCTCACCCCATCCGGCACGGCGAAGAGCTGCTCCGGCCGCGCCTTGACCAGCTCCGCAATGCCCCCGTCCGTGTCGATGCCAATCAGCCCCAGCTTTTCGCACACGTGGGCGTCGCCTTCGCGGCAAGGGGCACAGTGCCCGCAGGAAATCAACGGATAGACGGCGACGCGCGTCCCCGGTCGCCACGCCGCCGCGCGCGAATCCGCTTCCGCGACCGAGCCGAAAATCTCGTGCCCCAGCACTCGCGGCGGGACCACGCGCGGATGTTTGCCCCGGTGAATCAGCATGTCCGACCCGCAGATTCCCGCGTAACGCACCCGTACCAGCACTTCGCCCGCCTCCAGCTTGGGCTCCGGCCAGTCCTGGACCCGGATATCTTCCTTGCCTAAATAAACTCCCGCCTTCATTCGTCCCCCTCACACGGCACATCAGTGCAATTGAAATTGCACAATTGCCGGCGCAGTAAGATCTCCCGCGCCGTCCGGAACAACGGCTTCTTCAATCTCCAATCGGCATTCTTCAAGTACTTCATCTCGCCATCCAACCGCCGTCCACCACCAGAATGTGGCCGTGCACATAATCGGAGGCGGGCGAGGCCAGGAACACGATGGCGCCCTTAAGGTCCTCGGGACTTCCCCAGTGCCCGGCAGGAATCCGCTCGGTGATGGCCTTCGACCTCACCGTGTCTTCGTACAATGCCCGGGTCAGATCGGTCAGCATATAGCCGGGCGCGATGGCGTTGACGTTGATGCCGAACCTGGCCCATTCGTTGGCGAGCGCCTTTGTCACCTGCGCCACCGCACCCTTGCTCGCCGAGTAAGACGGAACATTGATGCCCCCGGAAAAAGTCAGCAGCGATGCGAGGTTGATGATCTTGCCGCGTTGCTGCGCGATCATCGCCCGCCCCACGCGCTGGCACATGCGGAAGAGGACGGTCAAATTCAGCTCGATGACGCGGTCCCACTCCGACTCGCTGGCTTCCGCCGCCGCGCCGCGGGCGATCGTTCCGGCGCTGTTCACCAGGATGTCGATCCGACCCCACTCGCGCAGGATCTCATCAACCACGCGGTTTCGGAATTCGGCCTCGACCAGGTTGCCTTGAAACGCCAGCGCCCGGCGGCCGAGGGTTTCGATTCCCCGCCGCGTCTCTGCCGGGGCGTGCGAATGCCCGGTCACGGCCACGTCCGCGCCCGCTTCCGCCAGCGCCAGCGCCGCCGCGCGCCCGATACCCGTCGCCCCGCCGGTTACGAGGGCCGTACGACCGTCCAACTTGAAAGAGTCCAGCATGCTTCGCACCCCTGACCCCTCCCTCCCCTGCTCGTCACCCGTCACTCGTCACTCGTCACTGCTTTCAGGCACGGTCCTTTGTTTTCTACAACATTCTGGCTTCGTTCCTCGAGATCTTTGTTTTTCTTATTGGCCGCCCCCCGGTCTCGGTCTCGTTGCCACAGAGGCCCAGAGGCCACAGAGCAGTCCTGTGACTCCTGGCTCCTGACTCCTGACTCCTTTCTTTTCAACAACATTCTGGCTTCGTTCCTTCAAATGTGAATGCGAAAAACCGCTCCGGAGGGGCCCCCTCGCCACCTGAACGGGACAGAATTACCGAAACGAGTGCCCGCGAGTGTAGCCTATCATAGTTGTCGACGCTTGGCAAGAGCGAACCCGCCGGGGGACGTTTCTCACGCCCTCCTGTCGGGCGAGACGGCTGGGGCCAGCCGACGGAATTCCCCCATATTAACTCCTGCCTCTTGAGGTCAGTGCTTAACCCCGTGCGCATGGAGCCGCTGGTGCAGGCGCTCGCGGGCGTCGGTAAGCGTTTTACGCACCCGCGTCAGGCTTTCGGGATCGGGACGCGTGGCCAGGTTATTGACCCAGGTCTCCGCGCCTTCGATCAGCGTCAACATGTAAGCGACAGCAGGCTCGGAAAAGACCTCCTGCCCCGGAACCCTGACATACACCGGCGAGGTATGCGCCTGAATGCCAAGTATCCACGCCGTGGTGGGTCCAAGGCGCGAGGCGCACCGCGCCGCCAGCCAGCCGGGCCCGGAGATCTGGACCTTTTCATTCACGACCAATTCGCGCCAGCCCGGTCCGTACTCATGCGCGGCCACGACTTTTCCATTCCAGACGAATTCCACGCGATGGAACGGCACAAAGCTCCGAACCTCCGCGTGAAGTTCGACCGTTGCCCCGCCCAAGCCGATTACGATCTCCTCGCCCGGCGCCTGGCCGTCGGCGGTGAAGAGCAGCAACGGGCCGGTCGTCATGAAAGTGTTGCCACTGCGCACAGCTTTGGCCCAATTCTCGAAGTTGAATTCCTGTTCCCCCAAAAAAGCGTAGGTGCGGTTCGCGCCCACGGGCATGTACGCTCCCATCTTGTCCGTACCCCCGACGCAGGGCACGCGGTAGCCGCAGTTCAGGTAGCGATACCAATCGTAGAAACGCAGGGTGTTGAAGTGTTCGCCGTAGGGATACAGCTCCACCGCGTCGATCTTGCCGAGCACGATATCGGCGGCGAGTTCCGCGGTGGGATAGGGAAAGTGCACGGCGACGACCAGCCCGCCGCGCTCGTGCTGCTGGTCGGACCAATGGGCGAGGCTGTTCCAGAGTGGATCGCCGAGGTAGCCTTCGCTGGGCCCACTCGCCGACATTGGGAAGGCGGGTGCACCGTGGCCTCCCACCAATCCGAGGTGGCCGAGCAGGTGCTGGCGATTTTCGGTGTTGACCTCAACCCGAGTCTCACCGTCCTTCGAAACCAGCGGGCCGTACGGGAGATCTCCGACATTCGTGAACAGGTCCGCCCACTGCGCGGCGAGCAGACTGACGAGGTTCACTCCTTCGGCCTGCCCCTCCAGAACGGCCGTCGAAGGCGAGAGGAAATGCGTGTGCGTATCGGCCGTGACCCAGCCCTTGGAGCGCAAATCGATGTGCCGGCTGATCTGGAGCTTCAATTCGCGTTGCCCGGGCTCGATAGAGAGCTTCTGGCGCACGGGCTCGAATTCAAAACCCTTGGTCATTTCGACATAGACATCGCCCACCGGCAGTTCGACCTGGAACGTGCCATCGACATAGGCAAAAGGCGTGTCCATCAACTTCACGTCCGCGCCGTAATCCTGGAACCACCCGTCGTTGATTTCGGTGCGATGCCCGTATGGCGGAATGTAACGGCCATCTTTCGAGCGAAACGCCAGGCGCACCGGCGTAGGCTTGCCGGTGCCGGCATCGAGGACCAAGCCGTGCAGCCACGTCTTTTCCTTTTCGAGAATCTCGACTCTCGCCGCCCCGTGCCGCGCTTCCAGTTCTTTCCCTGCCACCACCTGGCCGAGATCGAATTCGTAGGGTGGCGGGGGAGCCTTGGAATCGATGAGCCGCAGCGTGGCCTCCGAGCTGGCGGTGACCTCCGCATAAAGATGCCGCGCTCCTTTCACGGGCTTGTTGCGCCCGCCCAGGCCCTTGCTTGTCGATGCCAGCCACGCTGCGCCGTCAAACTCCGGCAGCACGTACTGGCGCGCCACGACGCCCAGATCGACATGCACCGTCCACCGATCTTTCTCCTCTGCCGTCGCCTCGGGAAGCGTGATGCGATACAGATTCAGCCGCTCGTAGCGCAGCGGGTTCTCGCGCCCGGAAAAGGTCGTGAGTCCGCAAACCACCAGCGGGTCTTCGCCCGCGGCCTGAATGCGTATCGATTGGATGGTGCGCTCAGATTGCGGATTGGCGAGGGCGCTGACCCACAGCGTCCCGAGGGGCCCTCCCGCATAGGAATTGTCGAAGACCGCAGTCTGAAGTTCGCCCCAGCCGGTACCATCCGGAAGTGCATCGGTCAGTTTGCGGGGCGCGTCTTGGCGGTGCGGCAACGAGGCATAAGCGAGGTGCCCCCATTCGAAGGAGGGTGCACTCACTTCAAAGCGCCGCCGGATGCGATGGGTGTGTTCGCTCCCATCGTCGTAAACCAGAACGACGTCGGCGAGATGCTGGCCCACTTTCTCGGTCGCGTCCTCAACGGGCGGAGGAGTTTCGTTCGGGTCCCAGTCGCAAAAGGCGGCGAGGCAGACGAAGCCGGCTTTTCTGCCGAGCGGGATCGTGAGGTTGCTCGCTGCCGAGGCGCTTGCCTTGGTGCTCAGATGCAGCCACGATTTCTTTTCAACCGTCTCGGGCCCCAGCTGAAACGGGATGCCCTGCAGCAGCTGCGATCCGCCCGGCATGCGTACCAGACCGTCGCTTGCCGAATCTCCACCCAGTTCCTTGGCGCGCGGGCGTGAGCCGAATTCTTTCGCGGAACAATTGAAAAGCGCGCCGAGATCGACCGGGGTGAATTTCGGAGGAGGGCCCGGAGGAGCGGCGGACCTGGCGAGCATCGCCCCGGCGCCGCTCGCCTCATTGAAAACCATGGTAAGCGTGGGCACGCTCGTGCCGACCGTCTGGAGAAACTTCCTTCGAGAATGACCCTCTTTTTTCGATTTCATGGCGCTGCTACCTCCGTAAGTTCGGGGCGTGGGCCGATGGCCAGGAAGATCACCGCGCCTTGATCTCCGTCCAATACTGGTCGTAGAGCGTGATGGCCGGCCCCAGGTCGCGCATGAACTCGCAGTTCACAAGCGACGCGGGTTCGGGGAAGATCGCCGGCTGCGCCAGGATCCACGGCTCGACGCCACGCGCCGCGAAGCGGTTGGGCGAGTTGAAACCGGAATCGTTGATGAAAGCGCTGGCCATCTCGGGGCGCTGCGCGAAATTGATGAACTCGTGCGCCAGGTCCTTGTGCGGCGCGCCGCGCGGAATGCAGGCCGAGTCCACCGAAATCGTGCACCCTTCGCGGGGAATCACGTACAGGATTTTCGGTTCGTCGCGCATGGCGAAGGTCATATTGCCATTAAAGGCCTGCGCAATCCAGGCGTCGCCGGCCACCAGATCCTGCTCGAAGTTGGAGCTGTTGTAACCCTTTACGAGCGGTTTTTCTGCGATGAGCAAATCGCGCGCCCGGCGAATCTCGTCCGGGTTGGTGGTGTTGAGCGAGTACCCCAGCTTCTTCAGCGCCATGCCGAAGACTTCGCGCGCATCGTCGAGCAGAAGAATGTGCCCGGCAAAATGCCGGTCGAAGAACGCATCCCAGCTCGTCACCTTCTCTTTGACGAGGTCGGAGCGATACGCGAGTCCGGTCGTCCCCCAGGCGTAGGGCACGGAGTATTCGTTCTTCGGGTCGCAGAATAGGCCCACAAACCGCGGGTCCACGTTCGCCCAGGCGTTGGGGAGGCGCGACTTGTCGATGGGGGCGAGGAGCTTCTGGCGAATCAGAATCTCCACCATATAGTCGGTGGGCATCACCACGTCGTAATCGACGTTGCCGGCCTGCAGCTTGGCGAGCAGCGCTTCGTTCGAGTCGTAGAGGTCGTAATTGACCTTGCAGTGGTACTCGCGTTCGAAGGCGCGTACGACGCGCGGCGAGAGATAGGTCGTCCAGGTGTAGATATTGAGCTGGGGAAGGTTCCGCGCCGAGGGCCAGGTTCGAGCCACCAGCGGCACCGTCATCAGCAGGAAGATGCCGCCCACTCCCGCCAGGGCGGCGCGCATCTTCAGCGTGCCGCGCTCCAGGCGCTGGGAAATGAGGACCAGCGGGACCGTCGCCAGCAGAATCACCGTGGAGATGGCGTTGATCTCCGGCGTGATGCCGCGCTTGAGCATGGAATAGATCTGCAGGGGCAGGGTCGTCGAGCCGACGCCGGAAACAAACGAGGTGATGAGGTAATCGTCGAACGACGTCGTGAAAACCAGGAGGGCGGCGGAGAGGATTCCGGGGGCGGCGATGGGCAGGGTCACGCGGAAAAATGCCGTCCACTCGTTGGCGCCGAGGTCGAGCGCCGCTTCCCGCAGCGTCCTGTCCATGCCCGCGAGGCGCGCCCCCACAACGATGATGACGAACGAAACGCAGAAGGTGATGTGAGCGATGATGATCGTCCAAAGGCTGAGGTCGAGGCGGAGCAGGCTGAAGAAGATGACCAGGGCGACGGCCATCACGATCTCCGGAATGACCAGAGGCAGATAGACGAGCCCGTCAAGCAGGAAGCGGCCGCGCAGCCTGGCCCGCGACGAAACCAGCGCCGTCGCCGTCCCCGCGACGACGCACACCAGGGTCACTGCCACCGCGACGATCAGGCTGTTGAGCAGGCTCTGGAAGATGAGATCGTTCTCCCGGAGCGCTCCGTACCACTCCGTAGTGAATCCCAGCCAGCGGGCGGAGAGGCGCGAGCGATTGAAAGAAAAAATGACGAGCACGGCGATGGGAGCGTAGAGGAACAGGTACACGAGCACCGTGGCGACGCTCAAGCCCGGACTGCGCTGCTTTCTCCCTGCCATCAGAGGATCTCCCGCGTGGCGCGCTGGGCGTTGCGCAAGCCCGCCAACAGAACCGCGAGCACGCCGGCTGTCAGCAGGAAGGCCACTGCCGAGCCAAAAGGTTGATCGCGGACAGTGGCAAACTGGTTCTGAATCAAATTGCCCACCATCATCGTGCGCGCCCCGCCCAGGATGTCGGGGGTGACGAAGGCTCCGAGCGACGGGATGAAGACCAGCACCGAGCCCGCCACCAGCCCCGGCACAGAGAGCGGCAGAGTCACGCGGAGGAAAGTTGCGAAGCGGTTCGCGCCCAGGTCCTGCGCCGCTTCCAGCAGCGAACGGTCCAGTTTTTCGAGCACCGCGTAGAGCGGCAGAATCATGAAGGGAAGCTCGCCATAGACGAGCCCGATAAACACCGCCACCGGGGTGTAAAGCAGCCGCAGCGGTTCGTGCGTCAGGTGCAAAGTCTGGAGCGCCGTGTTAATGACTCCTTCCGTGCGCAGGATGACCATCCAGGCGTAGGTGCGGATCAGAAAGCTCGTCCAGAAAGGGATGACCACGAGAAGCAGCAGCATCGACTTCCATCGCGGCGGGACGCGCAGCGCGAGCGTGTACGCCACGGGATAACCCAGCCCGATGCACAGCACCGTGGTGAGCAGGGCCATCCAGACCGAGCGCCAGTAGATTTCGAGATAGACGGGCTGGAAGGCGCGAACGTAATTGCGCAGTCCCCACACCCAATCGACCGTTCCATCGGGAGAGCGGGCCGCGAAACTGACCGCCAGAAGGTAGAAAAGGGGAATCAGGAAAAACCCCACCAGCCAGATCAGGCTCCCCGCGAGCAACGAGGAGGTGCGCAGAGCAGGGCGAGTTCGAAAGAAACGGAGAACGTGCTCCATGGTGGCGAACCGCGCGTGGCTGCCCGCCGGGCACAGCCACGAATTTCCAGGGCTGAAAGGTGCAAGGCGGCGAGAATAAGGGAAGGGGCAAGGCCTTGTCAAACGAGCCATGGCGGGGTGTTTATCGCGTCCGTCAGTTGACCGACGGGGCAAGCCACCGCACCTTCTGGAGGCGGAACCTGCGGCCAGGGTGTATCCTAAGTTTTCGTGGGGAAAAGATGACGTTGCGCGGGAGAAAATTCGGCGGGTTAATTGTCCTGACGGTCATGCTCTGGGCGGGAACCGCCTTCGCCGCCCAAACTGAAACCGAAGCCCCTCTGCCTCAGGAACTCCTCGAGCAAGGCAACGAGTTGGCGCGCCGCGGGATGTGGAAGGAAGCCATCGCCGCGTTCCAAAAGGCGCTGGAACTGCGCCCCGTCTACCTGGAAGCCCACTACAACCTGGCGATCGCCTACGCCGCGAATCAGCAGCCCGAAGGCGCCATCCGGGAATTCCGCGAGGTCCTGCGGCTGAAGCCGGATTTTCCGAGCGCTCACTTCAATCTCGGCGCGATCCTGGAAACGCAAGGTAAATTGGCAGAAGCCATCGAAGAGTATCGAGCCGAAACCCGCGTCAATCCCACGAGCGCCGAGGCCTTCAGCAGCCTGGGGAGCGCGCTCACGGCGAAGCGCGACTACCCCGGGGCCCAGGCGGCCTTTCGCCAAGCCCTGACGCTCAAGCCGCGCGATGCCGAGATTCACATCGCCTCCGGCAATTCGCTCGCGCAGTCGGGTAACGCGCCGGGAGCCATCGCGGCGTTCAATCAAGCCCTGGCGCTCGACCCACAGAACGCCGACGCTCACGCCGCGCTCGGAAACGTCCTGACGCAGATCGGCAAATACAGCGACGGCATCGAAGCTTACCGCGCCGCAACGCGCCTGCGCCCCAACGATCCCGAGCTGCGTTTCGTCCTGGCGGGTGCTCTGCGGGCCGCGAGTGATCTCATCCACGCCATCCAGGAGTATCGCCGCGCCGTCAGCCTGCGGCCCGAGCAGACCGACTATCGATTCAACCTGGCCTCGACGCTGCGCGAGGCGGGCGATTATGCGGGAGCGATTGAGGAGTTCCGGCAGTTGGTCCGCCAGCGGCCCTCGGATGCCACCGCGCATGCCGAACTGGCCGCCGCCTATCTCTCCACGGCGAATCATCCCGCCGCCATCGCGGAGTTCCGTGAAGCCTTGCGCCTCAAGCCGGAAGATCCCTCGCTGCATGAGAATCTGGGCCTAGTGTTGCGCAAGACCGGCGATCTGCTGGGCGCGCTGCAGTCGCTGCGCAAGGCCGTGGAGCTAAATTCCGAGAACGCCGACTACCATCGCAACCTGGCCGAAGTCTATCAGTCGGCGGGCAACATCGCCGGCTTCGTCCTGGAGTATCGCGAAGAAGTGCGCCTCCGGCCCGAAGATCCTGACGCGCATCTCCATCTCGCCAATGCCTATCGCGTGGCCGGGGATCCGGTTCTGGCCGTGGGCGAGTACCGGATGGCGATGCACCTTCGTCCGCAGAGCCCCGAACTGCACTACCTGCTTGCCCAGGCGATGCGGACCGCCGGAGACCCGCAAAGCGCGCGAATCGAGCTCGAGCAGGCCGTCAAGTTGCGTCCCGACTATCCTGAAGCCCTGATTCTGCTGGGCGAGTTACTGGCTGGGGAGAAGAAATTCGGGCTCGCCGCGGCCACCCTGCGCGATGCCATGCGCCTGCGGCCTGACGATGACGCGCTGCATTTCCGCTTATCAAATATCTTGCGGGAGGGCGGCGACCTGGAAGGCGCCCTGGCGGAAGCGCGCGAGGCCGTGCGTCTGACCCCGGGCAATCCCAGCTACCAGAGCGAGCTGGGCAACATCCTCCTTCTCCGTGGTGACCTGAAAGCAGCGGAAGGGGCCTACCAGGCGGCGCTGGCCGGTGGGACGGACAACGGGCAAACGCAGTTCAATCTGGGTCTCACGCTTCTCCAGGAAGGCGACGCGGCGCGGGCGGCAGCGGCCTTCCGCGAGGCTTTGAAATCACGCCCCGACTGGGCGGAGGCACACACGAATTTCGCCAGCGCCCTGATTAAGCTTGGCGACTTTGCGGGGGCGGCCGCTGAGTCGCAGGCGGCGCTGAAAATCACTCCCAATCTTGCCGAAGCCCATTACCACCTGGGCGTGGCCTGGATTCAGCTGGGGAAGATTGCCGAGGGGATGGCCGAGCTCCACGAGGCGTTGCGCGCCCGGACAGACTTTGCCGAAGCTCGGCTGGCCATCGCCCAGGAGCTCCGGCGGTCCGGAAACGCCGCCGAGGCGGCGGAGAATTATCGTGAGTATTTGCGCCTGCGGCCCGGGGACTCCGCCATCCATCTGGCGCTGGGCAATCTGCTCCAGAGTCACCAGGACTTCGAGGGCGCCATCCGCGAATACGAGGAAGCGATTCGCATCACCCCCAGCCTGGCGAACGCCCATTACAACCTGGCGGCAGTGCTGGAGAATTCCGGAAACTTGGCGCGCGCCCGCGAGGAGTACGAGGCCTACCTCAACCTCGCCCCGGACGCCCCCGACGCCGCCACCGTGCGCGCCCGCCTGAAGAAGCTCGCCGCCCCCGGGCATTGACCGCCGCGTCGCGCCGCCTTGCGCGAATGCTGAAGCTGTTTCCCCCCACCCGGCAGTTACTTCCCGAGCAGCGCGAAGAAGCGCGCCACCGATTCCATGCCGCGGTAGAAGTTGGGTAGATGGAACTTCTCATTGGGGGCGTGCAGTTGGTCGTCGGGCAGGCCAAATCCCATCATCACACTCGGAATCCGCAGGGACTTCTGGAAAACGTCGACGATGGGGATGGAGCCACCGCCGCGAATGAAGACGGTCTTCTTGGCGAAGACTTGTTCCATGGCTTCCGCCCCCGCTGCGATCCAGCGGCTGTCAGTCGGAACCACGGAGGCCGGTGCCGTGCTCAGCACACGCACCGAAGTTTTGATGCCCGGCGGCGTCAGCTTCTTGACGTGCGCGGTGAACTGGCGGACGACTTCGCGGGGATTCATGTCCGGGACCAGGCGCATGCTGATTTTGGCCGTAGCGACGGAGGGGATCACGGTCTTCGCGCCCTCGGCCGTAAAGCCGCCGCGAATGCCGTGGACTTCCAAGGTCGGGCGCACCCAGAGGCGCTCCAGGACCGGAATTCCCTTCTCTCCCACCAGCGCCGTTCCGCCGATCTCCTTCTTCAAGAACTCCTTCTCCTTGAAGGGGAGTTTTCTCCAATCCGCCACTTCCGCCCGGGTTGGCTTCTTCACGCGCTTATAGAAACCGGGGATCCGGATCTTTCCGTCCGGGCCTTTCAGGCCGGTAATCATTTCCGCCAGGGCCTGGAAGGGATTGGCAGCCGCGCCGCCGTACATGCCGGAATGGAGGTCGTGAGTGGAGCTTCGCGCCTCGACCTCGGTATAGACCAGCCCGCGCAAGCCGACGGTGATGGTGGGGAGTTCGGGCGCGAACATCTCCGTGTCGCAGACGAGTGCGGCGTCCGCCCGCAGCCGTTCCGGGTTCTCACCCACGTACTGCTCGATATGCTCGCCGCCCATCTCCTCTTCCCCTTCGATGAGGAACTTGAGGTTGAGCGGCAGCCGGCCTTCCGTCTTAAGGAACGCCTCCGTAGCCTTGAGGAGAAGGTACGTTTGCCCTTTGTCATCCACGGCGCCGCGCGCGTAGATGTTGTCATTCCGCACCGTGGGTTCAAAGGGGGGAGAAAGCCACTCCTCCAGCGGGTCGGGCGGCTGCACGTCGTAGTGGCCGTAAACCAGCACTGTCGGCTTGCCCGGCGCCTCCAGCCATTCGCCGTACACCAGCGGATGCTGGCCGGGTTTTCCGGGAATAATCTCCACCTTCCGGATTCCCATGCCGCGCAATTCACCGGCGACAAACTCCGCCGCCCGCTGAATGTCCGGCTTGTGCTCAGGCAAAGTCGAGATACTGGGGATTCTGAGAAAATTCTTCAGTCCCTCGAGGAAACGTTCCCGGTTTTCCTGGAAATATGCATGAATGATGTCGTTCACAATTCTTCCCTCCATATGGATTCGTTCTCGATAGCTGGCTTGAGGCCGGTCTCCATTCCTTGGTGATGCCGCGCCTCCCTCAATTCGTCTTCCGGCCACCGTCAAAACTGGTACAGATAGGACAGCTTTACGAACAACCCCGCCCCGGTCGAGAGCAGACCCGCCCGGGTGCGCTCCAGCAGTGCCGCCTGCGCGAGCGCCGCTCGATCGTAATTCTCCATCATGTTGTTGTACCCCACATAGAGGGCCGTGCCCGGGTGCACGAGATAGGTGAACAGGACGTCTCCCGTGAGCGTCTTGGCATAGTCGAGAGAAGTCAAATCCGCTCCCGGAAGGACGTTGGCGTATTGCCCGATGACCCTCAAGGAAAGCCGGGGCGTGAACTGATAGTTCCATCGCGAGCGAAAGATGTTGTTGTTGAAAATATTCCGGCCCTGTTCGATGGTCTGAAACCGGTTCTCGAGCACGGTATGCTCCACCGCCAGCCGCGCGGTGGGGCGCACCGTCATGCGGAAACTGACTTCATCTCCCTGACCGAGGTAAGGAGGCATGCTGTCGGGAGGCGAGAAGTTGATCTCCTCCCCCCAGGAGTAGTAAAGCCCGACACTGAACCAGCGGCTGCGCCAGGATTGCACGCCCAATTCGTAACCGCGTTCCAGGAAGTCATTTCCTTCATAACGTTCGCGCTTGTAGTGGTACTGGCCGGAAGCGTGTGTCAGTTGCGCGAACTCCACCCAGAAGCCGGGCCGCGCGGAGTAGTCCTGGCGGACGTTCGCGCAGTCATAGAGTACGTTGCCGCTGAAGTAGGGCTGCCAGGAGACCACCCATTCTCCCTCCGGCCGGAAGGCATAACCCGCGTAGCCGCCCACGGAGCGGTAGTTGATGCGGGGAAAGAAACCGCTCGCCACTTCAAAGTCCGGCGAGCGTTCGTTGTAGCCGAGCCAGGAACTCCAGTGGCGCGTGAAACGGTCAAGGCCGAATTGCAGGCTATAACCCTGTTTGGCATCACCCTCAAGGTCGCGGCTGAAGGTCTTGAGAGTCTGAAATCCCAATCCGGAGTTTTTCGAGAACTTCCAGCGGCCGTCCGCACCCAGAACGCGGTTGTAAGATCCTATGAACTCCCGGTCGCTCCAGATCATGCCCAGGTTGGACTGGCGGTGAATATCGCGGCTCACCCGGAAGATATCGAAGAAGGCGCGGTGGCCGAAGGAGGGATCGTCGGGAGCCACGGCCTCTCCCGGGCCGCGATCGTCCGCGGCGAGTGCAGCAATCGTGTAAGGCCCCGTCTTGCCCGTCAGCTTCACACCAAACTGCGGGTCGACAATGCGCCGGGTGAAGACCACTTGCGTTGGAGTGTCAAAGTACCGGCTGTTTTCCAGGAAGAACGGACGCAACTCGGGAAAGAAAACCTCAAAGCGGCGGTTCACGGTGATCTGGGGCTGGTCGGATTCCACCTGGCTGAAGTCGGGATTGACCGTGGCGTCGAGCGTGAGATTTGAGGCAACCACCCACTTCGCGTCGAGGCCCAGGCGCTCTTTCAGTTTGTCGCGGACGAAGCGGCCGGTCTCGTCGTTCAAATAGCGGCGGGAGGAGAAAAAGCCGTATGGCGTCAGCTGGAAATTCTTGCCGGCCGATATCCGCTCCAACCCCCGGACTTCCGCCTCCTGCGTCAGCCAGCCGCTCACCCCACGTGAGATGGGCGGCCAGGTGCTGGATTCATCTAAGCGGGGAATCGAGCGGCTCAGGAAAATTCCCCAGGTTTGCTTTTCCTCCGGGGGGAAACGGAGGCTCCGGAAAGGAATGGTCATCAGCACGGCATAGCCGCCGGGTGTCAACTGCCCCTCGGAATGCCACAGCGTGTCGAAGCTCGAATCGTCACCGCGCATTTCGTCGACGATAGCATCCGCCTGAATCCCGTGAGGATTCGCTGAGAAGGAGTAGCCTCGCCGGTGATCGTAGTAGGTATCGATGATCACGCCCACGTGGTCGTCTCCACCGATGGCGTCGCGGCGCGTGACGTGGGCACGAATCAGGCTAGGCTCGCGATCCTCACACATGAATCCCACATAGAGGTTCTTGCCATCGTAGGCCAGATAGGCGGTGGTCGGCTGGCTGGCCGGCACGCCCTCTTTTGGATCGTACTGGACGAAATCCTTCACCACCGCCGTCCGGCGCTGCGCCTCGCCACTCAAGACTTCTTGCATCGTCAGTGGGTGATCCACGCGCGGGATGGAAGTGAAGAGTGATGGAGGGGCGTCGGCGGACTTCCCGGAGGCACTCCAACCCTCCTGCCCCGCGCTCGCGACGAACAGGACGAGGAGCGCAACGCGGGCGGCCCACCGCGCGGTGGAAACTGTTTTCACAAGTTGAATCACACTGCGCATCCGTGTTTCGAACCCAGTCAAGAAGGACTTTCTACGGCACGGGCGGCGATGGGACTTGCTCGGCCATCCAGCTTAGCGCGCTTCCGTCCGCAGGGCAAGCACGCCAAAAGCCCTGAACCCGGCTTTCTCTGCCGCTCTTTTGGCTGCTAAAATGCGCAGGAGATTTCGTGCATGGAATTCGACTTCCTTGAAACGCTGCAGGAAGACTGGCAACCCCTGTCGAAGGTGACGCGCGCCGCCTGGGTGGGATTCTATATCCTTTTCCTGGGGTATGCCGCGCTCACCCATAGTGAATCCCTTTTCATTGATCCAGTCTTCGTGCCCATCCACGAGGGCGGGCACTTGCTGTTCGGATGGTTTGGCGTGTGGCCGGGAGTTCTAGGCGGGACAGCTTTGCAGCTCGGTGTTCCGCTTGCACTGGCGGTTTTCTTCATCTTTCAGCGCCAACTGCCGGGTACTGCCATCTGCATTTTCTTCTGCTTCGAGAATTTCCTGGGTATCGCCACTTACATGGCGGACTCGCTCGCCCAACAGGGAAACTACGTGACCGTCGGCGCCGGCGGCGACACCATTCACGACTGGTTCTTCATCTTCTCCAACCTCGGCCTCCTCGACCACTTCCTGCTCATCGCCCGCCTCACGCGGATCCTCGGCTGGCTGGGGATGATCGCAACCGTCGCCTGGCTGGCATACCGCGGAAGACGGCGCCTCACGAGCTGAATCCAGCGCAGCCCGGAAGTCGCGCTGCGAAGGATTCTCTCGGGCGCTTCCAGCAGCGTGTTTCGCCGCCTTCTTATTCGTCAGGATGCGAGTAGCGGTGCCGCACGATCACCAGGTAGTGCAGACCTGATGCCACCGTCAATGCCATCGTGAGGTAAGCGCCCGCCTGAACCACCAGGAGACTGATGATCGCGATTCCCGCCTGGTGCCCGACCGCCAGAAAAATCATCATCACCTGCATGGCGGTGGAGGCTTTGCCCAGGGCGGTGGGGCGGAAGGATCGGTAGCCGGCAACGAGAATAATGAGCAACGCGGTGAGCAGGATGGCCACATCCCGGCTCAGCACCATGATGGTCAGCCACCAAGGCAACGCGTCGCGGAAGGCGAGGGTCAGGTAGGCCGTAGTCATCAGCACCTTGTCAGCGATGGGATCGAGCGCCACGCCCAGCGGCGATTCCTGATGGAAAATCCGGGCCACGTTGCCGTCCACCACGTCGGAAACCGCTGCCGCAACCAGCACGCCGAGCGCCCACGTGTAGGTCCGATCGATCACCAGCATGGCGAAGATGGGAACAAAAACCAAGCGCAGAATGGTGATCTGGTTGGCCGGCGTCAGAACGCGGGAAGTCATCGGTACAAAGTTAACACAGCGAGCGCGCCATCGGCCTTTCAAACTTCGGGCTGGGGCCACGGGAGGGGGGGGAACGTCGACACTCGGGCCGCGATCAAGCTCTCCTGGGGTCCCTTCACATGCGGGTGATATTGATACCGAGATATTCCTGGACCGTAACGCCGGTTTTCTGAAAGAAGCGGTCGGAGAGCGAGGGCAGCGAGCCGCTGGGCTCGTCGGCAGCGATGCGCTCCACCCGGTGCAGGGGGAAGAAGATGGTCGCCATGCCCACGGCGGTGTCTTCCCGGTTGATGATCTGGCGGACGAAGTCGTCGAAGGAATTGATATCAATCCCGCGCACCGTCACACCCGCCGGGTGGAGCGCCTGGAGCTGGCCCCAGATTTTCTCCTTGGGGGAATTCAGGGTCAGGATCACGATGCTGTTGATTTCCACGCCTCACTTCCTTTCTTTTTTCGCGTGCGAGCTCACGTGACCGTAGCGCATCTCTCCCGCCTCAATGCGCACCGTGAGCCGATTCTGTCGCGGAGGAAGCGGGCACGTCGCGTAAGGCGTAAACGCGCAGGGGGGATTCACCGCCTGGTTGAAATCCAGAATGACGTCGCCGTTCCGAGGCCTATCGGCGTACAGAAATCGTCCCGCCGCGTAGGTTTCTTTCGACGAGGTGAGGTCCTTGAAGATGAAGAAGAGCTCGTCGCCTTCCTCGACTGGCTCCAGCCGGTACGCCCTCCCGCCCAGTGTGAACTCCGCGTAGCCGGGGCACGATTCCTCGGTCGTATCACCTAGAATGTTCGGGACCGCGATCTTGCGGGGCGGAGAGTAGGGAATAAACTTCGCCTTGAGGCGATAACTCTCGCGGATTGGGAAATAGTTCAAGCCCGCAAACGATTCCCGCGCCAGGCTGTTCCTGTCCTTGATGCGGATGCCGTAGCGGCTGCCGCGCTCAATCACCAGCATCGTGAGGTCCCGGACGCGCAGCAGGTCCGGCGAGCCCGCCGCGTCGGATTCCATCAATTCCCGCACCGCCGGCCTCCCGTCGAGGGTCGCTCCCGCCCCCGGCGCGCTTTCAAAGCGCACCTCGCCATTCTGCAAGTAGAACGTCCCCACGGCGGCGGGTGCCGTGCCGGGCGGAAGGACGATATCGCTCGCCGGGTCGCAGCCCACGGTGTTCCGACCTTCCTTCAGCCAGACCCGCCCCACCAGGGCGAGCCAGCCGTCTTCGGATTTGAGGCGCGCCTCGCGCTCGCGCCGCCACTGCTCGATCTGCTCGCGATAAGACGGCGGCGGCGCCGGCAACAGCAGAAGCAGGACGGGGATCAAGAACTGTGCAACCGACAAGGGAATGCGCTCCGTGCCGAATACTTCAAATCGTCATGGTCTTCAGATCAGGACTGACGCGCAGCCGGGGCTCGGTGAATTTCTGGACTTCTCCCACCGTCGTCCCGGCCGCAACTTCCTTCAACAACAAACCCTGCGGTGTGACGTCAATGACTGCGAGCTCAGTAATGATGGTGTGCACGACGCCCACGCCGGTGAGCGGCAGTGTGCACTCGCGAAGGATCTTGGGCTTGCCATCGCGCGAAGTATGCTCCATGGTGACGATGACGCGCTTTGCCGCCGCCACCAGGTCCATCGCCCCGCCCATGCCCTTCACCATTTTGCCCGGGATCATCCAGTTGGCGAGATTGCCTTTCTCATCCACTTCCATGGCGCCGAGAATCGTCAAGTCGATGTGCCCGCCGCGAATCATCGCGAAAGATTGCGCGCTGTCGAAGTAGGCGCAACCGGGGATCTCCGAAATCGTTTCCTTGCCGGCGTTGACGAGATCGGGATCTTCCTCGCCCTCGAAGGGATAAGGTCCGACGCCAAGCATGCCATTCTCCGATTGCAGCACCACCTCGATGCCCGCCGGAATGTAGTTTGCCACCAGCGTCGGCATGCCGATTCCGAGGTTCACATAGTGGCCGTCTCGGACTTCCTGGGCCACGCGGCGCACTATAATTTCGCGCTTGTCCATCAGCTTCGCGTCCTCACCCTGCGGCGCTCGATCCGCTTGTGATAGCCCGGCCCCTGGATGATGCGCCGGACGTAGATCCCCTGCGTGACGATTGACTCGGGATCGAGCGTGCCCAGTTCGACGATCTGCTCCACCTCCGCGATGGTCACGCGCGCTGCCGTCGCCATCATGGGGTTGAAGTTGCGCGCCGTCTTGCGGTAGATGAGATTCCCCCAGCGGTCGCCTTGGTACGCCTTCACAAGCGCGAAGTCGGCTTTGAGCGCGGTCTCGAGCAGGTAGGGCCGGCCGTCGAACTCGCGCACTTCCTTGCCCTTCGCGACGACCGTTCCCACTCCCGTCGGAGTGAAGAACGCCGGAATTCCCGCCCCGCCGGCCCGAATGCGCTCGGAGAAACTGCCCTGAGGGATCAGATCGGCTTCCAGCTGACCCTTCATCACCAACTCTTCGTAAAGCTTGTTGTCGCCGATGTAGGTGCCGATAATTTTCTTGATCTGCCCGTTTTCCAGCCAGCGGCCCACGCCAAAACCCTCCACGCCGGCGTTGTTGCTGATGACGATGAGATTGCCCACCCCCCTGACGCGCACCGCCTCAATCAGATTTTCGGGAATGCCGCAGAGCCCGAACCCGCCCACCATGATCGTGGCGCCGTCGAAGATGTCGGTGACGGCAGCTTCTGCGCTGGGAAAGATTTTGTTCACAAGTTCCGTCGGGACTCAGGGTAGCAGCTTATCGCTCCGCTGTTCGTCTCCGTTGTCAGTGATCAAGGACAACGGACCACGGACGCCCCTCCTAACTCAGCTTGTAGTAATTCCGCATGTTGCCGATGTGCGGGTAGAGCGCGTATCGTTTCACTTCCAGGATCTGTTTCAGGTGTCCCAGGTCGTGGAAGGCCCATTCGCAAACGAACTCTTCGGCGGTCATCTCGCCGATCTTCTCGTGCGTTCCTCGGCGCTTGAGTTGCGCGGGGCGGAGCGATTTCAACCATTTCAAATTGGCGCGGCGCTGGCGCGCCCAGGATTCGAGCGTACGTTTGGGATCCGTCCGGTCGTAGCGCTTCTCGACGGCACGCGCCTCCTGATCAAACGACCGGAGCAAAGGATGTTCCTGGCCGAGGATGGCTTCAATACGGCCACGAAAACCCGGCCCTTCGACGTCTTCCAGGTGCGCAAGAATTTCCTGCACCGACCACTTGCCGGGCGCCGGCCTCTTTCGAATTTCGCGCGCTGACATCGCGGCGACTTCCCGGCGGATTTTTGCGGGAGTCGTAGCCAAGATTTCAATGACGGTCTTCATACACGGTGATTTCCCCGAGCGGCCGGACCGTTGCCATGTCCCGGATCGACTGGTATGTTGCCTCGCTGATGACGATCGTGGCATGCAGGTCTTTAGTCGCGCCCTCCAGCCGGGAACCCACATTGACGCTGTCGCCGATGACGGTGAAATCCATCCGTTGCTCAGACCCGATATTGCCGAATAGCATTTCGCCGGTGCTGATTCCCACGCCAATCTTGAGCGTTGGTCTTCCCTCACTCTGCCACTTTTGGTTCAGTTTTTCCAGCCCCTCGATCATCTCCAGCGCCGCGCGCGCCGCCCGCCCCGCGTGGTTGGGCTGGGGCAGCGGGGCACCCCAATAGGCCATCACGCAGTCGCCCACAAACTTGTCCAGCGTGCCGTGATTATTGAAGACGACAGAAACCATCATGTTGAGGTGCTCGTTCAGGGTTTTGACCACCGCCTCCGGCGCCATCTTTTCCGAAATGCTGGTGAATCCGCGGATATCGCTGAAGAGCACGGTCAGGTGCCGCTTCTCGCCGCGCAGGCTCTCCCAAGCGAAGTCCTGCATGATGGTTTGGACGAGCTGCGGCGAGAGATACTTGAGCAGCGTCTTGCGGTAGCGGCGCTTCTCGCGGCCTTCGGTGGCGAAGCGGGTGAGCGTCGATCCGGTGAAGGAAAGAGTCCCGGCGGCGAGCGGAGCAACCATCGCCACCCAGAGGTTCTGCGCGCGGAACAGCGCACAGACCACCCCGAAATACCCCACGCCGGCAAGCAGTGCCAGGAGCGTGTAGATTAGCGCCGAATTAAACCCATAAACGACTCCCGCCATCAACAGCGCCAGGGCGCACACCGCCACCACCGTCCAGCGCGCATCCGCGGCGCACAGGCTAGGACAACGTTCCCGCGCTCATTGAGGGCCGCAGCGAACTGCGCGTCATCGCCCTCGTGCGGATCGGCGCCCTGAAACACAATATCCACGCCGATGGCCCGCACGCCGCACTCGTTCAGGTAATCGATCACGCCCGCGTAGAGCTTACGGCGCCACGGCCACCGGCCGAAGTTATCGAGCATGTCGCGCGAAGCGAAGTTCGTGTCGTCGAGCGCGACAATGACGATGTCGCGGCTGGCCCGTCCGGCTTGGGGAAGGGCACGGAAGCGCCAGTCGAGCGACTTGCGCTCGGCCGTTTCCAGCCAGCCCAGGCGCTCGGCGCCCAGGGCCAGCAGCCCACTCGCGAGGCCCAGCGCCACGGCTTGCACCGCCTTGGATTTCGCCCAGTCTCGGAAACGATTCATAGCACTGACCACCCGCCTCCATCGCGATTACTGGCCGGGTTGGGGAGGGTGGTCGTCCAGCCAGCGCGCCAGTTTCGCCTGTTGTTGCGCCTTGAAGTCGATGCAGTCCCCGATGCTCTCCAAGGTCTGCCGGAGGGTCCGTTCGGCGGCCTCCACCTTGTTCCGAGTGAAGAAATCCTTCACCTCTGCGAGGTGTGCCTGGTCGCAAAACGCACTCGCTGAGCCAACGACGGTCGCCTCGGTGAATGGCGCGCTGAGTTTTTCCTTCAGCTCCGGCCAGTGAGTTTTCACGAATTCCCACGCCGCCTCCTGGCCTGCGGGGTTCCGCAAGAGCGACCCGATCAACTCCGGTGCATCGGAGACGCGGACGTCAGAGGAGGCGGCATACTCCAGGGTGCGCTCGACGAGCGAACGGTCACGGAACGCCGGGAGGGCATACAGAAAGCGATCGTGTTCTTGCGGTGAGGCGGCCTTCTCGGTCTGGGTCTTGTACTCATCGTAGAGTGTCCGGTCACCCTTCAAAGCCGCCAGGCGGATGGCCGTCCCCGCCAGCGTGGGATCCAGCGATTGGGGATCGCGAAGGTACTGTTCCGCCAAAGTCCGGGCGCGCGCCAAGACCTCGGGATCGTCGCCGGCGACGCCAAGCGCGAAAAGCACGTTGGCGCGCAGTTCACGCCGTTCGCCGTCCTCGTGGGGCGCGGCCTGCCAGCCCAGTTCGGCCGCCCGCGGCCGCAGAAGTTTGCGTACCCAAGCGTGGAACTGATCGCGACGGTCCTCTGGAACGAGGTATTGGTGTGCGTAGAGGAGGTTGGCGGTCAGAGTCTCCATCACGGCGCGCTGCTTATCTTCCCGCAACGCCTCGGTCAGGGCGAGATAATCGGCCAGGCTGCTTTGACCCACTCGCATCGCCGACCAGGTATCGTTCAATAGCGCGATGCGCTCCACCGGAGTGAGCGAGGTCGCAGCCGCCGCCGTCAAGGCGGCAAGGGCCCGGGACTTGTACGCCGACCGGTAATAAGCTTGGGCTCCGGCATTCAAATCAAACCAGGCCGGGCAGTCCCTCAGGGGAATGGTCTGTTCTTTTTGAGTCAGGAGTGCGCACGTGGTTGCAGTCGAACCACCTTCGGCCATGGGGTGGAGTTTCATGCACACGGGAATTTGCCAAAGTTCACTCGATCCGGCCTCAAACAGCGCCCGGCTGTCGAAATACCGCCGCTGCTCGAGCCTGATGGATGCCGAGCCTCCCGCGCATTTCAATTGCGCGCTGACCAGCGGGACCCCGGGTTGATCCACGAAGCTCTTCATGACCTCGCGTACCGGCTGGTTAGAGACCTCCGCCAGGGTGTTCCAGAAGTCTTCCGCCGCGGTGTTGCCATAAGCGTACTTTCTTAGGTAGGCTTGCACGCCTTTGCGGAATACCTCCTTCCCCAGGTAAGTCTCCATCATCCGCAGCACTGCGGCGGTTTTAGGATAGGCGATGCTGTCGAACAGTTCGCTGATCTCAGCGGAAGATTCCGCTCTGCGGGCGCGAATCGGCCGCGTCGATTGCAGCGAATCCGAATCCATTGCCCCGTAGCTCATCTCCGCCACGTCCGTGGGAACGTTCCACTCGGGGTTCGAAGCTTCCAGGGGTTTGGGGTCGATCCAATCCGCAAAGCCCTCGTTCAGCCAGATATCGTCCCACCACTTCATGGTGACGAGATCGCCGAACCACATGTGAGAGATTTCATGACTGAGAAGCCAGGCAACCCCGCGCCGCGAGCCCACGGAAGCCCGCGCCTCATCGAGGAGGATTGCATCCTCGGTGCCAAAGATCGCGGCAGTATTTTCCATCGCCCCTGACATGTCCGGAATCGCCACGATATCAAGCTTGCCGAAGGGATACGCGATGCCAAAGTACTCCTCGAAGTAGCGAACGGATTGCTCGGCCCTCCCGAGCGCGAAGCTGGTCAGCCCCTTTTTCTCAGGAACCGCACAGACGCGAATCGGAATTTCTTCCGCCGACCCTTCCAGGCACCCGAAATCCCCCACCGCCCAGGCCGCGAGGTAACTCGACATCTTGGGCGAGGTCGAGAACTTGAGCGTGTGCTTCCCTTCTCCCGGGCCGGGGGTGTCCGAAACCAGCTTGCCGTTGGAGATGGCCGTGTCGCTCCGATCCACCACCAGCGAGATGTCAAACGTCGCCTTCATCGCCGGCTCGTCGAAGCACGGAAACGCGCGGCGCGCATCGGTGGCTTCAAACTGCGTGCTGGCGTACTTTCGCCGCCCTGTCTTGGACAAGAAGAAGCCGCGCAGCGGTTCTTTCAGGCTCCCCCGGTATCGCAAGTGAATCTGCGCGGCGCCCGCGGAGAGTTGCCTGGCGACGGTAAGCGTGGCCATCTCGAGCTGGGCATCGGTCTCCACAACCGCCCTCTGAGTTTCCGCGCCGGCTGTCACCGCCACTTCCTGGAACTCGATGCCCACGGCATGTAGCGTAATGCTCCGCGCCGGGACCGTTAAACGGAGGGAAATCGTTTCATCGCCGGCAAAACTCTCGTTTTGGAGGTCGGGCGCGATGGCGAGTTGATAATGCTCCGGAAGGACGGTCTGCGGCAGGCGCTGGGCGCGGGCGAAGCCAGCGATGAAAATTGTGGAGAGCAGAAGAGCGATTACAGGTCTCATGTGCCACTTCCCCCCGGGATTCTGCGCTAGCGACGGCTCGCGGCGGGCCTCGCCGCGCGGTGAGGAACCGCCGCTGCTCACTTCAGCTCGCGCAGCTTCTCGCGCAGCTTGAAGGCCCGGGCGAAGTCGCGCTCCAGTTCGCGGTCGCTCAGGTGCAGCTTCATCGCTTCCAATTTATCGATGAGCGCGTCGAGCGCCGCCTGGATATTCTCAATGTTGGTGAGGCAAATGTCACGCCAAAGGTTGTAAGGGCTCTCGGCGAGGCGTGTCACGTCGCGGAAGCCCGATGCGGCAAGCTCCAGGGGCAAGAAATCCTCCGCGCCCTGCCCGGCCACCATGCTCGCCAGGCCCGAGGAGACCAGCTGGGGCAGATGAGAGAGGAAAGCTACCGCTCGGTCGTGGGTTGAAGCTTCGGTAATGAAGGGTTTGGCGCCGACGGCTTCCACAAGAGCCAAGAACGCCTTGACGCGGGCGTCCTCGAGATGATTGGGCAGCAGCGGCGTCAGGACGTAGCGCGCGCCGTCGAAGAGTGCGGCGCTGGCGTTCTCAATCCCCGATCGCTCCTTGCCCGCCAGGGGGTGGCCGCCCATGAAGAGTGGCTCATCGCCGAAGATTTCGCGCGCCCGCTGGCAGATCAATCGCTTTGTGCTGCCCACGTCGGTAACGAGCGCCCGCGGCGAAGCCGCAGACTTCAACCGCGGCAGAAGATCGAGAATGCTCCCGACCGGAGTTGCCAGGATGACGAGGTCAGCGTCACGAACTGCCGTCGCGACTTCCGGAGAGCCTTCATCAACTGCACCCACCGCCACCGCGCGCTCGAGCATTTCGGGCTTGTCGCAACCCACGCGCCGCGCCGCGCTGCCGCGCTCCTTGAGCGCCAAGCCCCACGAGCCGCCGATCAACCCGAGACCGATGATTGAAATGCGTTGGAACAAACTTGGTCCTTTCACTCCCGAATGCCGTCCATGCACTAAGGACATACTAAGCGGCGGTGGAGTGGGTCAAGATGACCCATTGTCGCCCAGTTCGGGCCTCATTCATTCCCTCACTTCTGCAAAAATCCTGAGAAATCAACTTCCAGCGTAATGGGTTTGCCTGTTTCGTCCTTGAGCGTGTGCAGACGTGATGGGGATCCGGTTTCGGTGTTCCCCTTTACGATCACTAACTGCGCCGTAAACGCTCCTGACCAATGGTCCTCACCGATGGAGTTAGTGGTCAGGGCACAGTCCCCGAACGCCCAACCACGGTACCAGTACGCCTTCCAGCCGGTAGTCCGATGGACGAAGTCAACAAGAACCTTTTTTGAATTGGAGCTACAACGGAAGTTTCCCACGGTGGCTGGGAACAGAACCGTGAGAGTGTCGATATCTTTGCCATTCAGATCAGTTGCGAAAATGGAGGCGCGACCGCCGGAAACGTCGAATGCGAAACAGCGGAATGCACCGCTTGCCTCACGACTTCGAAGTTCCAGGTTGCCGGTCAGAGTCGTGCACGAACTTTTTCCCGCCGTTGGGCGTGCGGATTCCTGCGCCATCCCTTGTGTCCCCAAGGTCGTGACATTTCCCACCAAAAGGGTACAGAGGTTACATACCACGAACGCCTCAGAGAAGAACTGCGACCGCATGTGTGCCGAACCTGTCCTTAAATCGTGCGCCCCACTGCCGGCGCAATCATGCGCAATTCCGTCATCAACTGCTCGAACTGGTCGGGGTAAAGCGATTGCGCGCCATCGCTCAGAGCGTGCTCGGGGTCGTGATGAACTTCGATGAGCAATCCGTCGGCCCCCGCCGCCAGTCCCGCACGCGCCATGGGTGAAACCTTGTCCCGCAGTCCGGTGCCGTGCGACGGATCGACCACGATGGGCAGGTGCGAGAGTTTGTGCACCACCGGAATCGCTGAGATGTCCATGGTGTTCCGCGTGTAGCTTTCGAAGGTGCGAATGCCGCGCTCGCAGAGAATGACGTTGTAATTTCCGCCCGACATGATGTATTCGGCGGAGAGCAGAAGCTCCTCGATCGTCGCCGCGATGCCGCGCTTAAGGAGCACGGGCTTGGCGACCTTGCCCAACTCTTTGAGCAGGTTGTAATTCTGCATATTGCGTGCGCCCACTTGCAGCACGTCGACGTACTCGAGCATCATGGCGATCTGCGTGTGATCCATAACTTCCGAGGCGACGAGCATGCCGTGCATGTCGGCCGCGCGACGCATCAGCTCCAGACCCTTCTGTCCCAGACCCTGAAAGCTATAGGGCGAGCTGCGGGGCTTGAAGGCGCCACCGCGCAGGACTTTGGCACCGACGCTCGCCACCCTCGCCGCCACGGTCTCGATCTGCTCCGCGCTCTCCACGCTGCACGGGCCGGCCATTACCACCACTTCCCTGCCGCCCACCGCCACCCCCTTGCCCAGCGAGATGACGGAGCCTTCCGGGCGGAAGTGGCGGCTGGCAAGCTTGTAGGGCGCGGAAATGCGCAGCACTTCCGCCACGCCGCCCAGCAACTCAATGTCGCGAGTGTCGAAATCAATTTTTGCGCCGACCGCGCCGAGCACCGTCTGCCGTGCCCCCGTCGAGCGGTGGATATCAAAACCCATGTCCATCAGTTTGTTGATGACGCGCTGGACCTGCTCTTCCGTCGCGCCTTCGTCCATGACGACGACCATGACTTATGACTCCTTCGTGTGGAGAGCGCCGCCTTCCATGGAGTGGCGCTCGAGGGCCCGCGCTTCATCGATGATGCGCTCGAACAACCGCCGAATGGCCGCGTCGTCGAGCGGGCCGTGGTTCGACTTCACAACGTTGCGGAGGATTTCCGCCTCGCGCTCCGGCTGCCAGGCCGCCAGGTTGAGCTGCTTTTTGATGTGGCCGACTTCCACCGCGCATTGCGACCGGTCGTTCAGCAGCTTTACCAACTGCTGATCGATCTCGTCAATGCGCTTGCGCCATCCGTCGAGATCGCTCATGCAAACTCGCTCCCTGTTCCTTCCTTGAGCCAGCGCACGAACTGTTCGATCGCCGCCGCTCCTCCGGAAGAATAACGTTCTTCGATTGCGTGCACCACCGCGCTGCCCACCACCGCCGCGTCCGCCTGCGCCTGGACCTGCCGGACGTGCTCGGGACGCGAGATTCCGAACCCGACCGCCAGGGGCAGCGTAGTAATCCGCCGCGCCCGCTCGACCAGTGCCTGCCCGGTCGAGGCCACTTCCGCGCGCGCGCCCGTCACCCCGGCGCGGGAGATCAGATAGAAGAATCCCGTGGAAAGCCCCGCCGCGCGCTTCAGTCGTTCGTCCGGCGATGTCGGAGCGCCCAGGAAAATCGTGTCCAGGTTCTCAGCGCGCATCGCCGAAAGGTACGCCTCCGCCTCCTCAGGCGTCAGGTCCACCACCAGCGCCCCGTCGGCCCCGGCGCGCCGGGCGTCTGCAGCAAAGGCGCGCAGCCCGTAACGGAGCACGGGATTGAAGTATGTAAAAAGCACGATCGGCGCCTGCACCGACTCGCGCCAGCGTGGCAGCCACTCGAGGATTTTGCGCAGGGTTGCGCCGGCGCGCAAAGCGCGCTCCGAGGCCCTTTGGATCACCGGCCCGTCCGCCAGCGGGTCGGAGAAAGGCACGCCCAGCTCGATGACGTCCGCGCCGCCGCGCTCGACCGCCACGAGCAAATCCCCCGTCGCCTGGAGCGACGGATCGCCCGCCGTCAGATACACTACCAGGCCCTTCGCACCGCACTCACGTAGCCGGCGAAAACAGGCCCCAATTCGAGTTTGCGTACCAGTCGACATAATAGAAAAGGCACAAGTGACGAGGAGCGAGCGGAGAATCCTCCTGTTCGTCACTTGTCACTTATCACTGTCGTCAAAGTATTCCCACCGCCTGAAAAATCCCCAAATCCTTGTCGCCGCGGCCGGAGAGATTCACGACGATGATCTGCTCGCGGCGCATGGCGGGCGCGCGCTTCACGACCTCCGCCACGGCATGCGCCGATTCGAGCGCCGGGATGATCCCTTCCGTGCGCGCCAGCAGGCTCGCGGCCTCCAGCGCTTCCTGGTCGGCAACGTGAGTATACTCCGCGCGCTTCTGGCGATAGAGCGCCGAATGCTCGGGCCCCACGGCGGGGTAGTCGAGCCCCGCCGAAACCGAATGGGTGCTGGCGATCAAGCCATCCGCGGTCTGCAGGACGTAGGTATAGGTCCCGTGCAGAACGCCCGGCTTGCCGCCGCTGAAGCGCGCGGCGTGCTCACCCAGGTTCAGGGAACGCCCGCCCGCCTCCACTCCCAACATCTTCACGCCCGCGTCGGGAATGAAATCATAGAACAGCCCGATAGAGTTGCTGCCGCCGCCCACGCAGGCCACCAGCAGATCGGGCAGCCGCCGCACCGTGGTGAGGATCTGCTCGCGCGTCTCCTGCCCGATCACGCGCTGGAATTCGCGTACCATCAGCGGATAGGGATGAGGTCCGAGCACGGAGCCCATCAGGTAATGTGTGTTGGCGACGTTGGTCACCCAGTCGCGCATGCCCTCGTTGATGGCATCCTTGAGGGTCTTCGAGCCGGAGGCGACTCCCACCACTTCCGCGCCGAGCAGCTTCATGCGAAAGACGTTGGGCGCCTGGCGCGCCATGTCCTCTTCGCCCATGTAAACGGTGCACTGCAATCCCAGCAGCGCCGCCACCGTCGCCGTCGCTACGCCGTGTTGCCCGGCGCCGGTTTCGGCGACAACGCGCGACTTCCCCATGCGCTGTGCGAGCAATCCCTGCCCCAGGCAGTTGTTGATTTTGTGCGCGCCGGTGTGCAGCAGGTCTTCGCGCTTGAGGTAAATCTGCGCGCCGCCCAGACGCTCGGTGAGGCGTCGGGCGTGGAACAGGGGCGTGGGCCGCCCTGCGAAGTGGCGCAGCAGGCGGTTGAACTCAGTGTTAAAAGCCCCGTCGCGCCGCGCCGCCTCGAAAGCCTCTGTCAACTCCTCGACGGGATGCATCAGGGTCTCCGGGACGTACTGCCCCCCAAATTCCCCGAAGCGCCCGTGCGCGTCAGGCCAGGCCTGCGTAACCGATGCGTCGATATGCTGGTCAGTCATCCACAAACTCGCGATCTGTGCCGGCGGAACGAATTGCGTGATCTAGCGATTTAGTGATTTAGCGATTGAACCACTAAAGCGCTGAGACCATCCTCCGAGATTCCATGCACTCAATGGCTCAATCAGCCGATCACTCAATTTCCTTGACCGCCGAGAAAAACGCCCGCAGCTTCCCGGGATCCTTCACGCCGGGAGACGATTCCACTCCGCTCGCCACATCGACGGCGAAGGGGCGCGCAGCGCGGATCGCCTGGCCGACGTTTTCGGGCGCCAGCCCGCCCGCCAGAATTATCCTACCGTAGCGGCCGGCTTCCCGCGCCACATTCCAGTCAAAGGTCTTCCCCGTACCGCCGAGCAACTGGGGGTCGAAGCCGTCGAGCAGATAGGTGCTCGCTTTCAAGGCGCCAAGTTCCGCAGCTTGAAAGTGCGCGTGCACTGAAACCGCCACAATCAACGGATATTGCTCAAGCAACCGGCCGAGGTCGGGCAATCGCGGCCCTCGCACTTGAACGGCATTCACACCCGCCTCGCGGGCAGCCGACAAGATTCGATCGGTGTCGGGCTCGTCCGCGAAGACGCCGACGGACATCACGAACGGCGGAAGGCGGCGAGTGATCTCCCGAGCCGACGCAGGCGTGATGTAGCGCGGCGAGGGCGCGTAGAAATTGAATCCCAGCGCCGCCGCGCCCAGCTCCACGGCGAGCTCGGCGTCTTCGGGTCGGGTGACTCCGCAGATTTTGACTCGCGTCGGCATAGCGATTTTGAATTGGCGATCAGTAATTCGTGGCCCCACCCCTCATTGGGCGGGCCGGAATCTCCACCCCAAACCTTTCGTCCGATCCTCGTCTCCCTGTCCTTGGCCCCATCTGGGCTCAGACACGCGCGCGAGGCGCAACGGAAGCCAGGGACAGTAAATCCGCCAGCGCGCTTGCCGGATCGGCTTCGGTCATGAACCGCTCGCCAATCAGAACAGCATCAAATCCTGCCGCGGATAATCGCTTCAAGTCATCCGCCGTCCTGATCCCGCTCTCGCTCACCGCCGGGCACGTGGCAGGAATCTTCTCCCGCAGCCGGAAGGACGTTTCCAGATCGACTTCCAGCGTCTTCAGGTTGCGATTGTTCACACCGACGATGCGGGCGCCGGCGTCCAGGGCGCCCTGCAATTCCTCCACGCTGTGGACCTCCACCAGCGCCGCGAGCTTCAGGTTTTGGCTCAGCTCGATCAGGCGCGGCAGTTCGCCCGCCCCAAGCGCCGCCACGATCAGCAAAACCGCGTCGGCGCCCGCCGCCGCCGCTTCGTAAACCTGGTAATCCTCAATGACAAAGTCTTTGCGCAGCACGGGGAGCGCCACCGCCGCGCGCGCCTGGCACAGGTCCTCGAGCGAGCCCGAGAAAAAATCCTCCTCGGTGAGCACGGAGAGAGCGGCCGCGCCTGCCGCTTCGTAGCCTCGGGCGATTTCCGCCGGCCGGAAATCCACGCGCAACACACCGCGCGAGGGCGAAGCGCGCTTCAGTTCGGCGATGACGCGGAGCGCGGGCCCGCGGAGCGCTTCGGCGAAATCACGGAGATCGGACCGCGCCTCGGCCCCGCGTTGCAGCTCGCTGAGAGGCACTCGCGCCCGCGATGCATCGAGACGCCGCCGCCGCGCGACGAGAATCTGGTCGAGAACCGTTGACTCCAAACCGCCACCTCTGCCCAACCCGCCGCGAGCGGCGCGCCGCGCCCCGGGCGCTCCAGCGAGCACCGCCCCTCAGGCCCTTCCCGGCCCGAAGGGGTAATCCTGTAATCTAATCGTCGGTGAAACCCGAAGTCAAGGATGGTCGGGGCGCGCTTGACGCTCTTGTGGGCGGTCGCGTAGCATGGTGGTTTGGGTTTCTCTCGAAATTTCTCGCTTTAGATCGCAGGGCGAATGATCGACCGAATCACGGTGCGCGGCGCGCGTCAGCATAACCTGAAGAACATCAGCGTGGAGATTCCCCGCAACACGCTGACGGTGGTGACGGGTCTCTCCGGCTCGGGCAAGTCGAGCCTGGCCTTTGACATCATCTATGCCGAGGGCCAGCGGCGCTACGTGCAGACGCTTTCCGCCTACGCCCGGCAGTTCCTCGACCAGATGGAACGCCCGGACGTCGATTCGATTGAAGGCCTCAGCCCCGCCATCTCCATCGAGCAGAAAACCACCAGCCGCAGCCCGCGTTCGACGGTGGGCACGATCACCGAAATCTACGACTATCTGCGCCTGCTCTACTCCTCCATCGGCGTTCCGCATTGCCACCGCTGCAGACGCGCCATCGCGCGGCAGACCACCGAACAGATCGTAGTTTCCATCATGGCCATGGCGGAGGGCGAACAGACGAGCGACGGGGGAACGGCCGAGCGGATCATGATCCTCGCCCCCATCGTGCGTGGGCGCAAGGGCGAGTTCCGCAAGCTCTTCGAAGACCTGGCCCGGGAAGGGTTCGTGCGCGTCCGCGTGGACGGCCAGCTGCGACAACTGGAAGAGGAAATCAAGCTCGACCGGCGCAAAAACCACACCATCGAAGCCGTCGTGGACCGCCTGCTGCTCAAGCCGGGCATCGAAAGCCGGCTTTCTGCCTCCATCGAGACGGCGATGAAGCTCGCCAAGGGAATCGTGCAGGTGGCGGTAGTCGGCGGCGGGGAACACCTTTACTCGCAGGAATGGGCATGCGTCCACTGCGGCAGCAACGTGCCGGCGCTTGAACCGCGCTCGTTTTCGTTCAACAGCGTCTACGGCGCCTGCGACGCCTGCAAGGGCCTGGGAAACCAGTACTCGTTCGACCCCGCCAAAGTGATCGTGGACTGGTCGCGGCCGGTTCTGGAAGGCGGCCTGGGGCCGGGCGCGGGCTCGTCGTTCCTGCAACGCAGCCTATTGCGTGCCGCGGAGCAGTTTAAATTCGATCTCAAAACACCTTTCAACAAATTCCCACAGCGCATCCAGAACCTGATTCTGTTTGGGAAGCAGGCGGAGACCGGCCGGGGAGCGACAGGATTCACGGGCGTCATCCCCTTGCTGGAGCGGTGGCACGGCGAGTCGGCATCGGAGAGCTTCCGGGAATGGTATGAGCAGTACATGTCGGCCGTGCCCTGCCCCAAATGCCAGGGCAAGCGCCTGCGGGGCGAGAGTCTGGCGGTTACCGTTGCGGAGCTTTCGATTGCCGACTTCACCGCCCTGCCCGTCAGCCGCGCCGAGGAAGCGGTGGCCAACCTCAAGCTGAATCCCCGCCAGGAGATTCTGGCCCGGCGCATCGTGCACGAAATCGCCGAGCGGCTGGAATTTCTGCGCGCCGTCGGCCTCGATTACCTGAGCCTCGATCGGGCAGCCTCGACGCTCTCCAGCGGCGAAAGCCAGCGTATCCGGCTCGCCACGCAGATCGGCTCGAAGCTGCGCGGAGTGCTCTATGTCCTCGATGAGCCCTCGATCGGCCTCCACCCGCGCGACAACCAGCGTCTGATCGCAACACTGGAGCATCTGCGCGACCTTGGCAACACGGTGCTGGTCGTGGAACACGACGAGGAGACGATTCGCCGCGCCAACTACGTGATCGACCTGGGCCCGGGGGCGGGAAAGCAGGGAGGATTCCTGGTCGCCGCTGGAACGCCGGAGCAGATCGCAGCGCAGCCGGACTCGCTCACCGGGCAGTACCTCTCCGGCCAGCGGCACATTGCGATTCCATCCTCCCGGCGCAAGCCCAACGGGAAGTGGCTCGCCGTGCTCGGCGCGCGCGAGCACAACTTGAAAAACATCGACGTGCAATTCCCGCTGGGCGTGCTGACCGTGGTTACGGGCGTATCGGGGTCGGGAAAATCGACGCTGGTTAGTGACATTCTGCATCGCGCGCTCGCCCGCAGGCTTTACCGCGCCATCGAAGAACCTGGCCGTCATCGCGCCATGCAGGGGCTCGAGCACATCGACAAGGTGATTGTCATCGACCAGGCGCCGATCGGGCGTACGCCGCGCTCGAATCCGGCAACCTATGCCGGAGTCTTCACGCCCATCCGCGAGCTCTTCGCCATGCTGCCCGAGTCGCGCGAGCGCGGTTATCGCGCCGGCCGCTTCAGCTTCAACGTCAAGGGCGGACGCTGCGAGGCCTGCCAGGGCGACGGCCTGCGCCGCATCGAGATGAACTTCCTCCCGGACGTCTTCGTGACCTGCGAAGTGTGCCGGGGGCGGCGCTACAATTCCGAAACTCTGGCGGTGAAGTTCAAGGGCTGCTGCATCGCCGACCTGCTCGACATGACGGCCGCCGAGGCGCTGCCCCTGCTTGAGAACATCCCGACCGTCAGACAGAAGCTGCAGACGATCGTGGACGTCGGCCTCGGCTACGTGCACCTGGGCCAGCCCGCCACCACCCTTTCCGGAGGCGAAGCGCAGCGCATCAAGCTGGCCCGAGAGCTGAGCAAGCGGCAGACCGGCCGCACACTTTACATCCTCGACGAGCCGACCACGGGCCTGCACTTCGACGATGTCAAGCAGTTGCTCGCCGTCCTCAATCGCTTGACAGACCTGGGCAACACTATCATCATCATCGAGCATCACCTCGACGTCGCCAAGCAGGCTGACTGGATCATCGATCTGGGACCGGAAGGCGGCGAGGCGGGCGGACGGATCGTCGCCCAGGGCACCCCCGAAGACGTGGCGCGCCAAAAGAAATCCTACACCGGCCAGGCGCTGGCGACGGTGCTTGGTAATGGCCGAAACTAGTCGTGGTCCTTCGCGCCTGTGCGTCTCTGCGTGAGTCGGATTCATCCATGACCGACAATCAATTCTCCAGGCAGATCGTGGAAGTGGCTCACAAGATTCACAGCTGAGCTGATCAGAAACGGGAAGACGAGAATCGGAAATCGACTGCCGGAGTGAGACTCATGCCAAGGCGCATAGGCGCATCCAGGAAAGTCAGGCAGAGAAGCATCAGCATCGTTTGATGGAACCGTCGACGGACAACACGCCGCTCGCGGGGATGATTGACCCCGAAGCCGCCGAGGGTCAAGGCTCGTTAAGTTTGTCTTCCCCCTGGACGACGCGCAATTTAGTGGTGCTTCTGGGCTGCGGCCTGCTGGCGCTGGTGGCTGCCAATTTCCTGACCCTCGCCGGCTTCATGCTCCTGCAGCCGCTGGCGAAGTGGAAGAGTCACCCCGAGGCGCTGCGCGACAATCCTTTCTTTCTGCTCAGCCTGCAAATGGTGTTTCACGCCCTGGTTCTGGGGGTCATCTATCTATTTCTGGTCGTGAACCACGGACTCCCTTTCTGGGATGCGCTCAAATGGCGGCGACCGACGGCTCGCCTGGTGCGCCTCTGCATCCTGGGAGGCGTCGCCCTGGCCTTGCTCGTCGAACTCGCCCCGCCGCTTCTGCCCGACCGCAGCGACTTTCCCTTGCAGCGGATGTTCAGCTCGCCCCAGGCAGCCTACGCCATCGGTGTCTTCGCCATCCTGATCGCGCCGTTTATGGAGGAGCTGATCTTTCGCGGCGTGCTTTTCCGTTTCTTTGAGGATCTCGTGGGCTGGCGCTTTGCGATTGCCGGCACGGGATTGCTTTTCGCCGGCCTGCACCTCTCCGAATACTGGGGAGCGTGGAATCACGTCTTGCTGATCTGCATCGTCGGGCTGGCCTTCTCTCTCACCCGCGGCCTGACGGGTTCGCTCGCGCCCAGCGTAATTCTCCATACCGCTTACAACGCCGCGCTCATGGTGGGACTCTACTTACAGACGGACCAGTTCCGAGCCATCCCCCACAGTCTCGCGCCCTGAAAGGACTCCCGGTGTTTCCCTGGGCCTCAGCTTGAACGGCCTTTCCCGCCCCCTGGTCCCTGATTCCGTGCTGGCGGGCACCGAGGCGTGGTAGAATCCCGCGCTATGTCAGCCACAGCGACCACGATCGAACCGCCCCAGGTGGGAACCTCCGGACTTCCGCGCACGGCGGCCGGGGAGCGCTCGGTGGCGCTCGACGCCTTCCGCGGCTTCATCATGTTTACGCTGGCCTCACACGGCTTCGGGTTCAACGCCCTACAGCACGATCCCAACTGGGGCCGGATCGCCTCCTGGTTCGAGCATGTGGATTGGACGGGCGGAGTCTTCTGGGACATGATCCAGCCTTCCTTCATGTTCATGGTGGGCGTGGCGATGCCCTTTGCTCTGGCCGCCCGCGCGGCACGGGGCGCAACGCGGCGCGACAACCTCAAGCACGTGGCGAGCCGGGCCATCAAGCTCCTCTTGCTGAGCAATTTCCTGACAATTGCCTCCGAACAGGTGTTCCAGTTCCAGCTCATCAACGTCCTGGCCCAGATGGCGTTCACGTATTTCCTTACTTACCTGATCATCCAGATGAAATTCCGCTGGCAGGTGGCGGCCGCAGCGGGGCTCTTGGTTTTCCACAGCGCTTTGTTCTTCATCTTTCCGGGACCGGAAGGACCCTTCTCCAAGGAAGGGAACATCGGGCAGGTTATCGACAAGTTTATCCTGGGGCGAAATTACTCTGAATACTATCTCACCATCAATTTCATCTGCAGCACGGTCACGACGCTCTTCGGAGCCTGGGTGGGCATGCTTTTGCGCACGGAGAAACCCATGGCGGAGAAGCTGCGGACTCTCGCCATCTCGGCGGTCGCCGCCTTCGCCGGCGGACTGGCGCTTTCGCTGGTCATTCCCAACGTCAAACACATCTGGACGGCCTCCTGGACGCTTTACAGCACCGGCTGGGTCCTGCTCATGATGCTGGCCTTTATCCTGCTCATCGACGTGGCGGGTTACAAGCGCGTCGCGTTCCCCCTCGTGGTGGTGGGGATGAACTCCATTTTCATTTATTCTTGCAGCTACCTGGCTCGCGGGTCCATGGATCACATGGTGCGCGCCTTCACCGGCGGCTACCAATTCATCGGCGCGCTCGCCCCCGTCGCCCAGCACTGCACCATCATGCTCGTCCTCTGGTATCTCTGCTACTGGCTCTACAAGCACAAGATCTTCATCAAACTTTGAGTTCGAAACTGGAAACTGGAAAATTGAATTTGGCTGGTTGGTGCAGACCTTCGCGCCCGCCACCCGGGCATGGCGCCCACCCGCCCGCCGAACTGAGGCTTTGCGCCCGTCGGCAAAGACGGGTATGGAACGGTCGCCACAAACGCGGAGGCTCAGGAGCGTGCCCTAGTTTTCGCGGCGGCGCTTGATGTCGATCTGAAGGCGCTTGATTTTCTGGTTGAGCGTGGAGAGGGGAATCTTGAATTTTTCGGCGGCTTCGGTCTGGCTCCAACCGGTTCGCGAGAGCATCTCGAGGATGACCCGCCGCTCATAGGATTCGATAATGTCAAAAAGCGAACGCCCCTCCATGTCCTGCAAAGTGAGCGCGGAACTGGGGTGTGAGCCGTTGGAGGAGAGCTGTTCGGGCAGCAGGTCGGGAGTGAGTTCCGGCGCCGAGGAGAGAACCACGGCGCGCTCCACGGCGTTTTCGAGCTCACGCACGTTTCCCGGCCAGTCGTAATCCATCATCAGCCGCATCGCCTCGGGAGTGAAGTGCAGCCCGCGCCGCTTGTTCTCCTCCTCGAATTTCTCCAGGAAATGTTCGGCAAGGAGCGGAATATCTTCCTTGCGCTCGCGCAGCAGGGGCAAGGGGATGGTAATGACGTTCAGCCGGTAGTAGAGGTCTTCGCGGAATTTATTCTCCTGTACGAGCCTTCTCAAGTCGGCATTGGTGGCGGCGAGAATTCGGACGTCCACCTTGATGGTTTCGGTGCCGCCCAGGCGCATGAATTCGCGCTCCTGGATGACGCGCAGCAGCTTCGTCTGCGTCTCCACTCCCACCGTGCCGATCTCATCGAAGAAGATGGTGCCCTGATCGGCCACCTCAAAGAGGCCGCGCTTGGTGGCGATGGCGGAGGTAAAGGCGCCTTTGACGTGGCCGAACAAGATGCTTTCGAGCAGGTCCACCGGCATCGAGCCGGTGTTGACGGGGACAAAGGGCCGGTCGGCGCGCGGGCTGGTGGCGTGAATCGTTTTGGCGACCAGCTCCTTCCCCGTGCCGCTCTCGCCCGCGATGAGCACGGTGGCCCGGCTGGGCGCCACCTGGGTAATCAGGTCGAAGACCTTCTGCATCTTTTCGCTCTTGCCGATGATGTTGGGCAGACCGAAACGCTTCAGGGCGCGCCGGAGCTGAACGTTCTCAACCTGCAGGCGGGACTTGTCGAGCGCGTTGCGAACCTCGAGCAGCAGCTTGTCGTTGTCCCAGGGCTTGGTGATGTAGCTCTCGGCTCCTTCGCGGGAGGCTTGGAAAGCCATCTGGCTGGAGTCGTAGGCGGTGATCATGATGACGCCCACGTCCGGGCTCTCGCGGCGCAGGATTTTGAGCACTTCCAGTCCATTGCGGTCGGGAAGGCTGATGTCGAGCAGCACGAGGTCAAAGACCCCTTCGTTGACCTTATTCAGGCCGTCCTCGGCGGTGGGCGAGGTCGCAACCCGGTAGCCTTCCACTCCCAGGAGTTGTTCCAGGCTTTCCCGGATTTCCTGCTCGTCGTCAATAATGAGGACGGAACCTTTAGCCGACATTAACCGGTTTCCTTGCGGTGGGGAATTCGAGCCGGAAAGTTGTGCCGCGCCCGGGCGTGCTTTCCACGTCGATCTTGCCGGAGTGCTCGCGGATAATACCGTAACTCACTGCGAGGCCCAAGCCCGTGCCGCGGCTCGTCGCCTTGGTGGTGAAGAAGGGGTCGAAGATCTTGCTGAGGTGATCGGGCGGGATGCCGACGCCGTTGTCGGCCACTTCAACATGAATCGAGGAGTTCTCGCTTTCCGTGGCCAGGGTGAGCTCACCGCCGCGCGGCATGGCGTCACGGGCGTTCATGATGAGGTTCATGAAGACCTGCTGGAGCTTCCCAGCGTTGCCGTAAACGGCCGGCAGTCCCTGGGAGAGCTGCGTGTTGAGCGAAATCCGGGAGGCGCGCAGCATCGGTTCGACCAGCGAGACCGTCTCGCGGATGACCCGGTTCACATCGACTTCCGCATAATCGCTGCCGCTGACGCGCGAGAACTTGAGCAGGCTGTTGACGATTTCGGAGGCGCGGAACGACTGCTTGACGATCTTCTCCACCGTCCGGGTGCGCGGATCGTCCGGCGACATCTGCTTGAAGAGCATCTGGGCCTGGGAGGAAATCACCGCCAGCGGTGTGTTGACCTCGTGAGCGACGCCCGCCGCTAGCAGTCCGATCGACGAAAGCTTCTCGGCCTGCATCAACTGGTCTTCCAGGCTGACGCGCTCGGTGATGTCGTTGAAGATCAGCAGGCGGCCGATAACCGCTTCGTCCTTGCCGATGAGCGGGGTGATGGAAACGTTGACAATCAGCCGCCGCTCGTCCGGCGTCTGCAAACCGAACTTGTAGACGCTCAGCGTGTGGTGCGACTCATAAGCGGGAGCGAGCTCGGCCAGGAGCTCAACCGGGAAAATCGCTTCCAGACGGTTGCCCACGGCCTGCGCGCGGGCCAGCCCGTAGAGCTTCTCCATGGCCGAGTTCCATGCCTGCACCTTGTGGTCGAGGTCGCAGGCCAGCACGCCCACGTTGATCGACTCGACGATGTTCTGGCTGAAGTCCCTCAGCTCCTGATAGTCGTGGGCCTTCTGCTCGAGCGATTCGTAGAGGCGCGCGTTCTCCAAAGCGATGGCCAGATAATTGGAAATGGTCTGGAGCAGATCGATGTCCTCGCTGGAGAGGAAATCGCCCTTGCGCGTTCTGCCCAGCGCCAGATAACCCAGGGTTCGGTCTTCAGCCTTGATGGCCAGGTAGTAGTGCAGGTCGAGTTGCTCAATCGTCCGCTTCGCCTGCGGGCTCACATCAAAGACCCACTTGACGCTCTCGAAGAAGAGATAACCCTTTCCCAGTTCCTGGCGTTCAGGATCGAGGAAGCTCAAATCCAGCCGGCCGGAGGGGGAGATTCCGCGCGACTTCGCCAGCCGGAAACCGTTGCCGTCCGGCCGCAGGAAGATCGCCAGGCGATCCACGCCCAGTGTCTCGGCCAGGCGCGTCACCACCCCGTCCAGCAGCCGGTCCACGTGCAGCACGGAGGTCAGTTCGCGCGCAAAGGTGAGGAGCGTCCGTCGGTAGTCGTAGCGTTCCGGATTAAGGAGCCGCTCCAGTCGCGCCTGAATCCAGTTCACAATCGGCTGGAACAGGAAGGCGGTGATGATGATGCCCAGAATCCAGCCGCCACGGCTCGTGGCCGGAAAGCTGGTGCGGAAAATATCCGCAAAGAGGGCGATGAGGCCGAAGGAGACGCCGACAATCGCCGCCGTCGCCAGGGTATAAGCAATTCCCCGCTGGAAGATGATGTCCACGTCCATCAACCGGTAGCGCACGATGGCGTATCCAAACGTCAGCGGCATAAAGATGAGGAAGAGGACAGAAAGCTTCATCCACGGCGTGGGCAGGTAGCCAAGGAAATAAGGGACGACGTACAACGCAGCGAACGGCACGATGGAGAGGAACGTCCCGCGCGTCACCCATTTGAGCTGCTGCTTGACGAGCGGCCCATCCGCGCGCCGGTAACTGCGCTGCAGCCAGATCGCTCCGGCGAGGAAGTAGGCCGCCAGATAGATGAGCTCCACGCGGTCGACCATCCAGCGCGTCACCTGCAAGGGTAGCGACCAAACCAGCACGCCGGTCGCAACCAGCACGTGCACCGCCAGCAGGAGTGAGCCGGGCGCGTAAACGAGCGCCATTCCCCGGGGACGCGCGCGGAGAATTTCCGGCCGCTCGGGGAAGGAGAGGCAGAAGGAGAGGAAGAGGGCGGGCTGCATGAGCAGAGCTGTGACGTTCAGCCAGTAGACCGTCCAGTCAAAGAGATTGAGCTTGCCCGTGTAGGCGAAAGTGTAGAGAACAAACGAGCTGAGACAGAAGACGTAGAAATGCAGGGACTTGGGAGCCGTCCAGCGCCGCACTAGGATAAAAGTGCCGATGAGAAGAAAAATCAGCCCCACCAGGTCGAGGTAGAGCCGCAGCGAAGTGGAATTGGCCTGCGGGGCGATCACCACGAGCGCCCGGAAGGGCCTCCCCCCGCGAGTCAAATCGTAGCTGGCCTGCGACCAGACGCCGGTGCTATAAACCTCCCGCGCCGCATCCACCGAGCGTCGGACCGGGACTTGGTTGATCGCTTCGAGCTTGTCTCCCTGCTGGATCCCGGCCTTCTCCGCCGGGCTGTCGGGCGCCACTATCCATGCCCGGACGCCCTGCGCGGTGTCCACCCAGGAGGCGCCGTCGTCGGGAAGCTGGTAGATCCGGCGTTGTTCAAAATTCAGAACGCCAAACACCACCAGCGCCAGACTGAGCAGCGCCAAAAAGACCGTCGTGAATCGGAATGGGAGCGTTCTCAACTTTCGGCCTCACTACCCGGGCTGAGGAGACACAAAATCTTGTACTCTTGCAGCAAGTTAACTTCCAGCCAAAACAGGAAATTGAATTAACAAGTCATTTCGCTTCTTTATGATAGCCAGCGGAGTTTCCAGAATCTGGCGCGAATATGGAACAAGGAATATTGACTTCTGATTTTTGTATTTGCTGCGCTGAATCCTCAGTGCAAACGCAATTTGTCGCTGGGAGGGGTTGGACTGTCCTGAATCGCTACACTGCCTGCTCATGGCTGGCCTCGCTAGGGGGAGGGCAGGTTAGAACTGGACCGAGAATCCGCCACGAAAGCTTCGGTAGGCTGGGGTCACGATCAGGGTATCCTCCCCTGACCGAGCCACTGGCACATACCCCTGGCCGAGCAGGTTCTGGAAGTCCGCTAACGCCTCAATCCTCGCAGGCAGGAAGGCAAGATTGGGAAGAGGCTGGCGAATCTGAATGCCCAAGTAGGGCTGCATCTGCAGGTTCGCCTGGCCGACTGGATCGACGCCCGTTACCCGGCCGTTGGGCAACCACTCATAAGAGCCAACGATGTAAGTCTTGGAAACCGGCAGGTGCGTCGAGACTCGGGCACCTACAGCCTGCGTCTGGCGGCGGCGAAGCGATGCCCGCAGGTCTCTCATCGGAGCCGGCGTCGCTTCGCCTGCGGCTACTGCTGCCAAGGCATCACCCAGGGAATAGATCACCGCAAGCTCCGCCTGCCCCTTCAACTTGCGGGTGAACGATGCGCGCACTCCCGAGGACGTGAAGTTGCCCGCGTTCAGCATGACGCCATCGACGGCAGGGTTGGGGAGGAAATTCCCGGCCAGCCGGGCGAGCACGGTGTCATTTCCGAAGCCCCACACGGCCGCGTTGTGGAGGGCGTCGCGATAAGCCGCCACTTCCAGCCGGGAGTCTGGGCTCAAGGTACGCTCGTAAGCGACTTCCGAGTGATCCAAAGTCTCTAGCTGCGCCTGGTAACCCCGCATAGTGATGCGCGGGAAGGAGGTCAGCGCCCCGATGCGATCCAGCAACGATCCTCCTGCGTCCATGCGCGCGCCGCCGTACCGCACCGAGACCTCTTGGGAAGCGCTGGGCTGATAAGCCAGCCGCAGGAACGGCCGCGCGGACATGACATTGCCGCCGGCATTCAGGTAGTCCACTTCAAACCCGGAGGTCAGAGCCAGCCGGTCGAGAATACGCCGGGTCTGCGCGTAGCTGGCAACCAGCGCCTGGGCATGGCTGCGAATCGCCCGGCTGTCGCCGGGAGCGAATGGCACTCCGTCGGAAAAATTGAGCTGATGAACGACCAGGGCCAATTCCTCAGGATCGCCTTTCAGCGCATCGCGCCGCAGCATCGTGGCAAGCGATGAGGTCTGCACTCCGCTGGCACCCATGGACCCGGCCACGAGAAGGTCCGCGTTCTCCGAAAGAGGGCGAACATAGGCCAGGATGCTTCCCATTCCGGGGTCGCCCGCCAGTGCCCGGCCGCGCGTCGCCCCGGGACTCATGGCCAAGAGGTGTTGACTGGAAGGAAGCGGGATCTTGTTGCCTTTGGATTTCGACTTCGCCGAGGCCTTGGGAGCGGGCTGATACCTCAGGATGGGGCGTGTGACCGATGCCGTGCGCAACGCCCACTTCCAGTCTTCTCCCCAACTGGAGATGCTGCTGGAGGGTATTTGCACGCGAATCGGAGTCAGGATATCTCCCAGCACGAAGTTCTGCTGGACGCTTCCGCCTGCCTCAACCCGCACCCCGTTACGAAGCATGGGCAGTCGGGTCGCCGCGGTGACTTTGAGGGAATACCAACCGGGGATGAGCCTTTCGATGGCAAATCTGCCGTGCGCATCCGTCATCACGTGTTCCACAAGCCCGCCGCCGTCCGTCAACCCCGCCAGGGCCGGACCCATGATGATCACGGTAGCGCCCATGAGGGGCGCCCCTTGCGGATCCGCCACGGTCCCAACGATTCGGCCAAAACCTGCACTGCGACCCGGCAGGGGGACCAGACAGAGGATCGCCAGGGACGCAAGCGCACGAATCGCGAGAAAACACTTTCGTGATTGATGCAGGCTCATGTGATTTCCCGTACCTCGTCAAGCAGCGTCATGCCCCCGGCGCGGCCTGGGCGCGGGGGTCATGCTTACCGGACTTCAAACGTGGCCACAGGCGAAACCGTCTGGTTCTTGACGTTGTCCGTGACCTTGATCTGCACCGTGTATTTGCCCGGCGCCAAAGAGCGGAGCGGCATAGTCTTTTGCAGCGTCACCTGCTGCGAGGCGTTAGTGAGCTTCGCCGCCTGCTCGTTCTGGCTCAGGAGCGGCTTCCCGTCTTTGATGATCTCGTACTGAATATCCGCAGATGGCTTGTGCGTTTGCGGATCCAACCCGAGGTTGTAAACCTGCATGTAAATTCCCAGGTTCTGATCACGCGTAAACTGCTGGTTGACACTGGGCCGCACCTTCGTGCCGCCGATGACGAACGGCCCCGACCCCACCTGGGAAGTCGGCAGGGGCTGGATCAGGTCGGCCAGGATGAGTGAACTGTTGGACAGTTTCTCCTCGTCGTAGCGTGGAACGCGTACGCCGAGCTCGATGGAACCCATGTGGCCGTTGATATCGTCCTTGACCACCACGCTCAGCTTATACAGACCGGGACGCAATGGCACAACCTTCTGGTAAACCGATTTGCGTTCCACATATTTTTGAAAGTCGTTTTCCGGCACGTCCAGCACGACCGAATCCTCAAAAGTGCTGGCGATGCGGCCGCTGGGCGAAGTGAGCTGGCCGAAAACGTCCAAGACCGCGTGCATGACGCCACCCTTGTTTTCGAACTGCAACTCACGGTTGGCAACCTGAACGGTAATGGGGGTCAGGACGCTTTCCTCGGTAACCCGGACGAAGTCGGTGCGCACGTCAAAGGGCAGGAGTTGGGCGCTCAGGCGCGCGGTAACCACCGCCTTCAGGTCCTTGAACTTGACTTCCGGTGGTTTGAAGATTCGGGCATAGAGATCCAGGCGGGTAAACTCATTCATGCTCTCGGGAGTTCCACCCATAGATTGCCCGATCGTCATGCCGTCAGTACGCGTGAAGCGATCGGCCTTGGACGCCATGCCCATGGATTCCATCTGGGTTAGGCCGGCGTTGGGAACGTGGAGCAGGGCGTCCTTTTCGCCAGGGTCTATCGTGAGGTGGTACTCACCGGTCATCGTGGGGTCAACAAATTCCAGAATGATGTTGCTGCCGATCCCTTCCAGGTAGCGGTAACGCCATGTCTCGAAGGGGAAAGTCGAGGTTTCCCCGCCGCCTTCCTCGGGAGGCCGGATGTAGCTGCCCCCGGAAGGATGCGCCTCGATTTCATCAGCCGGCCCCCAGGTGATGTAAATCCGCCCGCGGTCTGCCTTCCAGCCCGGAATGCCGGAAGCGTAGTGCTCGTTCGCGTACGCGATTCGGCGATAGTATTCCTCTTTGAATTCGTTTTCTGCGCTCCCCGGATTGGGATTGCGCCGCTCCCAAAACGCTTCGATGAATTGCTCGCGTTCGTCGTCCGTGCTCAGCTTCTTGAACGAGGCGCGCTCCTGGTCCGTAATAACGTAAGGTACCTCTTCTTCCAGCCACTTTTTGTAGGCGCTCTCCTGCTCTTTCTGGATGGCTTTCTGGCGACGGATCTCTTGTCGGCTGGGCTTTTCAGACTTCTCCTGCTTCTCTGTCTCTTTCTCTTTAGCCGGTGAGGCGGCAGACGGGGCTGGGCTGGCAAATAGTAATGCACCCAGCGCACAAAGCAAGGCGGCGTGATGACAAGATTCAAAGCGTTTATACATACCTACACCTTGCCGCTCCCCGAGGCACACGGACTCCTCACTGCTTACGGTAAGAATTCTAGGTTTCAAGATATGAGAAGTCAAGCCTCTTCCATCCCTGGAAGAAAATGGGAATAGTTGGACCCAACCTCCGACACCCCTTTACGGATGCGCCTCCGGCAGAAAAGGTGGCTTGCGCGGCGTGAATCGCTAACTTTTCCGACTTTCCGGTGTCTAATAGTGCGAACGTGTGCCCAAGGACAGCAGCGTCAAGGGAAACGCATCAGAAGCCTGGGACAGTGGGGCAAGATTCCCCCCTTCGCTTCTCCCCGGAAGACGGTCTGACTGCAACGCCACTCGGGTTCGGAGTGCAAGGCGCGCACTTGTGCTTCTCGCTGTGCAAACAGCAGGTATTGTTCCAAGTCGGCGGCCTTTGGAACGAAACTTTCCCGACGCTTTGAACGTATAAGCTTCAAGGAGTCAAATTGGGAGGGTTACAGGGACATTCTGGGCGGGGCCGTTTGGCCGCCTCCCGCATCGGGGAGATTGTTCTTTGCACTCGATGACCCATTGACACGCCATCCCCTCTAGCCCTTTGGGCAAGGAGCGAAGTACAATGAGCCGGACGGTCGAATTAGGAATTGCGCAGATCGAGGAGCCAGAGGTCAAAGAACCGGAGTATCAAACTCCTCCTCGAGCACGGAGCAGACAAGTGATGAAATCCTGGAAAAAGACGCTTCTCATAATTGTAGGAGCCTTGGTTCTAATCGGTCTGGTGGTCGGCGGGATCGCCTGGAGTAAGCGCGGGGTGGTGACGGTCCAAACGGGCAAAGTCGAAAAGAAAGAGCTATCTTCCATCGTTACAGCCTCAGGGCAGATTCGGCCCCTGACCACGAATTTTGCAGCAGTCAACGCCAATTCCTTCGGCAAGATCACGGACATCTATGTGAAGGAAGGTGATCAGGTCAAGAAGGGCCAACTCCTCCTGAGAACCGAGTCCGTCCAGCAGGAGGCGGATGTCGATGCGCAGCAGGCGGCGCTGAAGACGGCGGAGGCCGACGTCTCCGCCTCCGACGCGGCCGTTCAATCCGCTTCCGCCAGCCTGAAGACCGCCCAGGCGGACCAGCAGACCGCCCAGGCCAACCTCGCGCGGGCCAAGGAAGACTACGCGCGTGCCCAGGGACTGCTCAAGGACAAGCTGATTGCGCAGCAACTCTACGATCAGCGGCGAGCCGATTTTGAGGTCGCCCAGTCGAACCTCCAGGCGGCCGAGGCGCGTGTCGCCCAAAGCAAAGCCCAGCTTCAGCAGATCACCTTTAACCGCGACATGTCCCGGTCCCGGGTGGCGCAGAGCCGTGCGGGTCTGACGCGCGCCCAGGACCTGCGTGCGAAGACCCTCTACACCTCGCCGCTCGATGGCATCATCACCAGCCTGCCGGTCCACGTGGGTGAAAACGTGGTGCCGGGCATCCAGAACCAGGTGGGCAGCGTCCTCTTCCAGGTTTCCGACCTCTCGGTAATTACCGCGGAAGTGAAAGTGGACGAGACCGATATCGTCAATGTCAAGCTTGGCCAGTCCGCCGAGGTTACGATTGACGCAGTCCGCGAGAAGACCTTCAAGGGAAAGGTCACCGAGATTGGGCAGAGTGCTATCGGTCGCACCACCGGCCAGACCGTGGGTCAGACGACCACCGGGACTGCGGCGGAGGAGGCCAAGGATTTCAAGGTCGTGGTAACCCTCGACGATCCTCCTCCCGGTCTCCGCCCCGGCCTGTCGACGACCGCGAAGGTCACCACAGCCACGCGGCAGGACGCGGTGGCCGTCCCCATCCAGGCCCTGGCCATCCGGATGAAGCGGGAACTCGAAGAGAGCGAAAAGGAAGGCAAGGGGAAGGAGACCAAGGGCGCCGTCCAGGCGGCCGCGGCCAGCCCCGCGCCTGCGGCCAGTCCCGACAAGGGGAAGGACAAAGCGAAGGAGGAAGTGCAGGGACTCTTTGTTATCAAGAATGGCCGCGCCGTATTTACGAAAGTTGAGACCGGCATCATGGGCACCACCGACATGGAGGTTGTAAAAGGCGTCAATCCGGGCGAAGAGATCGTGACCGGGAGCTTCAGTGTTCTCCGTACGCTGAAGAACAAGTCCAAGGTGAAGATTGATAATTCCGCCCAGAAGCCCGGTGGTCCGACCGCTTAGCCTGGAAGGCGGCCTTGGCGGTCAGTAGGCAAGACTCGCTGGCACCGGAAAGGAAGCAGGAACCGATGGCAACCCAAGTCGCGGTATCCACACTGGAGGCGCAAACCATGCCGGCTGACGGCATCATCATCCAGACCGAGGATCTCTGGAAAACCTACGATATGGGCGAAGCGATTGCTGTCCACGCCCTCAGTGGGATCTCCTTCTCCATTGAGCGGGGTGAGTATGTCGCGATCATGGGCCCCTCGGGGTCCGGCAAATCCACGTTGATGAACCTCATCGGCTGCCTCGACACGCCGACCCAGGGCAAATACTGGCTGAATCAGAACTTGGTCAGTGAGCTCACTGATGACGAGCTTGCCTATATTCGCAACAAGGAGATTGGCTTCGTCTTTCAGACCTTTAATCTCCTGCCGCGCGCCAGCGCCTTGCACAACGTCGAACTGCCGCTGATTTACTCCGGCATGCCTGCCGGGGAGCGCCTGCAGCGAGCCGAAGAATCGCTGCGCAAAGTGGAACTGGGCGACCGCATGCACCACAAGCCCAACGAACTTTCGGGTGGGCAGCGCCAGCGCGTGGCCATCGCGCGCGCCCTGGTGAACAATCCTTCGATTCTCCTTGCCGACGAGCCCACCGGCAACCTGGACACGACCACGGGCGAGGAGATCATGCGGGTTTTGGACCGCCTGCATCAGGGTGGGAATACCATCGTCCTGGTCACGCACGAGCACGATATTGCGGCGCACGCGCATCGCATTCTGCACATTCGCGACGGCAAAATCGACCGCGACGAGCGTGTAACTTAGGAGCGGCGGAGGAGGTTCATCGTGACCGGCCTGAGCCGAACAGAAACCTTGCGGGCCGAGCGCGCGCACAAACGTCGCGTCCGGGGCAGTCTGTGGGTCACCGCCCGGGAAGCTTTCTGGCTGGCCCTGGAAGCCCTGCGCGCTCACAAGCTCCGTTCCTTCCTCACCCTCCTGGGGGTCGTGATCGCCACGACCACCTTGATTTCCGTGATGTCGGTGGTCAACGGCATGAACCTCTACATCGCGGATAAGATCGCCAACCTGGGCGCCAACGTGTTCATTGTTCACCAGTGGCAATGGGCGCAGGGCTACGAGAGCTGGCTGAAGGCCCGCCGCCGCAACAAACCCATCCGCATCGAGGAGTACCAGCTCCTTAAGGAGAGCCTGGCCAACTACAAGAATATTGGCGCGCAGGCGGGGCTCTGGGGCGACAACGATGCCCGCTACAAGGGGAAGGTGCTTTACGAGGTCGATATGGCGGGTGTCACGCCCAACATGATTGACATCGGACAACAGAAAGTGGGCATTGGCCGCTACTTCACCGAATCCGATAACGACCACAGTGCGAACGTTTGCTTCATCGGCACCGACTTGGTCGATGAGTTCTTTCCCAACCTGGACCCGATCGGCAAGGAGATCACCGTTAAGGGCGTGGCCTTCCGGGTCATCGGTGTGGCCACGAAGATCGGGACAACATTCGGCCAGAGCCAGGACAAGTTCGTCCTGATCCCCCTGAACACCTTCCAGAAATCCTTTGCGGCA
>JBEKUI010000004.1:0-51157 GCA_049515175.1 Terriglobia bacterium
GAACAGAAAAGTGTTACCCGTTTTCTTCGAACAATTCGCTCGTAATTAGACTGCCCCCACACCCCCTGGTAGCAGCAAATCACATCTCACAGCCTCAAGCTGTGCCAGTCAGGTCGCGGCTAGCCGCGACCTGACTGGCCCCGAAGGAGCCGAAAACTCACTCTGAAGCTGGTACAAAAACCCCGACCCGCTCAGCTCTCGGTTCTTATAAGTATGTCAGCAGGCGGGCCGGAATGTGGGCCGCTTTTCCGGGATCAGCCTAGCCGACCAATGGCACTGCCATTCTACACGAAACGGTTCGGTTGACAAACCCCTAGCGGTAGGGGTACAATACGCAGCATGAAAAAGCGTTCGAGTGAAACCCACAAAGCCGCTCAGCTTCTCGGGAAGCGCGGCGGTATGGCCACTCTGAAGAAGTACGGCCCGAAGAGACTCAGGGAGTGGGGCAAGCTCGGGGCTGAATTTGGGAAACTCGGGGGAAGGCCGCCGAAAAAAGGAAGGTGAGTCATGGTTTATAAGCCCAAGGGTCGTCGGTTCTACAAGGTTAAATTCAAGTTTCAAGGCCAGACTATTCATCGGTCCACACAAGCCACCAATGCTAAGACAGCACACTCAATTGAAGAGCAAATCCAAGCAGAGTTGGTCCGAGGTAACTGGGGAATCTTCGAGAAGAAGTCCGCGCCAACACTGGCAGACTTCCTGAAGCATGACTTCTTGCCGTACACAGAAAGCAAATTTCAGACTACACCTAAGACACTCGCCTATTACCGTGACGGGGTAAAGCGGCTGACGAAGTCTGAGCTGGGAAGTCTGCGTCTAGACCAAATCACCGACCAACACGCCAGGCAATTCGAGGCTGGCAGTTCAAAGTTGAAACCTATCACCATCAACTGTGGTTTGCGGACTTTGAGGCGATCCCTCTACCCTGCCTGTGACTGGGGAAAGCTTGATAGGAAGCCGAAGATCACTCTGGCAAAGGGCGAGCGGCAGAGGGACCGCGTGTTAACCGATGCTGAGGCGGAGAGGTATTTAGCGGCTTGCCCCCAGCCATGGAGGGACGTAGCGACTCTCATGCTTGGCACCGGAATCCGGCCCGGCGAAGGCTACGCGCTTCGATGGGAGCACGTCTACTTGAATGGGGACGGCGGGATGATTCAGATCGTGAAAGGCAAGAGCAAGGCAGCGCGGCGCATCCTGCCTATGGTCCCAGCAGTTTTTGAAGCTCTCAAGGCACACCGCTCAAGGTCGTCCGTCTGAGGGCTGGGTATTCCCTACAGGCTCAGCCTCCCGGCCATATTGAGGAGTCGAGTGCAAAGCAGTGGCACGCAAAAGCTCTGAAGGCCCTTGAGGAGGGCCGCAAGGAAAAGCCGACTGAGGTCCCAGAGATCAAGCCCTTCGAGCCTTACTGCCTTCGCCACACGGCTCTAACTAATCTCGCCTCGGCGGGCTGTGATGCATTCACGCTGGCGCGAATCGCCGGGCACAGTTCAATTACAATCACTCAAAGATATTGCCATCCACAAGCGGACGCTATCGAGAGGGCCTTCAAGAAAATGGGCGGGAGTCAAAAGGTGGTCACCGATGGTGGTCACCCTGAAACAGCACCTACCTCTCGGTAGGTTTTCGTCGCGTCTAAGCGAAATGTTGGTAAGGAGTTATGGTGAGCCGTGAGGGAATCGAACCCCCAACCTACTGATTAAGAGTCAGTTGCTCTACCAATTGAGCTAACGGCCCATCGGTGACCTGCCCTTCGAGCCTTGCCTCCCGAGCACTGCCCACGGCGCGCAGCACATTGCACAGACGCCCGAACGGCGCCCGCTCGAAGAGGGACGTCCACACAGGCTAAACGCAGGTCAACCCGATGAGTTTATCACGAACTTCTGCCAGAGTTCCAAGATTTCCCGCCCCGCTGCGATCGTCCGAGCACCGAGACAACGCCCGAACTCGCCATCTCATCGCCTTGCACGCCCGGCGGGATTTCTCCGGCCACCCAAGTATCATTGCGTCATCCCTAATCCATATCGTTGAGGATGCCAGGCTGTGGTATGTTCTCCCGACACAGCGCTCCATCGAGGAGGTCGTCCTCATGCGAAAACGCTGGCAGCTTATTGTCATACTTCTCGTCATAGCAGCGTGGCTGGGTATCGCTCGAGGCGGTGAGATCCCGCGCCAAGTCCCGGCGCGGCGCTCGACGCAACTTACCGACGGCTTCGGAATGAATCAATCCCTACCGCGCGAACCGCACCTACCGTGGTCGCAGCGCTGGTGGACGCGACTGTTCGATAGCGGGGTCAAATGGGTCCGCCTCGGGCAATATGAGAACTCCTCCGACATGATGAGCTGGGATTGGGTCGAGCAGACGCCGGGCCACTTCGCCACCATGCCGGAGCTCGACGAAGCGGTTCGGTCGCTGACGGAGAACGGTGTGGCGATTGAAATCGAACTCCAGTACTCCAACCCCCTCTTTCAGGGAGAGCCTGCCGCGCGGCCGCGGCGCGTCATCCTGCCACCGGCGGGGATCGGGCAGGACGACGAGCCGGTCAATCCTATCTTCCTTCCCCCGCAGACGGAGGAGCAGATCGAGGCGGTCCTTCGCTATGTTCGCTTCATGGTGAATCACTTCAAGGGACAGGTGAAGCACTGGGAACTGTGGAATGAGCCGAACATTGGCTACTGGCGGCCGCAAACCAGGACGAAAGAGGAATTGACCGCCAAGGCGCGCGGTTACGGGAAAGTGCTCTGCCGCTTCGCCGATGCGGTGCACCAGACGGACCCCACCGCAAAGGTTATTTCCGCGGGATTGGCCGGCCCCGATCTGCTTTTCGCGCGCACGGCGCTCGCCGCATGCCCGGAGAAGATCGATATCATCGCCTAACACACCTATCCCGGTTTCGGCTCGAATCACATGCCGGAAGAGGCGGACACGATCTGGTCGAATCCCGCCTGGGTCGAGCCGGCGCGCTAGCCCGTTGACCGGCAATCCGTGGCGCCTTATGGTGTGACCGCACACCAAGAGCGGAGGATGTAAGCGGCATTGGCTGCGAGGAGGAAACCGTGAAAGTGCCAAGACAAATCTTCGTGCTCCTGTTCATCGTGGCAGGCTCGGTAGCAGCGCCAGCGGGCCAGTTGGACATCGCGCCGTTTGCACGCCGTTGTTGCGTTGCCGATAAGCACACCCTCCAGATCGCGGTCGATTACGAGGCGGCGCAGCGGTCGAGCCCCGACGCCGAGAAGGCGGCGGACGGGCGCTTCATCTACGGACTCCAGTGGGCAGAGGAGCGTGACATCAAGGAAGTGGTCGTCCGCGCGCGCGGCGCGAACCCAACGCCCGAGGCCGCCGTCGAGTACTGGTTCCTCAACTGGCCGTATCCGCCCCCGCAAATGCCCACCATCGAAGACCCGGTCGATGATCCCTGGCAAGGGAAATGGCTCAAGGCGGCCGCGAAGGTCGCCTGCCAGGGTAACGAGTGTCATTACACGTTCCAACCGCTCAAGGTCGCCGAGAATCCCAACGCCGGCAATCTGCCCAACCTCGACTATCGCCGCACGCTGAAGTTGCGCCTGGCGTTTCCTTTGGCGCCGTCGTTGGAGCGCGTCGCGGTTTTCAGTGGATCGGCAGAGAAGGCGACCGAGTTGCGGATTGAACTGGGAGTGGGAGAGTCGTCGCTCCATGAATGGTCCGGCCGCCTGCGCGCGTACAACGGGAGGATTGAAAGTGTTGAGGCGTGGAACCCCGCCGCCGGTGATTCCGCCGGTCTCAATGGCTTTCAAATTCAAACAGGGGGCGCGCCCAAAGGAATCAAGGTGAAGCTGACTGCGGCCGAGCCGTCGCTTGTCGGTTCTCACGACGTGACCATCGTGACGGTGGAAGCGGGCGAGCGGACCTTTTCGTTCGCGGTGCCGGACGTCGAGAAAGGCCCAGTGTACGTTCCGGTTTTTCACACTTACGTGACTCTCGCGGCGGACTCCCAGCCGTTTTCGCCGGCGGTGGTGAAAAAGGGTGAGCGAATTCGCGAGAAGCTGGCGACCGAACCCGAGCAGACCTACGAGCGGGCAACGGCAGAGATTCCGCCCCTCGATCCCGTCGAGCGCCAGGGAGGGCGGCTCTACTTGCCCCTCGCCGCCGATGCAAGCTGGCAAAAGTTCGCCTTCGAGTGGGGCGGGAACATCGCCATCAGCAAAGGCGGTACCAAGGCGAAGGGCGTGGAGCTGAAGCGCCTCGAATGGCCGGGCGACCGCATTAGCTGGCGGATCGGCACGGGCGTCTATCCAGATTTCCGGGTGCCCTCAAAGACATCAAAACTCTCCGTGCTCGAGGACTACCTTCCCATCGCCACGGCAACCTGGGCGCAGGATGGCGTGAACTACTCGGAGGAAGGCTTCGCGACGTTGCTCACCGGGCCGCTCGCGCCGGACGACCCCGGCCGAAGCGAGCAGACTCCCGCCGTGCTGATGCTCAAGCTCACGGCCGAGAATCCCGCCGCCCAGCCGGGTGTCGCAACGATCTGGCTGGCGACGGATCCCTCCGAGCAGCTGGTCTTCGACAAGGGAGAGTTAGTGACGGTGGATCGCCAGTTGGTGCGCGCCCGGCTGCATCTGCCGGAGAGCGCCCGCGTTGCCTTGACCGGAGTTCCGGAAGGGGTCGAAAGCCTGATTGGGGTGAAGATCACGGTGCCTCTGGGCTCCAAAGAGCGCCGCGACCTTCTGATCTCGATTCCCTTCATCCCCCGCTTGACCGACGCGGAGCGGCAGCGCCTGGCGGAACTGGATTACCCCGCCGAACGCGCCCGCGTGGAGAAATACTGGCGCGAGGTGACGGCGCCCGGCGTGCCCTTTGACATTCCGGAGAGACGCTTCGTGAGCTTTGCCCGTGGCCTTTCGGCGCGCATCCGCATCAGCGCCACCAAAGATCCCAAGTGCGGCCTCTACATGGTGCCGGCAGCCAGTTACAACTATCAGGTGTACGACAACGAGGCGGTGTTCCAATGCCTGCTGCTCGATGTGTTGGGCTATCCCGACCTCGCCACCGAATACTTCGATTCCATCGTCCGCCTGCAAGGATCGAAACCGTTTGATGGGACTTTTACGGGCGACCAGCGCGCGGTGTACCACGGCGCGCGCGTGGACGAAACCTATGATTACACGGCAGCACAGTACAACCTCGACCACGGCACGGTGCTTTGGGGGCTTGGGGAACATTACTTCTACACGCGCGACCGGGAATGGCTGCGACGCACCTTGCCCAGCATGGTACGCGCCGCCGACTGGATCATCGAGCAACGCAAGCTCACCCAAGTCCGCGACGGCGATGCCAAAGTCCCGGAGTACGGACTCCTCCCGGCGGGGCACTTGGAGGACAATCACGACTGGGGGCACTGGTTTTCCGTGAACGCCTTCGCCGCGGCCGGCATGAGGCGGCTCGCGCAGGCGATGGCGGATGTAGGCGCGCCGGAAGCGCCCCGCTACGCGCAGGAGGCCGAACGCTACGTCCAGGACCTCCGCAAGGCGGTCACGCGTGCCGCGCAGCTTGCGCCGGTGATTCGGCTGCGGGACAACACTTACGTTCCTTACGTGCCGACTCGCCCCTATCAGCGCATTCGGCTCTTCGGGCCGATCCGCGTCGCCTATTACTCCCGTTACCCCCAGAAGGTTCTGCCGACGTACCGCCTTTCCGCCACCCGGGAAGTCCTCTACGGGCCCATGATCCTGTTGGCGATGGAAATCTTTGGACACGACGAACCCTTCGCGGACTGGGTCCTCGACGACTGGGAGGACAACGCGACAATGTCCACTTCCCTCGGCCTGCATGTGCACGGCTGGGTGGATGACAAGTATTGGTTCAGTCGCGGTGGAATGGTCTTCCAGGCGAACTTGCAGAATCCCATCCTCACTTACCTGCGGCGTAACGAGGTCCCGGCGGCGATTCGAAACCTCTACAACGATTTCGTCTCCTGCTACTACCCGGACGTGAATGTTTTCACCGAAGAGTACCGGCAGTGGCGGTCGCCCAGCGGGCCGTTCTACAAGGTTCCCGACGAGGCGAAGTTCGTGAACCGCCTGCGCGATTCCCTTATCCGCGAAGAAGGCGATACACTCTGGCTGGCCGCCGGCGCTCCGCGGCGCTGGTTCGCGCCGGGAGAAAAGATTGAAATGCACGCCGCTCCGACTTACTTTGGCCCGGTGAGCTACCGGACGCAGGCAAGCCCCTCCGGCGTCGAAGCCGAGGTGGAGTTGCCCAAGCGCAATCTCGCGCGCACCGTCTGGCTGGTAATTCGGGCCCCGGATGGAAAACAACTACGCGCAGTGGAAATCGACGGCAGAGCGTGGAAAGATTTTGATGCAACCGGTGAGCGCATCCGCTTGCCCGTCGAGCAGCCGACGGTCAAGATCTCTGTGCATTTCTAATCTCGCCGACACCGAGGGTCATCATGAGACTTCGTGTGCCCTTTTTCTGTCTGATTGTGCAGTTCGCTCCTGGAATGCTCTGCCGGACGGCTCAACCAGGCGACCAGGCCGACCTCGCACCCTTTGGCCGCGCCCGGAACGCCTTACCCCTAAGTTTCAACGCCGGGAATTGAGACAGAATTCAGCCCCGATGGAGCCGGCCGCCCGACATTATCGCCTGGCCCGTATCCACTGGTGAGAGCGCACCGTTCGTCGAAGCGCTTGTGAATCAAAGATCGAGAGGATCAAGCCCTACAAGGTTATTGTCAGCCCGCCATCCACAACCAAGTCGGCACCGGTCAGGTAGCCGCATTCGCGCGCCGCAAGAAAAAGCGCGGCGGCGGCGACTTCCTCCGGCAGCCCGGCGCGCCGCAGAGGAATGCGCCCGAACTTCACATAGTAATTTATGAAGTGTTCGGTGGTGGTCTCGTCCACACCATTCACAATCGACATCGGGGTTCGAATAAACCCCGGGCTGATCGAGTTGACGACGATATTGTGGAGCGCGAATTCGATGGCCAGGTTGCGCGTCAACTGCGCGACACCGCCCTTGGCCGCGGCATAGGCGCTGGAATTGGGCTCGGAGATGATCCGGTGGACGGAAACAATGTTGACGATGCTTCCGCCGCCCTGCCGGCGCATTTCACGCGCCGCCACGCGCGCGGTGAGAAGGTAGGCCGTCAGGTTGACGTCCACCACCCTTCGCCACTCGTCGCGGGAAATATCCTCGACACTGCGCGGGACGTAGGTGGCCGCGTTGTTCACCAGGATATCCAGCCGTCCAAAGTGCGCCGCCGCCTGGGCGATGGTCTCCTCCGTCTTCCCGCCGTCGGCGAGATCGACCTCCCAGGAGTGTGCGTCGTGGCCGGCGGAGCGAAGGGCCGCCGCGACCTCCTTGCCACCCGGGCCGTTGCGATCGAGGATCGCCACGCGCGCGCCTTCCGCGGCGAACAGTTCCGCCGTCGCGCGCCCAATCCCGCTCGCCGCACCGGTAATCGCGGCCACTCTCCCCGCCAGTCGGTTCATTTCCGATTGTCTCCTTCCCTGCCCTCACCGCGCCGAGTGTACCACTAATCAAAAGGCCGGCCGGGGCCACGGCACGATCTCAGAACAGACCTACGATCTGCTGCTCCGCGTCGAGATCCACACGCACGGCGGCGGGTGACGATCCCAGGCCGGGCATCGTCATCATCTCGCCCGCGAGCGGATAAAGATAGCCAGCGCCTGCTGAGAGGCGGACGTCCCGGATGGGGAACTTGTAGCCCGTCGGCACGCCGCGCCATTCGGGATTATGGGAAAAGGAGAGATGCGTCTTGGCCATGCAAATGGGCAGCCGGTCAAAACCCAGGTCGGTGTAGAGCTTGATCTTGCGTTCCGCCTCGGATAAATACTCGACATCGCTTGCCCCGTAAATCTGCGTCGCCAGCCTTTTGATCTTGTCTTTGACCGGCATCTCGTCCGGATAGAGCAGCCGCATCGCCGAGGGCGTCGCGACCGCTTCCACGACCGCCTCGGCCAGCGCCTCGCCGCCCTCGCCCCCGCGCGCGAAGACATCGGAAATGACGGCGCGTTCGGCGCCCATGCCTTGGGCGCGTTCGACGATAAACTGCAATTCCGCCTCCGAGTCCGCCTCAAAGCGGTTGACCACCACGACCGCAGGCACGCCCATGGTCTTGACGATCCGCAACGCCGCGCACAGGACGTTGAGGCCCTTTTCGATGGCCGGGATGTTTTCCTGCACGAGCTCGGATGGCAGCGGTTTCCCCGCCACGATCTTGCCGACGCCGCCGTGCATCTTCAGCGCGCGCACCGTGCAGACGACCACCGCGCCCGCCACCTTCAGGCCGCTCTGCCGGCAGGTGATGTTCACCAGTTTCTCAAAGCCCATATCGGCGCCGAACCCCGATTCGGTGACGACGTAATCGGCCAGCTTGAGCGCCACGAGATTTGCCAGCACCGAGTTGTTGCCGTGGGCCACGTTGCCGAAGGGGCCACAGTGGACGAGGACGGGCGTATTCTCAATCGTCTGCATCAAGTTGGGACGGATAGCGTCCTTGAGCAGCACCGTCATGGCCCCGGCGGCCTTCAAGTCCTCCGCGGTCACAGGCCGTCCGTCCTTATTGAATCCGACGACCACACGCGCCAGCCGCTGTCGCAGATCATCCAGCGAAGTCGCCAGCGCCAGGATGGCCATCGTCTCGCAGGCCGCCGTGATGTCAAATCCCGTTTCGCGCGGGTACCCGTTCGCCTTGCCGCCCAGTCCCACGACGATATCGCGCAGCGCGCGGTCGTTCACGTCCAGCGCGCGCCGCCAGGTCAGGTTGAACGGATCCAGATTGAGTTTGTTGCCGTGCATGTAGCTGGCGTCCAGCATGGCCGCGCAGAGGTTCTGCGCCGCGGTCACGGCGTGGAAATCGCCCGTCAGGTGGAGATTGAAATCCTCCATGGGCACGACTTGCGAGTAGCCGCCGCCGGCGGCGCCGCCCTTGATGCCGAACGTCGGCCCCTGCGAGGGCTGGCGGCAAGTGTTGCACACACGTTTGCCGATTCTCGCCAGCGCTTGCCCCAGGCCGATGGCGGTCACGCTTTTGCCTTCGCCGAGGGGCGTGGGTGGAATGGCCGTCACCGCAATCAACTTTCCACTCGGAGCATCGCGGAGCCGGTCGAGCACCTCCAGACCAACTTTCGCCTTGTGCCGCCCGTAGAGTTCAAGCTCACTCTCCTCGATGGCGAGATTGTGGGCGATTTCTGTGATGGGCCTTAAATGGGACGCGCGCGCAATATCCAGATCGCAGGGGATGGTAGACATGGTTATATCTCCTTAATAAGATATTCAATCGAGCCACTTGGCGAGGGGGCCCGGGGGAAGCGAGGAAGGCAGTAGGCGTCGTGTTGCGCGCCTTCTTAACGCAATTCCAAGCTCAGTATATAGCATTTTGGGACAGATTCAAAGATCACATTCTCTGCGGCTAGTGCCGTTCCAACTTTTCTTGGCTAAATTGCTCCCGCCAGGTTTTGCCAGCCCCGGCTCGCCCCGTACCGGCACGGTCCGGGGCTCGCGCCGGGAACGGGCCGGGGAGCCCCTGACGCAAGTTGGAACGGCACTAGCCCGGCGGTCGGCTGGTCCGGTAGGCAGCCACAAGGGCTTGTCCCAGACTCAAGCCGCCGTCACCCGCCGGCACCTCGGAGTGCGTGAAGACCTCGAAACGACTCGCTTCCAACCGGGCGCGCAGCGACTCCAGCAAATAAGTATTCTGAAAAGTCCCGCCACTTAGGCAAACGCGGTTCAGGCTCGTGCGCTCGCGCAGCAACTCGGCCAGGTCCGAGAACACCTGCACCAACCCGTTGTGAAAGCGGCGGCTGATCACGCCGGCGGATACGCCCTGACGCAAGTCCTCAACCAGCGCTTCGAAAAGCGGCTGAGTGTCGATCAGCATCTCGGCCCCTTCGGCGCGAACCGCCAGCGGATAGGCGGAATCGTCGGCGGGGCCGGCCAACGCCATTTCCAGCTCAATCGCCGCCTGGGCTTCATAGGTGACGGTCTGGCGAATTCCCGCCAGCGCTGCCACGGCGTCAAAGAGCCTTCCGCAACTCGACGTGAGGGGCGAGTTCACGCCGCGTTCGATCATACGCAGCAGCACCTCAACGCTGCGGCGGTCGAGTTGCCGAACGAAGGGAATGGGCAGATCGAGGAACCGCTCACCAAAGTGCTGCGCCAGGTAGCTCGCAGCCATGCGCCACGGTTCCTGGATGGCCGCCGTGCCGCCCGGCATGGGCACGTAGGCAAAATGCGTGGCACGTTCGAAATTCAGGTAATCGGCGATCAGAACTTCCCCGCCCCAGACCTTGCCATCGGTCCCATAGCCCGTGCCGTCGAGAGCAAAGCCGATCACTTTTCCATCGAGATGGCTTTCCGCCATGCAACTGGCGATGTGCGCGTGATGGTGCTGCACGCCAACGCGGTCGATTCCCTTCTGCGCCAGCGCCCAGCGCGTCGAAAAGTAGTCGGGATGGAGGTCGTAGGCAATCACTCGCGGCTCGATTTCGAGAACACGCTGGAAATGCTCGACCGCCTCCTCGAAGAATTGGTGAGCCGCCAGGTTTTCCAGGTCGCCCACGTGCTGACTGAGAAACGCGTGCCGCCCCCGGGTGAGGCAAATCGTGTTCTTCAGTTCTCCCCCCACAGCGAGGACGGGCGGCATCTCGTCGCCCAGAAACACCGGCACGGGGACGTATCCGCGGGAGCGCCGCAACTGCCGGACGCGGCCGCCGCTTGCGCGCACCACGGAGTCGTCGCAGCGCCGCAGGATGTCGCGATTGTGAACCAGGAAGAAATCCGCCAGCTCGTGGAGCCGGTCGACCGCTTCCTGATTGCCGACGGCGATGGGCTCTTCGCTCACGTTGCCGCTCGTCATGACCAGCCCCACGAAGCGGCCGTCCGCAAACAGGAGATGATGGAGCGGCGTGTAAGGGAGAAACACGCCCAACTCCCGCAGGCCGGGGGCCACGTCGTCCACGATCGGAATGTGCGGCTTCTTCGGCATGAGCACAACGGGACGTTCCGGGCCGAGCAAGAGCGCCCGTGAAACGTCATCGGCACTGCAGAAGCCCTCCACCGTGCCCAAGTCGGGCGCCATGACGGCGAAGGGTTTGCCCACGCGACGCTTTCGTTCACGCAAGGTCGCGACCGCCGACGTGTTGGTTGCGTCCGCGGCGAGATGGAATCCCCCCAGGCCTTTCACGGCCACGATGCGCCCGACGCGCAGCAGGGCGGCAGCCTTGCCAATGGGATCGGAACACTCCACGCGATGGCCGCCGGAGTCCCACAGTTCCGGGCGTGGACCGCAGTCCCAGCAGGCGTTGGGCTGGGCGTGGAAACGGCGATTGGCGGGGTCGTCGTATTCGCGTCGGCAGGCCCGACACATGGCGAAGACCGCCATCGAAGTGCGGGCGCGGTCGTAGGGAATGTCGCGCACGATGGTGAAACGCGGACCGCAATTCGTGCAATTGATGAAGGGGTAGAGGTGGCGGCGGTCGTGGGGGTCAAACATTTCGCGCAGGCAGTCGGCACAGACGGCGACGTCCGGCGAAATCAGCGCCCGCGCTTCCTCACCGACGCGGCTGGCGAGGATCGCGAACTCGCGATCGTGGTTACAGGGGAGATCATGCACCGCAAGGCCGGTGATGCGAGCGAGCGGTGGCAGTTCGGCAGGAAGGCGATTGAGGAAAGCATCGACCGCCCGGGGCGGCCCTTCCACTTCAATCGTGACACCCGCGGAAGTATTGACAATCGACCCGGCAAGCCCAAGTTCCGACGCCAGACGATAGACGTAGGGGCGAAATCCCACGCCCTGGACAATTCCGGACACCTCGAGACCCTTCCGGACATCCATCATCCCACCTGGGTTTGAGTGGCGCGGGTTGTGCGCTGAAACTCCGCGGAGGACGCGCGGCGGCGGGCCTGGAGCCACGCCTGCCACGCCTCAAAGCCCGCACCCGTCGTGGAAGACAATTCCAGGATTTCCATCTCGGGATGGACCCGCAGCGCATTCTCGCGCGCCGCCGCGAGGCTGAAGGGAACGTAGGGGAGAAGATCGATCTTGCTCAGGATCAGCAGGCCGGCGCGGAAAAACATGGCGGGGTACTTGAGGGGTTTGTCGTCACCCTCCGCGACACTCAGGACCACGACCTTTGCCGCCTCGCCCAGGTCGTAGCTTGCCGGGCAGACGAGGTTGCCGACGTTTTCTATGAGCAGCAAGTCGATCTCTTGCAGCCGCCACTCGGCGAGCGCGCGCTCGACCATGCGCGCGTCGAGGTGGCAGGCGCCGGCGGTCGTAATCTGCTTCACCGGAAAACCGGCCCGCGCCAGACGGCGCGCGTCGTTGTCCGTCTGGACGTCGCCCGTGAGGACGGCGACGCGTTCATCCTTCGGAAATTGTTCCAGGGTTCTCTCCAGCAGCAAGGTCTTCCCCGCCCCGGGCGAACTCACGAAATTCAGGCAGAGAATCCCATGCTCGACGAAACGGGCGCGCAGATCCGCGGCGATCCGGTCGTTTTCGTTGAGCACTTTCTTTTCCAGCGGTATCTTGCTCATGAGTCCTCGATCTCCATGTAAATCAGATCCAGTTCGTCGCCGCTGATGCAATGCGTGCTGGCCTCGCCGCAGTCGGGACAGGCGATGTCGAAATCGTGGACCTGAAACTCCCGGTCGCACTCCGGGCAGTGCTGGCGGCGCGGGCAGGCCTCGATTTCGAGCGCCAAGGGCTCCAGGTCGGACCCACGCACCAGCGCCTCGAAGCTGAAGCTCAGCGCGTCCGGCTGGACTCCGGAAAGTTCGCCGACTCGCACGCCCACTTTCACGGGGCGCGTCCCCGGGCGCCGCGCTGCTTCCGCTCGCACCGCGTCGAGGATCGAGTTGGCGATGCTCAATTCGTGCATTGAAGAGCAGGTTCCAGGTTTCGGGTGTCAGGTTTCACGTTAAGACAAGTTCTGGCTGACACCCGGCACGTGACACCTAGCAAATCCTCGGCAACTGGTCGCCGACGAGCATGTCGACGATGCGCATCGTGCCGAGCAGCGTCCGCATCGTGACCATGCCGGGATGCGAATCGCAGACCGTGCCGATGAGTTCGGCCTCTCGTCCGAGCGGGTGCGCGCGCAGGGCGGCAAGCGCCGCCTCCGCCGCCTCCGGCGCGACGATTGCGATCAGTTTCCCTTCGTTCGCCACGTACAGAGGGTCAAGGCCCAGCAACTCGCAGGCGCCCTTCACCTCTTCCCGCACAGAAATCTTCCGCTCGTCGATTTCAATGCCGACGGCGGATTGTGCCGCAATTTCGTTCAGCGTGCTCGACACGCCGCCGCGCGTCGGGTCGCGCAGGCAGCGAATCGCGCCCGGCGCCGCGGCAAGCATCGCGGCCACCAGAGTGTGGAGAGGGGCACTATCACTCATCACCGGACTTTCAAACTCGATCCCCTCTCGCTCCGCCAGGATGGCGATGCCGTGGTCGCCGATCGGCCCGCTCAAGATGACGCGGTCGCCGAGCCGTGCCTGGTTCGCCGAGAGGTTCACACCCTCGGGGACGACCCCAATCCCGGAGGTGTTGATGAAGAGCTCGTCGCCGCTTCCTTTCTCCACCACCTTCGTGTCGCCGGTCACGATTTCGACGCCCGCCGCCTTCGCCGCGCCTTGGAGCGAGGCGACCACGCGACGGAGCGTCTCCACCGGCAGACCCTCTTCGATTATGAACGCCGCGCTCAAGAACAACGGCTGCGCGCCGCCCATGGCGAGATCATTGATCGTGCCATGCACGGCGAGCGAGCCAATATCACCACCGCGGAAAAAGAGTGGGCTGACCACGAAGGAATCCGTCGTGAAAGCCAGCCGCGTGCCGTTGACGGTAACGATCGCCTGATCATCGAGGCGGGCGAGAACGGGGTTTTGAAAAGCAGGAAGAAAGATCTCCCGAATCAGATCGGCGCTGAGTTTGCCGCCGCTGCCGTGGCCGAGAAGAATTCGGTCCGTCGTGGCGAGTGGCGCCGGGCAGGTGAAGGCGGACGCGTTTTCGCGATCGTCGTTCATAGGACTGCATTACACTGGTACGTTGTGGCGGCGGTACTGATAGTAGGCGGCGCAGGCGCCCTCGGGCGAGACCATCGGCGCACCCAGTGGCAACTCCGGCGTGCAGCGCCGCCCAAAGGCGGGACAGTCAACCGGCTTCTTCAAACCCTGCAGCACCAGCGCGCTGATGCACTCGGCAGGTTCCTCGGCGTTGCACTCGCCGACGTCGAAGATCTTCTCCGCATCGTAGGCGGCAAACTCCGGGCGCAATCGCAATCCGCTCTGTGGGATGGGGCCGACGCCGCGCCACTTGCGGTCCGTAACTTCAAAAACTTCTTCCATGATCCTCTGCGCCGCGACGTTCCCTTCCCGCGTCACCGAGCGCACGTACTGGTTCTCGACCTCCGCACACCCGTCTTCGAGCTGGCCGACCAGCATGAGGATCGCTTCCAGCAAATCCACCGGCTCGAACCCTGCGACCACGAAGGGCACGCAAAACTCGCGGCACAATTCTTCGTACTGCCGGTAGCCCATCACGGTGCAGACGTGGCCGGGCGCGATGAATCCCTGAACGCGATGCCCGGGCGAGTTCAGAAGCAGCCGGAGGGCAGGCGGGACCAGAACATGCGATACGAGCATGGAGAAATTCGCTAAACCCTGCTCGCGCGCCCGCCACACGGCCATGGCGTTGGCGGGAGCCGTCGTCTCAAATCCAATGCCGAAGAACACGACGCGCCGGTCCGGATGGGCGCGCGCGATCTTGAGCGCCTCCATCGGCGAGTAAGCCACGCGCACGTCGCCCCCGGAAGCCTTGACGCGAAGCAGATCGGAGTCCGAGCCGGGCACTCGCAGCATGTCGCCATAGGAAACGAGAATCACCTCCGGCCGGGAAGCGATGCGAATGGCTTTATCAATGATTTCGAGCGGAGTCACGCAGACCGGGCAGCCCGGGCCATGAACGAGAGAGATTTGCGGCGAAACAAGCTCATCGATGCCATAGCGCATCAGGGTGTGCGTCTGCCCGCCGCAGATTTCCATCAGCACCCACGGCCGGGTGGCGCGGCGGCCGATATCCGCCACCAGGGCGCGGGCGATGCGTTCGTCGCGATATTCGTCGAGGTATTTCATGGCGAAGACGCTCGTGCAATGCCGTCCTTCAAGGTGGCATCTGCCGGGTCGACGCCCGGGGCTACGAAGCGGCCAACCCTTCCTCCTGGAGTAGCCCCATGGCATTCAGCAATTCCATCGTCCGTGCCGCCTCCTCGGCGTCCACGCGGCTAATCGCAAATCCCACATGCGTCACGACGAAATCTCCCACGGTGGCCTCGGGGACAAAATCCAGCTGCACGGGGCGCGTCACGCCGCCGAACTCGACGCGCGCCACGCGGCCACTCACCGTCTCCGAGATTTCGACAATCTTTCCGGGCACCGCTAGGCACATTACAAACCTCTCTCGGCGATGGGTACATCGCCACTACGGCCGGGGAATGACGTGTCGCCGGGCGGAAAGCGCCGGGGGATTTTCCAGGTTATTGCCCGTTCCGGTTTGACTATCTCACACAACGCTGCGAAGCGCCCGATTATTATCCTAATCGCTTCCAGAACCGTTCCCGACAGCGGGCCGCCCGCGACGCACGTTTCTATTTCAATTCCCACCAGGAAAAGCCGCGGCAAGGTACGGCCCAGCGCCGTCCGAAGCTTCAGCGTCTCTGCCAACCCCCAGCCGTGGCTGGAGAACGAGCCGAGGGCGCGCAGCTCGATCGCCTGGGACGGCAAGGACACGAGGTGAATAGTTCCCGGCAGGGCGCCGCTGGAGACGGCATCGACAAAGACCACGGTCTGGGCTCCGTCGAGAATCTCCATCAGTTCCACCCCCGCTTGCGGCATTTCCAGGAGTTCGCATTCCCACTCGCCGCAGGCGCGCAAGCGCTGGATCACTTCCAACCCTGCGGCGTCATCGGCGGCAAAGGGATTGCCGCACCCCACAACGCGCAGGCGCGCTCCGCAGTCCGGAGCGCCGGTTCGGACTTCGGGCTGGCTGAGCGCTCTACTCACGATCGAGCTTCAGCTTCAGAAAATGGGTGGAGCAGGAGATGCAGGGATCGTAGTTGCGAACCAGGTTTTCACAAGCGCGGGCGATCTCGGGCTCCGTGCGGTCAAGGACCCCCGGCAGGTACTGCCGCAGATCGTCCTCCATGCGCGCGTAGTTCTGCGCCGTGGGAGGAACGATCTTGGCAAACTCCACCAACCCCTGGTCGTTGATGCGATAGCGGTGGTAAAGGACGCCGCGCGGCGCCTCCGTCGCAGCGGAGCCTTCTCCCGCTCGCAGTTTGAAATCTTCCCGGCTTTTCGCGGGTTCCTCGTAGGCGTTGATGATGGCAAGCGCCTCCTCGTAGGCGTGCACCATTTCGATGGCGCGCGCCACAACACCCTGGAAAGGATTGCGTGACGGCCAGGTGATGCCACAGGCCAGCGCCGCCTCCTTGGCTCGGGGCATCAGTTTCTCCCGATTCAAGTTGACGCGCGCCAGCGGCCCGACGAAGTAGCTCGTAGTGGTTCCCGCGCGCCGCGAGTGGAGCGCCGTGGAGTGCTCGACGTGCTCTTCCAGGAAGGCGCTCTCGAAATCCGCCGGGGCGACGTCCACGCCACGTGAGGAAACGATGCGGTACTCGTTCATCGGATACTCTGCCGGGTGGGCGACGGAGACGAATTCGTAATCCGGCGTGAAGTCCGGAAACTTGAGACCGGCGACCAGCCGCACCGTGGCGATGGAAGCCTCCAGCCCCCACTCGAGGTCGGGGATGAGCTTCTGCAGGTCTTTGCGGCGCGGCGCTTTGTAGAATCCTCCCACGCAGACGGAGACGGGATGGGTGGCGCGGCCGCCCAGCACGTCGAGGAGGTCGTTGCCGATTTTCTTCAGGCGCAGCGCCAGTTCGACTTCCTTGGGGTAGTCGGCGGCCATGGCGATGGCGCTGTCATAACCGAGAAAATCCGGCAACTGGAGCAGGTAGATGTGGAGGGCGTGGCTCTCGATCCATTCCCCGCAATAGAGCAATCGCCGCAGGGTTCGAATGGCCGGGTTGATTTTCACGCCCAGAGCGGCTTCCAGGGCGTGCACGGAGCTCATCTGGTAGGCCACCGGGCAGATGCCGCAGATGCGCGCCGTAATGTCGGGGACTTCCTGGAGATACCGTCCCCGCAGGAAAGCCTCAAAGAAGCGCGGCGGCTCGAAGATATTGAGCTTGACCTCGCGCACCTGGTTGCCCTCGGCGCGCACGTAGAGCCCGCCTTCGCCCTCGACGCGCGACAGGTAATCGACCTTCACGGTTCGCAACGGCAGTGCGCCGGATGATTCAGCGTTCTGATTCATGGAGCCGTCCTCTCCAACTTCTCACTGGCGGCGCGGAAGGCGTCCGCGTAGCCCGTAAATCCGCGCAGCAACTGCACGACGTGGCGCTGCGGGACGCCGATCGTCACCAGGTACGTGGCCAGCGCATCGGCGTTGGGTTCCTCCATCGGGCCGAAGCAGCCGTAGCAGCCGCGGTTGTAGGCCGGGCAGATCGCGCCACAGCCGGTATGAGTTACGGGGCCAAGGCAGGCGATGCCCTGCGCCACGGTGATGCAGACCGTGCCGCGGCGCTTGCACTCCATGCAGACCGAATGCGCCGGAAGATGGGGCGTGTGTCCCTGCAAGAGCGCCGTCAGAACTTCCAGAGCCTGGAATTTGTTGATGGGGCAGCCGTTGAGCTCATAGTCCACGGCCACGTGCTGCGAAATCGGGGTGGAAGTCTTCAGGGTGTGAATGTAGGCGGGCGTGGCATAGACGTAGCGAATGAACTCGTCCACGTCCTTCCAATTGCGCAGCGCCTGGATTCCGCCGGTCGTCGCGCAGGCCCCGATGGTGATGAGGTACTTCGCGTCCTTGCGGATGGCGCGAATGCGCTCCACGTCCTCGGACGTCGTCACCGAACCCTCAACCAGGGCGACGTCATAGGGCCCCGGCACGACGGCGGAACTGGCCTCGAGAAAATAGGCAATCTCCACCGCACCGACCAAGCTCAACAACTCATTTTCGAGATTCAGGAGCGCCAGTTGGCAACCATCGCAGGAGGCGAATTTGTAAACCGCCAGCTTGGGGCGCGCATCGGAGGTCATTTCAGAAATCCTCCTTGCCGAAGAATGGTTCGATGGCCGCAAAGTTAAGCACCGGGCCCTGCTTGCAGATGAACGTGGGACCGAACTGGCAGTGGCCGCAGAAGCCCACCGCGCACTTCATGTTACGTTCCATGGAGATGTAGATCCGGTCCTTGGGAACGCGGCGGGCGAGCGCCTCGTAGATGACAAAGCGCATCATGATCTCCGGCCCGCAGGTCATTACGACCGTATTCTTGTGGTCTATGCGGACGCGGTAGAAGAGCTGTGGCACCACGCCCACTTGGCCTCGCCAGTTCTCATCCGCGAGGTCCACCGTCACGTGAAGGTCGATATTCCCTTCCCGCCATTTGTCGAATTCGTCGGTATAGAGCAGGTCCGCCGGCGTGCGCGCCCCATAAAGGAGCAGCACTCGCCCGTAATCGGCGCGCTGCCGAAGCACGGAGAGAATGACCGGCCGCAGCGGCGCCAGGCCGATTCCGCCCGCCACAATGACCAGATTCGTGCCCGGCCGGCTGTTCGTCGGCCAGTGGCTGCCGTAAGGGCCACGCACTCCCAGCATATCGCCGGGCTTAAGGCGCCCGATGGCGGTCGTGACATTGCCCGCATAACGGATCGTGTGGCCGAGCGTTTCGGGTTCACCGGGATCCGAGCTTACGGAAATGGCCACCTCGCCCACTCCCGGCAGGTAGAGCATGTTGAACTGCCCGGGCTGAAAACGGTACCTCGCACGCTCGGTGGGATCGACGAAGGCCATGGAAAACGTCGAAACGCCAAAGGCCTCCGGCTTGATGCCATGGATCGTCGCGAGGCTTGGCAGCATGGGATCGGCGGGATAAGGAACCTCTACCGTTGGAAACGCAGTGGTCATCGGACAGCCTTCGCACGAATGGAGTTAACTTCCTCGGTGATTTCAATTCCCACCGGACACCAGGTGATACAGCGGCCGCATCCGACGCAACCCGACGACCCGAACTGGTCGTGCCAGGAAGCGAGCTTGTGGGTGAGCCATTGCCGGTAGCGCGATTTGATGCTGGGCCGGATGTTCCCTCCGTGGACGTGGGAGAAGTCGCGGTTGTAGCAGGAGTCCGCCACACTGATTCGATCGCTTGCCGTCCCCTGCAGGTTGGTGGAGTCCTCGACCGTCGAGCAGAAGCAGGTCGGGCAGACCATCGTGCAGTTGGCGCAGGAGAGGCACCGCGCAGCGACCTCGTCCCAGTGCGCGTGCTCGAGATTCTCGTAAAGCAAGTCCGGCAGGTCGTCCGTCTGCAACTGGCGACTGATCAGCTTCTCGGCGCGCTGAGTTACCCGGCTGGCGCGGCTCAAGTCGAAGGCCGTGGCGGCTTCCCACTGAATGCCGCGCATCATTTCGGACCCGGCCTCGGAACCGATCTCGATCAAAAAGATGTCGGGGAGCTCGGTGAGGGCGAGATCAAAGCCGCCCGTCACCTTGGGCCCGGTCTTCATGGAGGTGCAGAAACAACTCGAGGTGGCGTGGCCACAATTGGCCGCCAGGATGAAGACATGCTCCCGCCGGGCCGCGTATTGCGGATCGCGAAATTCGCTCCCGATCAGAACACGGTCTAGGACGGCAATGGCCGCGAGGTCGCACGCGTGGACAGCGATGAAGGCGTAGCGGGGTGGAGGTCCCTTGGGCGTATGAAACGCCCATCCGCCATTGCTCTTTTCCACTGAGAACAGGCCCAGGCGCGGCGGGTGGAGATACTGCTTCCAGGAGTGTGGGCCGACGGAACAGCCGAAATATTGACTCTCGTGGGTTTTCTTGAGGCGGTAATGGCCGGGGCTCTGCTCGTCCACCCAACCCTGCGGCAGATCATCCATGCCGTCGATTTCTTCAAGGACTACCGCGCCCTCGCGGACGGTGGGACCGATCAGAGAGAATCCCTCGGCCCGCAAGTTCTCAAAGATTTGTTGCAGTGCGGCTTTGGGCACTGCCACGCTAGCCGCAATCCTGGGAAGACTGGGCGTCATAGAGGGACTTCCTCCTCGCGCTAAGCAAAAACGTCGATCAACTGCAATCGGGTGGCGATCAGGCGGGAACTGATGACTTCCGCCAGGGCGCGATAAAGCTCGAAGCCGAACTCCGGGTCTTCGCGGCAGAGGTCCATCAATGCGCCGCCTTTGACGCCGAAGGCCTCGGTGGCCTGCGTGGCCCGAGCCGAGGCTGTCTCGATGCGCGGCTCGACCAGCGCCGACCAACTGAACAGGTCGCCGGGACCGGCCGTCATGATCGTCCGCCGCCCCTTGGACGGGATATGAACTTCGATCGCCACCTGGCCGGTCTTGACCACATAGAGGTGGAGGCTGAGGTCACCTTCCTGGAATATGGTTTCGCCCTCGGGATACTGGAAATTCTCACCCAGGGCAAGGAGCTTCTCCTGCGCCCGCGGTGAGAGGTCAGCTAGGAAACTCCCGAACCAATGCGCCTGCTCGGCCATTTTGTCCCCCTGTTGGTGCCGTATCATCTAACGAGTTGCACGCAATGGGCCAACCATTTTCTGATGATAGTCAATCTACAAACTGAACTAGCACATTAAGAAGGACAGATAGAGGATGGAATTCGGACAGAAGGGCGAAGTTTGTGACTGAGTTCCCTTCGACGTTTGCGACCCAGTACCCACTCAACCAAGCGATACTTTGACCACTTTGTGGGTGCGGCAGCACAGTACGCCACCCCGACTGTTAGTTATTTCAACATGAACATGCCGCCCCTTGAATGGCGCCACAACTAGGAAACATCGCGGTGTGCCCTTACCGGGGTGGGCGGCGTTGTGCCCAGCTCCGCGCCTTGAGCCAGTTGGCCAGGCAGTGGGACCAGAGTGAAAGGATCTGGTCGGTCGGTGCCAGTCCCACCCCGTGGGGGCCGTGCTGGAAGATGTGCATCTCGGCCGGAACCCCGGCCTTCCGCAGCGCCAGGTAGTAGAGAACGCTGTTTTCGGACGGCACGCCGTCGTCTTCGTCGGTGTGGAAAAGAAACGTGGGGGGAGTGTCGCGCGTGACCTGCTTCTCGCTGGAAAGAAACTCCACCAGCTTGGGATCGGGATTCTTGCCCAGCAGATTGTCTCTCGATCCCGCGTGAGTGTATTCCGTGGTGAAGGAAATTACGGGGTAAGCCAGAATCGCAAAGTCGGGCCGAGAGCTCACACGGTCAGCGGGATCCGCCACCTTCGGATCACCGGCATCAAAGTGGGTGGAGGCGGTCGAGGCGAGGTGCCCTCCGGCGGAGAAACCCCAGATGCCAATGTCATGAGGCGAAACGTGAAACTCCTGCGCGCGGCTGCGGACAATCCGGATGGCACGCTGCGCGTCGAGGAGCGGCGCGGGGTGATGATAGCGTGGGCCGAGGCGGTACTTGAGAACGAAAGCCGCGATGCCTATCGAGTTCAACCATTGGGCGATCTGCTTCCCTTCGTGATCTATGGCCAGCATCTGGTAGCCGCCACCGGGACAGACCACCACACCCGTCCCCGTGGCCCTGGTCGCCTCGGGAAGATAGAAGGTCAGGGAAGGCTTGTCGGCGTCCTCGTTGCCCAGCGCTCCCGGCGCGCCACTCGGCCAAAGCAGTTCGACGTGAGTCTCGGCGGCCTTCTCCCGCGCAGCCGCTCCGACGGCGCCGGTGCCGAAAGAGACGGCCAGCAATCCACAACAGAAAACCATGCAGGTTCGGTGCGACATTGCTACAGCCCCTTTCCGAAATCTCGCCCGCAGGGTACAGCCATCTCGGGCATTGAGGCCAGCCCCCGCATCCGGAACCGCCGACGCAGGACAACCCTTCGCACTCCGGCATGAACAAAGTTGCGCTCCGTGCCGGAGATTTGCCGCTATAGTAGGTAGGTCTCATTTTTCGTGTGAGGTGATCATGCCTGAATCATCAACGAGCGCCGTGCTGCTGATTTCCTCCCCCGACCAGCGAGGTCTGGTGGCCCGGATCACGGATTTCGTCTTTCGTCGCAACGGTAACATTCTCCATTCCGACGAACACATTGACGAAGAAGCGGGGCTGTTCCTGATGCGAGTGGAGTGGGATTTGGCGGGTTTCTCACTCGACCGCGAGCAGATTCGGCCGGCCTTCGAACTGCTCGCCCGGGAACTCCGGCTCACCTGGGAGCTGCGCTTTTCCGACACGCCGCCGCGCACCGCGATCCTGGTCTCCAAGTACGACCATTGCTTTTACGACGTCCTGTTCCGCCACCGCTCCGGTGAGCTGAAGGCCGCGATTCAAGTAATCATCAGCAACCATCCCGATCTGCGTCACCTGGCAGAATATTTTGGGATCGAGTACCTCGTCTTCCCCGTCAGCAAGGAAACCAAGGCCGCACAAGAAGCGCTGGTCATCGCGGAGTTGCGGCGCCGTGAAATTGAATTCATCATTCTGGCGCGCTACATGCAGATCCTGTCGCCGGCGTTCCTCGATGCCTTCCCCAGCCGCATCATCAACATTCATCATTCGTTTCTGCCCGCATTCGTCGGGTCGCAGCCTTACCACCAGGCCCACCGGCGAGGCGTCAAGCTGATCGGGGCGACCAGCCACTACGTGACCGCCGACCTCGACGCCGGGCCCATCATTGAGCAGGACGTGGCCCGCGTCAGTCACCGTGATTCGGTGGAGGCGCTGGTTCGCAAAGGGCGGGACCTCGAAAAGGTCGTGCTGGCGCGTGCCGTCCGCCTGCACCTCGAAAACCGCGTGCTGGTGTACGGCAATAAGACGGTCGTGTTCGATTAACGGCTTTCCATGTCACCCTGAGCCCGCACCGTGGACGAAGCGTCGGCAGTTGCTTGTTCACGACAGCCAACTGCAGATTCTTCGCTTCGCCCGGCACCACGCGATGCCGGTCTCCCCTCAGAATGACACCTCATGTCGCCGGGCATAGACCGGCGCTACAGCAGAGAGGGGGTCAAGACGCCTTGGGCAAGTGCGCCAGGGCCTCGCGGACTTTCTCTTCGGGGTAGTGGTAATCCTCGAGTCCGCCCGCAAAGTATTTTTCGTAGGCGGCCATATCAAAGTGGCCGTGACCGCTCAGGTTGAAGAGAATGGTCCGTTCCTTCCCTTCCTCTTTGGCTTTCCTCGCCTCGTCGATAACGCAAGCGATGGCGTGGGACGTCTCCGGCGCCACAATCAATCCTTCGGCGCGCGCGAAGGTGATGGCTGCTTCAAAGCACCTCAGTTGCGGGTAGCTCGCTGCTTCCACCACGCCTTCGCGGTGCAGCAAGCTCACCAGCGGCGACATGCCGTGATAGCGCAAGCCGCCGGCGTGGATTCCGGGCGGGATGAAATCGTGGCCCAGCGTGTCCATCTTAATGAGCGGGGTCATGCCGCTCTTGTCGCCGAAGTCGTACGCGTAGACGCCCTTGGTCATCGTCGGGCAGGCCGCGGGCTCGACGGCCAACAGGCGCACCTTCTTTCCCGACGCCTTCTCGGGCACGAAGGGAAACGCCAGTCCCGCGAAATTGCTGCCGCCGCCGCAGCAGCCGATGACCACGTCCGGGAACGCACCCGCGAGCTTCAATTGCGCCAGCGCCTCCTGACCGATCACCGTCTGGTGGAGAAGCACATGATTGAGCACGCTGCCGAGAGAATAGTTGGTGTCCTTGCGGCCCGCCGCTTCCTCCACCGCCTCACTGATGGCGATGCCGAGGCTCCCCGGCGTGTCGGGATCTTCGGCAAGAATCTTACGGCCGGAATTCGTCAGATTGCTCGGCGAGGGGACGCACTTCGCGCCCCAGGTCTGCATCATGGTGCGGCGATGCGGCTTCTGGTCGTAGCTGCAACGCACCATGTACACCATGCACTCTATGCCGAAAAAGTTGCAGGCCAGTGCCAGGGCGCTGCCCCACTGCCCCGCCCCCGTTTCCGTTGTGAGCCGATGGACTCCCGCCTGCTTGTTGTAATAAGCCTGGGCGATCGCGGTGTTGGGCTTGTGACTGCCCGCCGGAGACACCCCTTCGTTCTTGTAAAAGATCTTGGCCGGTGTCCCCAGCGCCTTTTCAAAACGAACGGCACGCATGAGCGGCGTTGGCCGCCACAGCCGCAGGATGTCGAGCACCGGCTCGGGAATGGAGATGGCGTGTGCGGTGCTCATCTCCTGCTCGATCAGACTCATGGGGAAGATGGCCGCCAAGTCGCTGGGCTGCGCGGGTTGACCAGTGCCGGGATGCAAATAAGGGTGCATCGGCGCTGGTAAGTCGGGGATGACGTTGTACCAGGACTTGGGGATTTCTCTTTCGGATAGCTGCACTCGATATTCGCTCATCTTAGATCACCTCGAATTAGCTCGTCGCCGTCGCAGCCTCCCAAGCCTGGAGTGGGGCTCCAAGGGCAGCCCGAACGGCGCAAAAACAAAAACGCAGAATACCACAGTGTGGCAAGAATGGCGCAAACAGGCGAGGGCGTCGGGGCGCAGCATGCGGCGCCCCTGCTATCGTTACAGAAAACCGCACCTTGAGCCTTGTCCAAGCGCAATGCTATGCTCGGACGCGTGGACGCTGACGCAGGCCGCGGACGGGATTCCTCGGTCGACCAGTACCGGGTGCTGCTGGAGGTCTCCCAGGCGATTGCGGCACACCGCGATCTTGCGGCCTTGTTTCATGACCTCGCCCAGGGACTTCACCGCGTCGTCACTTTCGATTTCCTCGCCTTGATTCTTCATGAACCGGCGCGCAATGCCATGCGCCTGCATATTCTGGAGAGTTCCCTTCCCCCCCACGCCGCAGTAGGGATGGAGATGCCCCTGGATGAGACGCCCACCGGCCTGGTGGTCGAGAGCCAGCAGCCCATGGTCGTCCACAATATCGAGGAGGAGAACCGCTTCCCCGAGATCGTGCGCCAGCTGCGCAAAAACAGTGTGAAATCGTTCTGCGCACTTCCCCTGACGACGGCCCATCGGCGCGTCGGAGTCCTGGGGTTCGGGAGTGTGCACCTGGCGGCTTATCAGGAAACAGATCTAGAATTCCTGGGCCGCGTCGCCGCGCAGGTGGCCGTGGCGGTGGACAACGCTCTCAACTTCCAGAGTGCCCAGTCCTACCAACAGCAGTTGAGCCGCGAGCGCGACCGGCTGCGCGTTCTGCTGGAGGTGACCAACACCCTCGTCGCTAATCTCGACCTGCACGAATTGCTCACGGCCATCGCCACCTGCCTGAGGCGGGTGCTCGAGCACGAATACACCAGCTTGTCCTTGTTCGACCCGGCCAGTGATCAATTGCGTCTTCATGCCCTCGATTTTCCCAAAGGCAAAGGGCTGCTGCAGGAAGAGATGCTGCTTCCTCTGGACGGCACCGCGGCGGGCGAGGTTTTCCGCACGCGCAAGCCGCTGCTAGTCAGCCCCGCCAACTTCGGTCGCTTTCAGGCCGACATCGCGCGCCGCTTCGTCGAAGAGGGTTTGAAGTCGGCTTGCATCGTCCCGCTTGTTACCTCAAACCGCGCGCTCGGCACGCTCAGCCTGGCCAGCCTACGCGAAGGCGCCTTTACCCAGGAGGATGTTGACCTGCTCACCCAGGTCGCCAACCAGGTAGCGATTGCGGTGGAGAACGCCCTTGCTTACCAGGAGATCGCCGAACTCAAGAACAAACTGGCAGAAGAGAAGCTTTATCTCGAGGAGGAAATCCGCACCGAGCATAATTTCGAGGAGATCATCGGCGAAAGCGTGGCCCTGAAGAGCGTCCTGAGCCAGGTGGAAACGGTCGCGCCCACCGACTCCACCGTCCTGATTCAGGGCGAGACCGGCACCGGCAAGGAGCTTGTGGCCCGCGCCATCCACAATCTGAGCCGCCGCCATGACCGCACGTTCGTCAAGGTCAATTGCGCGGCGATCCCGACAGGATTGCTGGAGAGCGAACTTTTCGGCCACGAGAAGGGGGCCTTCACGGGCGCCATTGCGCAAAAGGCCGGACGCTTCGAACTCGCTCACCAGGGCACACTATTTCTCGATGAAGTCGGCGACATCCCGCTCGAACTTCAGCCCAAACTGCTGCGCGTACTTCAGGAAAAAGAGTTCGAGCGCCTGGGCGGCAACCGGACCATCCGGGTTGACATACGGCTGGTCGCCGCAACCAATCAGGATCTCACGAGGATGGTCGCTGATGGAGAATTCCGAAGCGACCTGTACTACCGCCTGAATGTGTTTCCCATCCGCGTTCCGGCCCTCCGCGAACGCGCCGAGGACATTCCACTGCTTGTCCGCTACTTTGTTCAGAACTACGCGCGACGCATGAACAAGCTGATCGACAGCATCTCCGCGGAAGATATGGAGACGCTCACCCGCTACGCCTGGCCCGGAAATGCTCGCGAGCTTGAAAACCTGATCGAGCGCGCCGTGATTCTCTCTCCCGGACCGGTGCTGCGAATCCCCACGGGCCAGCTCGCCACTCAGCCGGGCGCGGCCTCCGCGCCCACGACCCTCGAAGCCGCCGAACGCGAGCACATCTTGCGAATCCTCGATCAGACAAAATGGGTGATTGCCGGTCCCAATGGTGCCGCCTCCCGACTCGGTATGAAACGCACCACCCTTCAATCCAAGCTAAAGAAGCTAGGAATCTCCCGCCCGACCGTGTGACGAATATCCGTCACATGCCGATATTCCGGCAGTCAGATGTTCCAACAATCTCGACTAAAGCCCGAACTATCTTAATAAATACTGTAGAACCAATAGAATAGAAACTGCCATTGATTCGTCACATAGGCCACAGGAATGCTATGTCTGTTTGTTCTGGAGGACCAAGACCATGCTGAGGGTTACGACGGACGCCCAAGTTGGGCAGGTGAAGCTGAAACTCGAGGGCAAGCTTTGCGGTCCCTGGGTCGAAGAATTCAGGCGATGCTGGGCCGCGGCCCAGAAGGCTTATACCAACCACGCCCTCGTCGTGGACCTTTCGGGGCTCACCTTCATTGACGCGCCGGGGAAAGAGCTGCTGCGAACTATTGACCATGAGGGTGCTCGCCTGGAAGGCGCGGGACTATTCGCGCGGTCTTTGGTGGAAGAAATCAAGGCGGAGTCAAAAAAAGGCGGCGGGAAATCGACGAATGCCGGAGCAGGCGTTCTGCGTTCGCTGGCGCTCTTGATTTTGGCCTTAGTAGCTGGCCTCCCCGCCGCGCGGGCGCAGGAAAAGCCTCCGCTCAAGCTGACCCTTCGTGATGCCGTACAACTCGCCCTCAAACAGAATCCGCAGGTTCAGATCGCCAACCTGAGCGCCGCCCAAAGCAGCGAAGACCGCACCATCGCGCGTTCTGCCCTGTTGCCGCAGGCCGGAATCGAGGTGTTTGACAAAGCACAGCGGTTCAATCTTGAAGCTCTAATTGGCACGCCCTTCCCCAACACGCCACAGCACGCCGGTCCGTTCCAAACCTTCCAAGCGGGACCCGTATTCTCGATGCCAGTCTTTGACTTAACGCTATGGCGGCGGTTGCAGGCCTCGCGTCACGGCGTGACCGCCGCGGAGGCACAGGAGTCGACGGTTCGCGAAGAGATTGTGCTGCTGGTGGCTTCGCAATATCTGGGAGGACTGCGCGCCTCGGCCGATGTGCGCGCCGCACAGTCGCGCGTGGCGCTCGCCCAGGCATTGCACGACCAGGCTGCCGACTTGCAGCAGCACGGCGTCGGCACCGGGCTCGACACGTTGCGCGCCAACGTGCAACTGCAAAACGAGAAACAGCGGTCGATCGTGGCCGAAACGCAGCTCAAGACGTCGCTGTATGGTTTGGCGCGTCTGCTGAGCCTCGACCCCAGCCAGCCCATCGAGCTGGCCGATACCATTAGCTTTTTTGAGACTCCGCAATTCGAGGCCGACCAGAGCGTGCAGCAGGCGTACAAAAACCGGCCAGAGATGAAGGCGATTGAGGCCAGGGAACAAGCCGTAGCGGCGCAGAGGAAAGCATCCGGCGAATCGCGACTGCCTCGCGTTTTGTTCAACGGAACATGGGGCTACCAGGGGCTCTCGCTGCCCACGTCAATTCCTGCTTACGTTTACCAGGTGACCGTTGACATGCCCCTCTTCACCAGCGGCCGCATTCGCGCCGAGATGACCAAGGCCGACCTGGAATTGAAGAAAGTGATGCAGCAAAAAGAGGAGCAACGAAACCAGGTCGCACTGGAAGTCAGGACGTCGCTAGTCCAACTCGAGGCGGCCCGGAGTGAAGTTGAGGTCGCCAACCTGGGCGTGAAGCTGGCGGAAGAGGAAGTGAGCCAGGCGCGCGACCGCTTCCAGGCCGGCGTCGCCAACAACATTGAAGTGGTCAGCGCCCAGGATGCCTTTGCGCGCGCCCATGACAATCAGATTGCCGCGCTCTACCGATACAACCAGTCGCGCGCCGACCTGGCCCACGCCACCGGACAGATCGAAGTGCTCTACACCAAGTGAGGATGAGAAGCCATGGCAACTAACGTCGCAGAAATTGAAAAGACCATCTCCGGAGAGCCCCCCGGTGCCGAACCGCCTGTCGGCCGCAACGGCGTGACGGAGCGGTGGGCGAATCCCCGGTTCAAGCGCAAGGTGCTGGGCATAGTGGCGGCGGTGGCCATCATTACCGCGAGCCTGCTGCTCTACTATCACAACCGCGTCTCGACCGACGACGCGCAGGTGGACGGGCACATCACCCCGGTGGCTTCCAAGGTGTACGGCAACGTGGCCGAAGTGCTGGTGAACGATAACCAGCAGGTGAAGGCCGGCCAGGTGCTGGTGCGCATCGATGCGCGCGATTACCAGGCGAAGGTGGCGCAGGCGCGCGCCGCCTTGGCGCTTGCCGAAAGCCAGGCCCACGCCGCCAGCGTCGGCGTTCCCTGGACACAGGAAACGACCACAAGTGGAAGCTCCGGCGCGGAAGCCTACCTGGCTTCCATGCAAGCGGAGTATGAGCAGAAGCAAGGCTCCTTCGAGCAGGCTTCGACCGCCGAACTCGCGTACGCCCGCGCTAACGTCGCGGCGCGCGAGGCCAGCGCGGACCGCGCCCAGGCTGATCTGGCGCGTATGAAGCCTCTGCTCGCCAAGGCCGAGATCTCACAACAGCAATTCGACGCCTACGAGGCTGCGGCGCGCGTCGCGACGAGCGAACTGGCCGCCGCCCGCGAGCGCTTGGCAGCGGCCCAGCAGTCTGCGGATATCGCCAAGTCGGCGATGCAGGCGCAGAAGGGCAAGGTCGGGCAAGCACGCGCACAAGTGGAGCAGGCGCAGGCCAATCACAAGCAGGTCTCCATCCGCCAGGCCGACGCCATATCCGCCGAGGCGGCCGTGGCTCAGGCCAAGGCCAATCTGGAATCCGCCGAATTGCAGTTGAGCTATGCCACCATCGTCGCCCCGATCGACGGAGTGGTCACCAAGAAGAGCGTCGAGCCCGGCCAGGTCGTACAGCCCGGCCAGGGCCTGCTGGTGCTCATTCCCCTGCACGACATCTGGGTGACCGCAAATTTCAAGGAAACGCAACTGGAGAAGGTGCGGCCCGGCCAGAAAGCCGAAGTCAAGGTGGACATGTACGGCGAAACGTTTAGCGGCCACGTGGACTCGATCGCCGGGGCGACGGGGGCGCGGCTGAGCCTGCTGCCGCCGGAGAATGCCACCGGCAACTTTGTCAAAGTCGTTCAGCGCATTCCAGTCAAGATCGTGCTCGACCCGATCCCGCCCGAGAAGGCGACTCTCCGGCCGGGCATGAACGTCGTAGCGACCATCATCACCAAGTAGAGGGAATCATGTTCCGCGTTGTGACGTTAGCGAGGGAGTACGGCAGTGGCGGCGGAAGCATCGCTCAATTGCTCGCCGACCGTCTCGGCTGGAAGCTGCTGGACCGTTGCCTGGTGGAGAAGATCGCCCAAGCCGCCCGCGTCGAACCCAGCGTCGCGCAAGCCTACGACGAACGCCCCGATCCGTGGTTCGACCGCCTGGCCAGAGCGTTCTGGCAGGGGGGAGGATTGCGGGGCGCCCTCCCGGGGCCAAGCTTCGATGTGTTCGATGCGAACACGGTGGCCTCTCTGACGCAAGGCCTCATCGAGGAGGCCGCCACCATGGGAAACTGCGTCATTGTCGGGCGGGCCAGCCAATGCATCCTTCAGCGGCGGAGTGACACTTTCCATGTGTTCATCTACGCCCCGCGCAAGGAAAGACTGCGCCTCGTTCGACAGCGCCATGCGAGCTTGGCCGAGGCGGAGGAGGCCCTCGACGTCCGGGACCGCCAACGCGCCGCATACGTTCGGCGTTTCTACGGTCAGGACTGGACCAATCGCCATCTCTACCACCTGATGCTTTCCTCAAGCCAGGGGGAGCAAGTGGCCGTTTCCACTATTCTCACCGCCATAGGCTTGGACCGGGAAAGACTTGCCTCTCTCGATCGAGGTGACCGCCATGAGGGGTGAGTTCGATTCATCCCACGGCGGCGCAACCCTGCGGCTGATTGCCGTGATGCTTATGATTGGCGCGTTCATGCGCCTGGGAGTGAACGGGGTCTCGCATCCCGCGCGGTGGGCAACAGATGCCTGAAGGGGATTTCTCAGGGTAATCGATTCTGGGTTAGGAAATGGACTGGTTTCTCTCGCGAGTTCGCAAGGACGGGCAGACGAATCCGTGGGTGATTGCGCTCACGGTGATGCTGGCCACCTTCATGGAGGTGCTCGACACCAGCGTCGCCAACGTCTCCCTTCCGCACATCGCCGGCGACCTCTCGGCGGGGGTGGACGAGAGCACCTGGGTCCTGACCTCCTACCTGGTTTCGAACGCCATCGTCCTGCCGCTCACCGGCTGGCTCTCATCGATTTTCGGGCGCAAGCGCTTCTACATGGCGTGCGTCGCGATCTTTACGATCAGTTCCTTCCTGTGCGGGATCGCCCCCAGCCTCGGGCTGCTGGTTCTCTTCCGCGTGATTCAAGGGGCGGGCGGCGGCGCGCTGCAGCCCGTTTCGCAGGCCATCCTCGTGGAAAGTTTCCCCAAGAACAAGCAAGGCATGGCGATGGCCCTGTACGGTATGGGAGTGGTGGTGGCGCCTATCATCGGCCCTACGCTGGGCGGCTGGATCACCGACAACTGGAGTTGGCACTGGATCTTCTTCATCAACATCCCGGTCGGCATCCTCTCGCTGCTGCTGACGTCCCTTCTTATTCACGACCCGCCGTATCTAGTACGCCGGCAACTCAAGGGGCTGAAGATCGACTACACGGGCCTCGGCCTCCTGGCCGTCGGGCTGGGGTTCCTCCAGGTCGTGCTCGACAAGGGCCAACGCGAGGACTGGTTCGGATCCAACTTCATCGTCGGGTGCTCCGTTCTGGCGGTCGTGGGCCTGCTGGGGGCGCTGTTCTGGGAACTGACGCGCGAAGATCCCATCGTGGACCTCCGCATGTTGAAGGAGCGCAACTTCGCCATCGCTACCTTCACCATGTTCATGCTGGGCTTCGTCCTCTACGGCAGCACTGTCCTCCTCCCAATCTTGCTGCAGACCTTGATGGGTTATACCGCGATGCTGAGCGGGTTGGTGCTCTCACCGGGCGGCTTGTTTACCATGCTGGCCTTACCCATTGTCGGCAGGTTGACCCAGAAGGTTGAGGCGCGCTGGTTGGTGGCGCTCGGGCTCGCCATCACGGGGTTCGCCCTGCTCCGCATGTCGAACTTCAACCTCGACATCGATTTCTGGACCGCGCTGAAGGCCTGGACGATTTCCCGCGTGGGCATGGCCTTTCTCTTTGTGCCCATCAACGTCATGGCCTTCTACTACATCCCCAAAGAAAAGATGAACAACGCCACGGGCATCATCAACCTGGCGCGCAACATCGGCGGCAGCGTCGGCATCGCCAACGTCACCACCATGCTGGCGCGCCGGGCCCAGGTCCATCAGGAGATCCTCGTCAGCCATCTGACGGCCCTCGACCAGCCCTACCAGTCGGCGATTTCGGGCACCAGCCGATTTCTGATGCAGCAGGGATCGAGCCCCACGCAGGCGCTCCACCAGGCCCAGGGACTCATCTACGGCAACCTGATCCGCCAAGCCACCATGCAGGCGTTTGTCGATACCTTCTGGCTGCTCGGCCTCACTTTCCTCGCCATGATTCCTCTGATGTTTTTGATGAAGACCGCCAAGCCCCACGCCGGCCCGCTCGCCGCGCACTGAACCCGTCGCCTTCCTCCGGCGGGCATCTCCCGTTTTCATGGTAAAATTTTATTGGGCTTTCCCAGGACAAACTATCCCCAGGGGCCGAAGGAGTTCCCGACCGGGACGAGGCGAACGTTATGCACTGGTTGCGTCTGATCTGGAAGAATTCGACGCGCAACGCGCGGCGCAGCGTGCTGACTATCCTGAGCATCACTGTTTCCATCTTCCTGGTGAGCAGCCTGCAGGCGATCCTCAGCCGGCTCGATTCGCTGGGACAGTCCAACGGCAGCGGAAGCCTGCGGGTGATTGTTCATCACGCCACCGGCCTCGGCCAGCCCCTGCCGATTGCCTACAAGGCTCGCATCACCGCATTGCCCGGAGTCAAGGCGGTGAGCTCGTGGACTTGGTTCGGAGGCATCTACATCGATCAGGCCAACTTCTTCGCCAACTTCGCCGTCGATTCGGATGACCTGGAGAAGACCCACGATGAATACGTCATGCCGCCCGACCAGCTCGCCGCCTGGAAGAGCGAACGCACAGCCGCGTTGGTGGGGAGGCGACTGATGGACCAATACCACTGGAAGATCGGCGACCGGGTGACGTTGAAAGGCACGATCTACCCCATCGATCCCGAATTCATCATTCGGGCTGTGTTCACGTGCCCCTCCGACGAATCGCAGGAGCGGGGCTTCTTCTTCCACTACGACTACTTCAATGAAATGGGCGGACGCCGCAACATCGTGGGCACGTTTTCGGTGAAGGCCGCGACGCCCCAGGATGTGCCACGGCTCATGGATACGATCGACAGAACTTTTCGTAGTACCGATGCCGAAACCAAGACCGAAACCGAACAGGCGTTCAACCTGAGCTTCGTTTCGATGCTCGGCAATGTTAAATTTCTGCTCAACGCCATATCCGCGGCCGTGGTCTTCACGATTCTGCTCGTGGCGGGCAACACCATGGCCATGTCCATTCGCGAACGGACCGGCGAAGTGGCCGTGCTGAAGACGCTCGGGTTCCGGCGCAACACGATCCTCATGCTGCTGGTCGGAGAGTCGCTGACCATCGCTTTGCTGGGCGGATTCCTCGGCGGGTTCGGAGCCAAAACTACCTACGCTTTCATCGCCGCCACCGCTGCGAAGAGCCGGTTGTTCCTGGCGATGTACTCCTCGGGTGTGGCGCTGCTCGCCGGATATGGCACCTGGATGCTCTTCGCCGGCTCGCATGCCATGCGGGGGATGCTCAAGGTTTTGCGGTATATCGCCTCGGTACTAGGCGCCGTGGCAGGATTCGGAGCCGGGGCGGGCTTCTATTTCGCAACCGGAATCGTCATGAATTCTGGCGGATTCTTCGCGGACTTCAAGGTCACCGCCGGCACGCTGATCCTCGGCCTGGGGATTGCCCTCGTGGTCGGCGTCGCCAGCGCCATGCCTCCCGCTCTGCGCACTGTCCGCACCGGCATCGCGGACGGTCTGCGCTACGTTGGGTAAGCGAAACCCGCCGCAGCAGTCCGGTTTACCGTAGAATCTCGCAAATCTTATTGCCCCCGTGCATCAACCTTTGATTCTGCAATTGCACCGCTCCGACGAGCGACAATGTGTCCACTTTCCCCGGTGGCGCCGTCCCATTTCCCCCGCGACGGAACTTGCCTTGCTAGCCAGTGCGTATTACGAGGTGGACTACCATGACGCACGGCCAATTCGTCTCTCGAAACTTACTCCGCAACCGTCGGCGCACTATCCTGACCACGGCCAGCATGGCATTGTTTTTCTTCCTGCTGGTCTTGATGTCCGCGACCCACCGCTATCTCAGCGCCCAAGACCCGAGCTACGATCGAATTGCTCAAGTGCTGATCGTCACCTCGCGCGTGTCCCCTTCGATGATCCCTCTGCCGCGCAGCTACGAGCGTCAAATCGCGACTGTCCCCGGCGTGGACGGTGTGAGTCCGTTCGTGACTTTCGACGCCCATTACGGGAGTGACCCCGGGTTTCTCGTTGCCTTCCCCTCGCATCCCGAAGTCATCTTCAAGATATTCAACACCTGGCAGGTGCCCGAGGATCAGCGCCGCGCTTACATGAGCGAAAAGGTCGCACTGATTGCCGGACGCAAGACGGCGGAGCGTTTCGGCTGGAAACTGGGGGACCGCGTTCCTCTTTCCAGCCCCGGCCACGGCGTGACGATGGACCTGGTTCTGCGCGCCATCTACACCAACCCGGACGACGAAAGCATTCTCTCCTTCCACTGGGACTACTTCCAGGATATGCGGCGAGCGACCGACCAGGGCGCCGTATTTTGGGTGGTTACCAAATCTCCCCAGGACGTTCCGCGGGTAATCCAGGCCATCGACACGATGTTTCGCAACGGTCCCATCGAAACCCAGACCCAGACGATGAAGCAGTTCATGCTGGATTTTCTGGGGAAGCTCGGCAATGTGAAGCTGATTCTGGTGAGCGTTTCCGCCGCCATGCTCTTCGCGATGATGCTGATCATGGCCAACACCATGGCCATGTCTATTCGGGAGCGGACGACGGAGCTGGCGGTGTTGCGCGCCCTGGGATTTCGCACCGCGCAGTTGCTCAGGATGCTGACTATTGAATCGCTGGCCATTTCGTTGAGCGGCACGGCGGCGGGCTGCCTGGCTGGATGGGGAATATGTCTCCTGGTGAGGAACTATCGCATCGGTGGATGGGTGCAGGCAGCGATTCGGCTGGATGCCGTGACCCTGGGTCTGGCGCTCGCGGCCGCCGTGGGCATCGCCCTCGTCAGCACGCTCTTGCCTGCCTACCGCGCCACCCGCACCGGGATTGCCGACGCACTGCGTTACGCGGGTTAGCCAGTGCGTATTACAAGGTGGACAACCATGACGCGCGGCCAGTTCGTCACCCGCAACCTGCTCCGCAACCCGCGACGCACTCTACTCACCACGGGGAGTGTGGCTGTCTCGATCTGCCTGCTGGCCTCCTTCTTCGCGACCTACCGCTACATGCAGGCCCCGCCCACGCCGGGTAGCTTTGATCTGGTTTTGATGGTGACATCCCGAACCTCCCTGATGGGGTCGCTGCCGCTGCAATACGCTCAGCGGATTTCCAGACTGCCCGGCGTGGCGGCGGTTACACCGATTAACATGGTAGACGCGCTATACGGAGGAGAGGACAAGGTCTTCTTCGCTCTGGCGTGCGACCCCGAAGCCATCTTCCAGGTGCGCAACGACTGGCGGATGCCCGAAGACCAGCGTCGGGCCTTTCGGGAAGAAAAAGTGGCGCTCGTTTGCAGTCGGTCGATTGCCGAAAAACACGGCTGGAAGCTTGGCGACCGAATTCAGTTGCGCAGCGGTGGATACCACCTCACCCTGGACCTCGTCCTGCGCGGAATCTACGCCTCCAATGACGACGAATCCTTGATGGCATTCCACTGGGATTACTTGAACGAGCTGCAAGGCCGGCCCAACAAAGTCGGAGCGTTTTGGGTCATGGCGCGCAGTGCCGAGGACGTCCCCAGACTCATGCAGGTGATCGACGGCGAATTCCGCAACAGCGACGCCGAGACTCGCACCCAGCCCATGAAGCAATTCGTCCTCGACCTCCTCTCCATGCTGGGGAACGTCAAGCTCATTCTTCTCGGCATTTCCGGGGCGGTAGTCTTTGCCGTCCTGCTCATCGTCTCGAACAGCATGGGGATGTCCATTCGCGAGCGGACCGCCGAGCTGGCCGTGATGCGCGCCCTGGGCTTCCGCACCGGGCAGGTGCTGGGCATGTTGACGGCGGAGTCCCTGGCCATCGGCATTTCCGGGGCGGCACTAGGTTGCTTGACCGCCGCGATTCTGTTCACGATCGCCTCCGGATACCAGATGAGCGGCGCCATGCCCCTCCACATTCAGATCGACGCTCCCACCGTAGGCATGGCCATGATCGCGGCGGCTGTAATCAGCCTGGTGAGCACACTGCTGCCCGCTTACCGCGCCTCGCGGCTTAGCGTCGCACAGGCCCTGCGCTTTGTGGGTTGAGGGGCTCCGTCCGATGCCGAAGCATCCCAGGCGGTAGAGGACGGCAGAAACGGCAACCCAGGGAAACGATGGGGACTGACAGCTTGTCCGTGTAATCGTAGGGCGTCATCAGCGGCCGGGTTCTGGCCTGCGGCGCGCCCGTGTTAAGATTGATTTGAGTCAACCGGATCACCGGAAATGTGAATCGAAGATGTGGCGACTGGTCCTGAAGAACCTGTTGCGCAACAAACGGCGCTCGTTCCTTACCGGGTCGAGCGTGGCCGTGTCGTTGTTTCTACTTTCCGCTCTGGCCATGGTGTACACGGCTCTGGGCGCGCCGCTCCGCAACGCCGACAACATCCCCATCATGATGGTGCGCCGGTCGGCCGGAATCATCTTCCCCTTGCCCCTGAGCCACGGCCCGAAAATTCGGGCAATCCCGGGGGTAGTGGCCTGCGCTTCCCTGAGCTGGTTTGGCGGCTATTGGAAAGACCCTGCCAACCAGTTTGCCAACTTCGCCGTAGACGCGGAGCATGTCTTTGAAGTGCAAATGGCCTCGACCATTCCACCCGATCAGAAAGAGGCTTTCATCCGCGATCGGACGGGGGCGGTGGCGGGGCGTCGCCTGGCCGAGCGATTTGGCTGGAAGGTCGGCGATCGAATTACGTTGCTGGGCAGCCCCTATGGCGTCACTCCGGAATTGACCCTGCGTGGCATTTACAGCGGCGGCCCGGATGACCAACTCTGGTTTCATTGGGAGTACATGAACGAGTCGATCGGCCGGATGAACATGGTTGGGCTTTACTGGGTTCGCCTGGAGAAACCGGAGATGGCCTCGCGCGTCGGGCAGGCCATCGACCAGATGTTCCGCAACACCGACAATGAGACCAAGACCGAGTCGCTGAGCGCGTTCCTCCTCAGTTTTATCGCCATGCTCGGAAACGTCCGGCTGATCATCCTGATGATTGGCTCGGCGGTGACTTTTGCCATCCTGCTGGTGGTGACCAACACCATGGCGATGTCGATCCGCGAACGGTTTGCGGAGGCGGCGGTGATGCGGAGCCTGGGTTATCGCCCCGCCCACATCGTCGGCCTTTTCATGGCCGAATCCATCGCGCTGACGATGCTCGGGGCGCTCGTCGGAATCGGGGGAGCCAAGCTGCTCTTCGACGCCATCGCGCTCTCGCAACTCGGCCAGTTCGTGTTCGCGGATATGCGCTTGCGGCCTGAGACGCTTGTGCTGTGCTTCTCGATCGCGCTCGGAATTTCCCTGCTGGCGGTTTCCCTGCCGGCGTACCGGGCGGCGAAGGGAAACATCGCCATGGCCCTGCGCTTTGTGGGATGAACTTTAGCGGCGGTCATAGACCGCCGCTACAGAAAGAGAATCTTGATGGCGATTCCACTCAAATACAATCTGCGCAATATCGCAGTACGGCGAACGACCACCGCGATGACGGCCTTCAGCATCACGCTCACGGTGACGGTCTTTGTGGTTCTGATGGCCCTGGCGCAGGGGCTGCAAAGCTCGCTCACCGCCACCGGGAATCCTCTCAACCTGATGGTCCTGCGTGACGGGTCACAATCGGAGACGCAAAGCTCCGTGCAACGTGACGCGCTCCAGACGCTCAGGTACCTGGAAGGAATCGCCAAAAACGAAAAGGGCGAGCCGCGCGTTTCGCCGGAGCTGGTCGTGCTGATCAACCTGCCGCGGCGCAATCAGACGCAGGGATCGAATGTGACGATTCGCGGCCTGGGACCGGAAGGCTTCACGCTGCGGAACAACTTCAAGTTGGTCGAAGGCCGTGAGTTCAAGTCCGGGCTGCGCGAGGTCATCGTCTCCAAGCGCATCGCGGAGCGCTTCCAGAACTGCTCGCTGGGCGACAAGCTGAAGGTTGCCAAGGGCTACTGGACCGTGGTCGGGGTCTTTGACGCCGGCAACACCGCCTACGCCTCGGAAATCTGGACGGATGCTGATGGGCTGGGACAAGACTTCGATCGCGACGCCTATTCGAGCGTCTTTATCCGCGCCACGGACACCGCCGCTCTGAACCGTCTCAAGCAACAAGTGACCGACGACCGCCGCCTGCATCAGAAAGCGCAGACGGAGCTCGAGTATTACGAGCGTCAAACCCGTTCCGCCGGGCCCATCAAGTTTCTGGGAATCTTCATCGCGGCTCTCATGGCCGTGGGGGCGTCGTTCGCCGCCATGAACACCATGTACGCGGCGGTGGCGCGCCGCACCAAGGAAATCGGCGCGCTGCGCGTGGTCGGCTTCTCGCGCGGGAGCATCCTGCTCTCCTTCATCATCGAGTCGGTGATCATTGCTGCCATCGGTGGCTTCCTGGGCTGCATGCTCGCCCTGCCCATCAACGGGGTGAGCACCGGCACCACCAACTTCGCCACCTTCAGCGAGCTGGCCTTCAGCTTCCGGGTGACCCCGCAGCTTTTGCTGCAGGGGATGATCTTTTCTGTGATCATGGGATTTCTTGGAGGCCTATTCCCTGCCTGGCGCGCTGCGCACGAGAACATCGTCACGGCGCTGCGCTCGACGTAGAAGACATTGGAAATGGAGACGGATTTCTGAGCAATGGATAGTCGGCAAAAAGATTTGAGCGTCTTGCAGATCGACCGCTCGCGCAAAGAGTCGCTGGAGCCCAAGGGGAAAACCCCCTGGGGGCCGCTGCTCTACGTGGGGGCGGGCGTGGTCTTCGTGTTGATCGTGGGAGTGGCGTTCTCCGGCATCTTCGCCCAAGCGCCGGAGGTCGAAGTCCAGCGCGTGACGCTGGAGCGTAGCGGTGCCTCGGGCGGTAGCGTCGTGTTGACCGCCGGCGGGTACATCGTTGCCCACCACACCATTCAAGTGAGCTCGAAGGTCGTCGGCCGGGTCGCCCAGATCGGAATCGAGAAAGGCGACAAGGTAAAGGAAGGACAGGTGCTGGTGCGTCTTGAGGACACGGAATTCCAGGCGCAACTGGGGCAAGCGAAAGCGAATCTGAACGTCGCGAAGTCGCGCCTGCAGGAACTCGAGACCGGTTCGCGCCCGCAGGAAATCGACGCCGCGCGCGCCGCGACCGAAGAAGCTCAGGCCAATTTTCAGAACGCCGAACTCAACCTTAAGCGCGTCGAAGATCTGGCCGGGCAAGCCATCGCCTCCCAGCAGCAGCTCGATAACGCGCGGACGCAATACAACGTCACCAAAGCTCAGCTCGAAAGCGCCCGGAAGCGCTACGACCTGGTGAAGATCGGGCCGCGCCGCGAGCAGATCGATTACGCGCGCGCCCAGGCCGCCCAGGCACAGGCGGCCGTGGACTACGCGCAGACGATGCTCGACTCGACGCTTATCCGCGCCCCCGTCTCCGGCACGGTGCTCGAGCGCTCCATCGAAAAGGGCGAACTGGTTTCCACCATGAACTTTGGCGGAACGGGCGGGGTGAAAGCTTCCGTCTGCTCGCTCGCCGACCTGAACGACTTGCAGGTGGAACTGGACATCAATCAGAACGACTTCCCGAGAATCTCACCCAACCAGGAGTGCCTGGTCACCGCCGACGCCTATCCCGACCGCGTGCACAAGGGCGTGGTGGAAGAGATCGCGCCGCAGGCGAACCGGCAGAAGGCGACGATCCAGGTGAAGGTCAAGATCCTCCAGCCCGATGATTATCTGCGGCCGGAGATGAATGCCCACGTTTCATTTCTGGCTCCGGCTTCCAAGGATAAGCCCGCCGCCAGCGCGCCGCGGGAAATGCTTTCGGTCCCACGCGCCGCCATCGTGCAGAACGACGGAAAGTCGGCGGTCTTCGTGCTCGACGGAACGCACGTCCGGCTGAAACCCATCGAAGTGGGCCGCGACCTGGGCGACCGCCTGGAAGTCGGCGACGGCCTGGGGCCCAACGACCGCGTTGTCATTCGCGGGTTGGAAGGTCTGACTTCCGGCCAACGTGTGCGCGTGAAACAGGGAGCGTGAATCGCAATCGGCTTTCCCCGGCAGGCGTGGAATCCGGGCCGCCCGCGAGCGACACCGTCAAAAGGAAATATCCATGGCAAAACTCGTCGTCGAAATCAGTGACTTGTCCAAGATCTTCCAGCGCGATTCGTTTAAAGTGGCGGCGCTTGAGAGCATCACCCTCACCATCAGCGAGGGGGAGTTTGTCTGCCTCATGGGCCCGTCGGGCTCCGGCAAGACCACCCTGCTCAACATCATCGCCGGCATCGACCGTCCGACGGGTGGACGACTCCGCGTGCTGGAGGAGGAGATTAACGCTCTCAGTGAAGACCGCCTGGCCGCCTGGCGCAACGTCCACGTCGGGTTCGTCTTCCAGACCTTTAACCTCATCCCGGTACTCACTGCCTATGAGAACGTCGAGCTGCCTCTACTCCTCACCAAGCTCTCCAACAAAGAGCGGAAAGATCACGTGCTCGCGGCTCTCAAGCTGGTCGGATTGGAGGACCGCATTCATCACTATCCGCGGCAACTCTCCGGCGGCCAGGAGCAGCGCGTGGCCATCGCGCGCGCGATCGTTACGGACCCCACCCTGCTGATGGCCGACGAGCCCACCGGGGACCTCGACGCCCACTCCGCCGACGAGATCCTGGACATCCTCAGCCGTTTGAATAAGGACTTTAAGAAAACCATCATCATGGTGACGCACGACCCGCGCGCCGCCCATCACGCCACAGTGGTCAGGCACCTGGAAAAAGGTCAGCTTCTTCCCTTGGGTCAGTAGTCAGGCCCTCATGCCACGGAGAGGAGTTCTTATACGGCGCGAGCAACTTCTGCGCCCACCGTGGAAGTGGACGGTTGTGCCGGGGGGACCCGCACAGGCAGAGGGAAGGAAAGAATGAGGGAGCGCAGGCAGGAGCGCCATGGCCTCCATGGTGCCCCCGCCTGCGTTTCATAACCAACGAGGAGAGTCTGCTTTCTGCTTTCCGTCCTTACACCGCCAGCTTGCTCAGGTAATCGTAGCTCATCTTGACGCTCTCGATGGGCGGCCGTCCGCAGTAATCCTGCTCGACGAAGTAATATCTCAGCCCACCTTTCGGGGCGGCGGTAAAGATGCGCTTCCAATCGATGGTCCCTTGCCCCACCTCGGCAAACAGTTTCGCACCCTTTTCGGCATCGAGCTCGGTTGCGGGAGAATTCCCCGCCACGAGGTCTTTGATGTGCAGCAGCGGGAAGCGCCCCGGGTTATTCTCCATGTAGGTCACGGGATCCTGTCCGGCGTGAGTGACCCAGAAGCAATCCATTTCGATTTTCACCAGCTCGGGATCAAGTGACTTCAGCAGGAAGTCGAAGGCGGTCGTGTCCCCGAACTTCTGAAACTCGAAGTTGTGGTTGTGGTAGGCGAAGGTGAGCCCCGCCTTCTTGCACTGTTCGCCCGTTTTGTTGAAAAACTCCACGAAGCGCTTGTACTGATCGAGCGTGCGCCGCTCGGCGGGTTTGTCGAGGATCGGCATGACCAGGTACTCGCAGCCGACCCCCTTGGCCTCCTCGATGCACTTGGCCACGCTCTTGCGGAGTTTGGCCATCAGCCAGTGGCCGCTGGGGGCCTTCAGGCCGTTGTCATCCAGGATCTTCTTCACTTCCGCCGGCGACTTACCGTAGAAATCGTAAACCTCGACGTTTTTGTAGCCGATGGCGGCAACTTGTTTGATGACCCCCTCGAAATCCTTGGCGATCGTGTCGCGCAGCGTGTAAAGCTGCAAGCCCACCGGAATGCCCAGGGGCGGGCCCGTAGGCTCAGGTTTGGATGGCGCGGGTTCGGGCGTTTGAGTGCATGAAATGCTGGCAATGGCCGGGATCGAAGCCAATCCCGTGGCGCCCTTGCGCAGAAACTCTCGGCGATTGATTGGACTCATGGCAATGAACTCTCCTTGCGTAGAATATCGCGAACTGGAAACGGCATAACTATACCGGGTGAATCCCACCCGCGCAATGCCCTGAGGCCCACGACCACGCGGAACCGGACAAACTGACCTCCTGGGCCGCGCAGCCGTGCTAGCATGGCATGATGGTTCGGTCTCGGCGAAAACACCTCGCGCCCAGCGAGGATGAATTGTTTATGCGGCGCGCACTGCGCGAAGCTCAGAGAGGTTTTGATGAGCAGGAAGTTCCCGTCGGCGCTGTGGTAGTTCAAGACGGGCAGGTCATCGCGCGCGCTCACAACCAACCTGTTCACCTCCACGACCCTTCCGCGCACGCGGAGATTCTCGCGTTGCGGCGAGCCGCGCGCCGGCTCGGGAACTACCGCCTGCCCGGCTGCACGCTGTATGCTACAATTGAACCGTGCGCGATGTGTGCAGGCGCCATCGTGCAGGCGCGGCTGAAGCGGCTGGTCTTTGGCGCACGCGATCACAAGGCCGGCGCGGCCGGTTCCGCCCTCGCGGTCCTCAACCACCCGAAATTGAATCACCAGGTCGAGATCGCGAGCGGAGTGCTCGCCGAAGAGTGTGCTGCGATCATCCGCCAGTTCTTCCGTCGGAAGCGCAAATAGGGGGACATGAACCTCCTGCTCAATGGTGAGATCGAGCGTCGCCATTCAACCATCGGGGAACACATTCCACGCTGGCCTACCCGATGGGTCAATGACCCGATGGCTCGATGACCCGATAAGTTCGCGGAGAGGTACCGAAGTGGTCATAACGGGGGCGCCTCGAAAGCGTCTTGCCTGCCAAAAGCGGGCACGTGGGTTCGAATCCCACCCTCTCCGCCAGTCCTTTAGAATGAGTGGGCTAGATGCCATCCTAAAATCTTCCTAAGACATCCCGTGGATTTCCCAACTTTCCAGTACTTAGGAGAAGAGGGAAACTATGGGACTCGCCACATTTTCGATCTACAAGTACGTGCGGACTTCCAAGGGTTGGCGCTACTGCAAGCCGATCTACGGAAAGAACAACAAGCTCAAGCCTGACGCTGTCCTGGTGTACGGTAAGGAAGAGCTACATACCGAGGGTGCATACTACCTCAACGTGGACGGGCAGTGGGAGAAGGTGGGCACGTCCGCTGCTGTGGCCCAGGATGAGCAGAGGAAGCACCTCGCCCGGCAGCGGTACGAGAGGGAGACCGGTGAGGCGCTGCCCGAGGCCGAGCCGAAGGGCGAGCTTCTTTCCGACGCCATCGACGCCTACCTTGCGGAGCTCGAACTGAAGGTCGCCGCGAAGAACCGCCAGCCCAAGACACTCGCCGCGTCCCGGCAGGCATTGCACGAGTTCGCCGGGCAGAGCGGCATCAAGTTCGCGAGCCAAGTGACCGCCTCCGCCATCGCCAAGCACATGGCGTGGTGCATAGGGAGCAGCCCCACGAAGTCCGCCAGGACGGCAGCGAACAAGTTCTTGTTGATCCTGCAATTCTTGAAGCACACGGGATCGGTGCCGATGGTCGGGATCGGGAAGTCCGCACGCCCGCTGGGCATGAAGGACGCTCCGAGGTACGTGGAGAAGGGCGTGGAGATCTACACAGAGCAGGAGCTTGCGAAGTTCCTCTTTGCCTGCGGCGAGAGGGAAAACGCCATATTCCAGACGTTCGCCCGTGCTGGGCTTAGGGAGCACGAGCTTGCTACCCTGCGCAGGGTTGACTGCGTGTTCGGCGGGGCATCGCCCTGCCTCAAGGTCACGGAGCGCCCCGAGTACGGCTTCACCCCAAAGTCGTATGCGATCCGCGAGGTCTCGATAGACCCAGGGCTGGCGGCTATTCTTAAGGCTTGGCTTGCCACGCACGACCACGCGCTCGTGTTCCCCACGCCGAAGCCGAGCGGCACCCTGGGGCGCCCGGGTAGCAGGGTGGACGGGCACATCCTCAGATCATGCAAGGCGGCGGCAAAGCGTGCCGGGATGGACCCGAAGAGGTTCTGGCTCCACAAGTTTCGCGCCACGTATGCCACGCACTGCTTGAGGGAGGGTATGGACCTTGAGACGCTGCGCAAGCAGCTCGGGCACCGGGACGTGGAGTCGCTGCGGCGCTACCTTGAGGCATTGAAGGGCGAGGAGTGCGCGAAGAAGGTGGCGGAGATTTTTGCCGCCTGGCAGCAGGTCCATGAGCCAGCCCGCCGAGGGGCGGTCGTGTAGCCTACTGGACTTTGACCGGACCCAGCCTCGTGGCCTCCACGAACGCCTTCTCCCTCGCGCTCTCGGCTTCAAACAGTTGCTAGGCCCACGCCCATTTCACGGGCCACCCGCTCCATGGGGAAGCTTTCTTCCAGACAGAGCTGCACCGCTTTGCGCCGGACCTCAAACGGGTGAGAGTGAGCATGCGGACGAATTGACCGCCGCGCCGCCCCCCTCGAGGGGCGGGTTCCCTTCCTTGGGTAGCCACAGCCAGCGCAGTCCTGACCATGGGCTTTTCTCATGCTCGATGCTCCGGCGGCAACCGCACGTCGTTGAAACCCAAGATGGGCCTTGCTATCGAAATCCATGTTGAGGCAGAGGACCCATAGGGTGGGGCCATAGCATGTAACAGCTCTGCGCAAAGACTTTCGGATTTGATTTTTCTGTGATTCTCGTATGAGATTCACTTCGAAACTCTTACACTGCCAAATAGTAGGCCCGCAGGCCAAATCTCCTCGAAAGAGGTCCAACCCTTCATCTCCAGAGGCACCTTCGACGTAGCGGATGTTCGCAGAGGGGTACTTCTCAGCCAAAAGCTGAAAGCATAATTGATGGAACGTCTTAGAATCTAAACCCTTGAGGTGCTGGGCGAGCAAATCCATTTGCGTTTTCCCAAATGTCTAAGCCTCGTGGACAAATGCGAGGGAGAGGGACTTGAATATCCTATCGTGCTCGGGGACTCAATTCAACGCGGTCCCATATTCGAAAGCCACCAGACGTGGCTCGGGAGATCAGGCGCCGCGCTTGGTGAGGATACGCCGGATGATTTCGATGCTGACTGCGAAGCGGGCCGCCAAGCCGGAAAACTCGACACCTTGGGCATGAAGGCGGCGGATTTTCTCGACTTCGGCCGCCGTCAGCTTTCCGAGCGCGGCGGGAGAGTACGGACTGCCGGGGTGTGAGAGTCGATACGCCTCAGGCTGTATGGGCATGGCGCGCATGATAATCCCACTTTGCGGGCCAGGGCAACTCAGTGGCGTTGGATGTGGTCGAAGAACGGACCAACCGGCAAGCCTCGTCCCTCGAATTCGCGCATCAGGTGTCGCCACCTGAACAACATGTCTTTGATGGACCCATACGCCGCCTCAATCGCCGGTGTGCTCCTCGCTTGAGAGGCCATAAGACTCACGGATCTTGGCAAGCGTTTCTTGGAGAGATAGCTTCACGGGGCCGCGGTCAGGCCCTGCCACCTCATGGCTGTCGGTCGGTTCGCCCCGAGCCAGCCGTTCCACTTTCACAGTTACATCCATCAAGCGCGCCACGTCAGTAGGTGTAATCCGAGATTCCCCGTTCTGAGCTTTGGCTAGAAGTGATTCCAATTCCCTTACCACAATGTTTTGCCCGAGAATCGCGATCTTCGCGTGGCGTTCATGCATCGCCCGACGCTCTTTTTCTTGTTGCAGGCGGCGCTGGTACTCAAAGTGATCGTCATATTTCTCACATCTTTCGACCCATCGCCACTTCGAAGACCACCGCATTAGCTGACGCAGTAGTGACGTACAACCGTCGCCTTTCTCCATCTGCCTTAGAGACCGACCCACGCCCATGTCCCGGTAAAGGCAGAAGTGGGCGTATGCCTTTGAAGGGAGGGTCGCCAAGTCACCTTCCGCTGGAGAGACTCCGCTCACGGCAGCGCCTGATGACCCTTGGGGTCGAGGAGTTCTTGCGCCGCTTCCTGCTCCACCTCCTGCCCCCAGGCTTCGTGCGCATCCGGCACTTCGGCTTTCTGGCCCATCGTCGCCGCGCGGCCTCCTTGCCAATCTGTTTCCGGTTCCTGGGACCCACCGACTTGCCGCCCGCACAACAACCAAAGCCCGGGGAGGACGAAGGCTGGTCGACCACGTTGCCTTCTTCTTCCCCGTGGTCCTGCCCCCAGTGTGGCGGCCCGATGATCATCCTGGAGCGCCTCACGGCGGCTGAGATGTGCCTGCGCTCTCCACCGCTCTCCCTCGCCAGGGTCTCATGAAATACTGCCCCCCGACTCTAAAGCGTCATGGACACCCGTCCGGCACCCGCCTTCGTGTGCCTCGCCATGGGCGGCCAACGGATCCACCCTCGGCGAATCAGTTCCTACTGCGCCTGATCCACTCCTGGTCGACGCCCGTTCCACACTTCATGGTACCGAGACAGTCATCGTCCTCGCTCATCCAGTTCCCACAGGGGCCTCTGAACCCTATTCAAAACGCATAATCCCCGCGTCCGCCGCACGGGCGGCTTCCTTCAAGTCGCTGTATCGAAAGCGCCCGGTCGGAAATCACACTCCGCTCCTGTAACTAAGTTCAGCCGGGCGCCTCCGATACAGCCCTAAGACTTCTCAGGCCGAATCCCAAGATTGGATCGCTACTGTCCCGCCGACGGCGATTTGCAAGGATTCGACCTGGGTGAGCAGGGTCCGGATTGTATCAAAACTAACAACCCCGTTATCGGCTAGTACGTCGTCCGGGAGGAGCGCTCATGCATGACCAGTGACAGACCCTGAGCCCCGGTTGTCGCGCGCGAACCGTTCGGCAAAGCATGCTTACTGCCGTTCTACAACCAGAACCGCAAATGTTCCCGGCTTCGGTCGCAGTCGAGCCCTTTGCCCGTTCGCTGAAGGTTCGGACTCCATCTCCGCGGCGGATAGGAATATCCGCTTGGACTTCGGATCGAACGCCATCGTTTTTGCGCTCTTCTGAGTTTGAATGTCGCCGACGGACTCATATTCGTTCGGGCTTTTCTGGCGGATCACCGACACTGTGCCGCCACCGTTGGAGGCGAAGATCAACTTGTTTTCCGCATCAAAGGTGACTGCATCGACCCTTTCGCCGATCGGAAGAGTCGTGATCACCCTGCCGCTGTTGGCGTCCATAACCGCGAGCACCTTGCTCCTGCAGCCGATGAAAAGCCGCGAGGTAGAAACGTCCATGGCCATTCCGGTGGGGGTCTCACACCCAGTGATCGGCCATTTCTGTTTGACGGTCAGGGCCAGCGGATCAAAGCTGGCCACCATCGCCTCTTTTTCCAGGTTTACGAATCCTGTGCCTTTTCCATCGAGGACGGCAGCCTCCGCCCCGCCGCCCAGATCGATCTTTCCGATCACTTCTCCCTTTGCCGGATCAATGGCGGTGACTACGGCCGCATCCCCGTGGCAGACCATGACTCGTTTGTTTTGTCGATCATAGAAGACAAAGTCCGGATCCTCCGGAACAGAGATGATTTTGATGGTCTTGAAGGTGTCCGTGTCGAAAACCGATAGGGTCGCGTTTCTACCGTTGGTCGTGAATCCACGATGCAGGTCTGGAACGATGGCAATGCCGTGTACGCCCGGCGTGTCTTCAATCTTTCCCAGCACGTTTCCGGTGGCAGCGTCGAGAACATTCACCTCCGTCCCGTGCGAGACATAAAGCCGATTCGAAGAGCCATCGAATACGATGTAGTCGAAACCGCCATCGCCCGGAACTGGATACCTTTTCGTCAGTTTGAACCCTGGAGCGTCTGCAGCCACGCAGAGCGCGGCCAGTGAAAGGACAATTACCCATAATCGCAGGAAAGTTTTCATCGCTCGTCAATCTCCTTAAAGGTTCCTCGAAGGACGTCAGTCGGACTTTGGTTCAACCACCAGTCTCACGACTATATTCGATATCTTGCCCTTTGACTAAGTATTCTGGGTAGGCCAGTCTCTTCACATCCCATGGACGGCTGAGGCCGTCTCCAAGCCTCCCAAGAGGAAAGGCAATTTTACTTTGCTTTCCCGGACGGCCCGGAGTCGCCCGCCCCGTGGATCTCGAAATGGTCCCTCTCCTGCCATGCGGGAGTGGCGGCGTCGGGGTCGGCGACCCGGACCATCGTTCCTGTCAAGTTCTCTCCATCCAGCACAAATCTCACATAGTGGTAGTTCGGGAATCCGGAGTCCTGGTAAAGATCCGCAGGGCCACGCGCGATAGGACGAGGCTTGGCCCCTCCGCCGCCCGACACCAGATACACAATGCCATCCTGCAAGAACCGTTCGTAGTTGTGGATGTGCCCGCTGGCCACTACGAAACGCGCGCGTGACTTCTCCGGCGCCTGGGCCAGGACTTCGGCCAGAGAATGCTCGTTTGGGCGGCCGTTGTGGCTGGCATCCCCATTCTCCTGCACGTCAACAATGGGCGGATGATGGAGGTTGAAGAAAACAAAGCGCACTGTCGGGGGCAGACTCGCGAGCTGAGCCTGTATCCAGGCGATCTGCTCACTGCCTGCCAACAAGGATAAATTGCTGTCGAGGTTGAGAACATAAACGGAACTTCCGAGCTGCGCGGAATACCATCGTCGACCCTCAAGCTCAGGGAAAGCTTTCCACCAGTTCTCCAGACACTGCTGCTTGCTCGAGCCGCCCGAGAATTCGTGATTGCCGAGCGCCGGATATATGTAAAGGTGAGCGTCTCGCCAGATCTGGGTCTCGCTACGGTAGTCATCGTAGTCGCTGGCCTGGCAGCCATGCCAGGTTACATCGCCGCTCAGCAGCACGGCGTCCGGTTTTTCGGCGGCAACTTGATCCACTAACCAGCGGCGCACCTTGGGATTCGTCGCCGAGGTCTGGCTGGGATCCGTGAAGCGCATGTCACCGTAGACGATGATCCGTAGCGGGTGGGAGAGGTCTCTATCGCTCCGGTGAAAATCCGGGCCACTGGCTGGCGCCGCAAACAAGGCAGGGCGTGGGTTAAGGCCGATACCCGCCAAAAGGCTGCCGACCACCATGAAAATCAAAAACAGACGAAGGCAATTGCGACGCATAGTTATGAATCCTTTACCTCGGTGGATATGAAAGACCTGGATTCCAACCAACTGCCATCCGCCCGGGGCCTTGGCGGCCAAGCAGTCCCGATTCAGGAACTGCTTTGCCGTGCTGAGGCCCTGCCACGGGCGCGCGCCAGGTCGGCCTAGAATTCAGCCCGGAACATGAACTCGAAGCGGCGGGGCGCGCCAGATCCCGTCGCACCATCGTTCAGGATATCGGTGATCGTCCCAAACGATGACTTGCTGATGTTACTGGCTGGATTAGCATATTGCGGGTGGTTGAACAGGTTGAAGGCCGTGGCGCGGAAGTTCATGGCCAGGCGCTCGGTGATTCTGAAACTCTTCTGCAATGTTGTGTCAAGTTCGTACGCTTTGGGACCAAATGCGGCGTAACGGCCCAGGTTACCCCACGTGAATTTCGCGGGATTCGAGAATGCGTCGGGGTTGAACCAGCCGTCGATGGAGGGATTCGCCGCGTAGATTGACATTCCCGGAACCAAGTCCGGGCGCTGGCTCGACGTGTTGCCGTCCAGCATCGCTGAGGATTTACGCGTCATCGAGATATTGAGAGGGAGCCCGGTGCGGGCGGAAGCGATACCGGACACTTCCCATCCTCCGAAAATTTGGAGGCGTCGGTAATTCCGTGCGACCACATGTAGTTCGACTGGAATGAGAATCCCCTTACGAACCGGCGTTGCAGGGTGACCTGCAAGGCGTTGAAGTGGTCGTTGCCAGTGTTCGTCTTAAGGCCGAACTGTCCGAAGCCGGCCAGCGGGCGCGTGCCCGTCGCGGGGTCAATCAAATTGACTTGGTACTTGTCGAAGAGGTGCGTCCCCTTGCCGCCCACGTAGCCAACCTGCAAGAGGAAGTTTTGCGGCAATTCCTCCTGGACCATGAAATCCCATTGGTCGTAAGAAAGGTCCTTCCGGTGGCGATCAACCGCCTTGGGGCTGAAGAGTTGGAAAGCCGGATCTAAGAAGGGGGCTAGTGGAAAGGACAGATTGGGGACATCCGACGAGGACCACGAATAACGAGGCACGGCGCTCTCCGCCGCGTCGCTGAAATCGTCATTCTGGTTGCCGCCGTAGTATATCCCGAAGCCGGTGCGGATGTTGGTCTTGCCATGGAACATGGCGGGCGACCACGCCAGGCCGATGCGCGGGCCCCAATCATTTCTGTCAGGGTAGTAGTACGGCGTGCCCTTCGGGCAGAATCCGCTGCAACCCACGATGTCGACTATCGCATAGCGGTTGTGAACTTCATGCATCACCGAGTAGTACTCGTAACGCAGGCCGAGGTTCAGCGTGAGTGCGGGAGTCACCTTAAAGTCGTCCTGGAAATAGCCCTGGTAGAAGGTGCGGCGGTTGCCCCTCACCCCTTCGCCCACAAGGTACTCCGCGTCTGCCGCGGTGTTGTTGATGAAGTCGTCTGCCGTGTCGTAACTGACGGTAGAAGTCGTGAGAGTGTTGCCGGAGTTGTTCAGGCGGATGCGCCGGATGTCCACGCCCAGCTTGAGGGTGTGACGCCCACGAACCATAGTCAAGTTGTCCATGTAACCAAACGTGGTGCCCACTTCGGTGTCGAGTGAGGTATCGCTCACGCCGTCGAAAGGACCGGGACTCGCCGCGATGGGCGCAGTCCCATAAGTCCAGTTGTGATAGTTCGCCCGGTTGATCCCGAATTTCACTTCGTTGACGGTGGTCGGCGAGAAGGTGTGCAACATCTGCAACACATAGTTGGTAGGCCTGTGGGGGATGACGTTGTGGGTTCCCAGCGCGTCTTGAGGACTGTCGATGTACGCGTCATCGATGTTATACCGGAAGTAAGCCGTGGTGCGGTCGTTGAACCGGTAGTCGAAGCGGAACATGCCGGCGTCTTCACGGACCGTGTCGGTGGCCACCTTGGTGACCTGGTCGGTGATGTCGTCGACCGGGGTCTGTCCCAACGGATAGGCGTCCAGGATGGGCTTCAGCACTGGCGATGTCGCGAGCACCTGGGCGCGATACGCAGCGTTCGGAACGAAGTTGATGAAAGTCTGGCCTAGGCTCTGACGCAAGCCCTCGTAGTTCGTGTAGAAGAACGCCTTGTCCTT
>JBEKUI010000005.1:0-44852 GCA_049515175.1 Terriglobia bacterium
GCCGACTGGTTCTGGGCGATCTACCGGATGAGTCAAGGGAAGAAAGGGATCTCGGCGCTGCAACTGAGCAAGGAGATCGGGGTGAGTTACCCGACCGCCTGGCTGATGGCGCACAAGATTCGCAAGGCCATGGCGGACCGGGAGCAAGGGCGGCAGTTACGCGGGTTGATTGAAGTCGACGAGGGCTACGTGGGTGGAAAGGAAAGGGGTACGGGGCGGATCGGACGCGCCGCGCAGAGCAAGTCGATTGTGGCGGTGGCGGTGGAACATTGGAAACCCGGAGAGCTGGGGCGGCCGCCGATTCCGGGCCGCGTCGCCTTGGCCGTGATGCCGGATGCGACGGCGGCGAGTGTGCGGGCCTTTCTGGACAGCAAAGTGAAAGCGCGCAGCGCGCTGCTGACCGACGCCTGGGCCGGCTACAGCGGGCTGAGCTGGCGCGGCTTCCCGCACGCGGCTATCCCGCTGGGCGATGACCGCAAGCTCCTGCGGCGGTTCTTTCCCTGGGTGCATATCACGTTGTCGAATTTGAAGAGGTTTCTGCTGGGCACCCACCACAAGCCGCAACCCAAACACCTGAAGCGCTACGTGGCCGAGTTCACCTACCGGCTGAACCGGCGCTGGCAGGAGGGGAGCCTGTTCCACCGCCTCACGCGCGCCTGCCTTAGCACCAACACCATCACCTACAAAGACTTAGTGGCAGAACCGGAGCTAGCTTGATATTCACAATCTGAGGAACGAAGCCAGAATGTTGCTGAAAACAAAGGAGAGGCGGTCGCGGTCAGAGCGTCCAACACAGGCCGCCCCCGGCGTCGCACGGGCATCGAGCCTGTCGCCATCCTCACGCCCGAGACGGTGGTGCAACAACCCAAAGCGAGGCCCTGACCTAAGACCGCCTCTTTCCCGGCCGCAGCTTCTTCGCCACGTAGCGCTGGTCGAGAGCCTGTCGGATGAACGTCTTGATCACCGCCTGGCGGCTGATGTTCAACTCCAAGGCGGCGAGGTCCAGTTCCCTGAGCATGGGAGAGGTGAAATCGACATTCACCCGGCGGATCGGTTCCATCATTCGGCCGGCGTTGCTGAAGAAGGGGGACACCTCCTCGCCGCGCTCGGCACGGCGAGCGATGGCTTCCGCCGAGTGAGGCTTGCGGGCCTTATGTGTGTTCTTCATAAAGACGTTGCTCCTGCGGGGTGGCCTTCCACAGCGTCACGTTAGAGATTACTCCTCAACCTCCTGCTCTTTCGCGCGTCGAAACGAAATCGCATCGTAGTATAACTGTTATACCACGCCGACGCAAGCCCGCACCGCCCCGCCAACCGTAGCGGGGCTTCAAAAGCCACAACGTCGCCCCCTCCAGCCAAGAGGTCGCCGGTCCCTTCCCGTCAGGTGACGGGCGCCGACCGGCGCTACAGCTCAGCCCAAGCGCGAGAGAGAGCGGTCGATGGTGAGGGAGAGGGTGGCCAGAGCGTCCTCGACGTAGTGGGCCAGCGCCTCGCGGTAGAAGCTCAGGCTGCGCTCGCGCACGGCGGGTTCGGGCTCCAGGGGGGCGACGAGGTGGTTGGTTTCGTGGAGCAGGACGCTGAGCAGGCGAAGGCGGAACTGCTTGGCGTGGAACTCCTCGAGGCGCGAGCCTTCCAGGAACTTCACGTCCAGCGCGGTATCGGAGAGCGGCAGCGCCGACCACTCCTCGACGCGCCGGCAGGCGATATCCATCTCGCCCACGCGCGCCCCGCCCAGCGCCTCGTGATGTTCGGCGAAGGGCGCTTCCCTCACTACGACGTGGCGGTGGCCGAGGCAGCTGCAGATGTTGGAGCGGCGCAACTGCACGACGATCAGTTCCGGCGCCTCGAAGAGCATGTGGTCGTAGACGTCGCGGCACGACTGCGGCGCTTCCACCCAATCCTGTTCGACGCTGCGCGCCACCTGGCGCGCTCCAGCGGCGTCGCGCACCGAGTGGGCGATGACGACGAGGGGCAGCGGGCGGTCGGTGAAGCGCACGATGCGGTAGCGCCGCCCGCTCAGCCATTGCCACCAGCGCACCCAGCGCGGCAGCGAGCCCAGGTACTCCTCGACGGCGGTGGGGGTGAGGGCAGATTCAGTGCGCATGGCGAATCCGATGTCCCGTCTGTCGTGCTGAGCATCGCGAAGCATCTGCAGTGGTTCCCGAGGATGCAAAAATGCAGATCCTTCGCTGCGCTCAGGATGACATGCCTGCGATACCCTTCCGGGCCCCGCGTAACACCTCTCAGCGAAGAGTGGCGATGTAAAACCGCCGCTACGCCAGGTCCAGCGGCTCCGACTCGCCGGCGAGTTCGTCCAAGGCGACGCCGGCCAGTTGCGCCAGCGTGGGAGCAATCCGGGTCAGCTTGAAGCGCCCGAGATTCTTGCCCGGCGCGATGCCCGGCCCGGCGGCGATGAATGACGCTTCCAGCCCCGGGCGGGTGGGCAAGTGGCCGTGCGTTCCGCGGTCGTGCTCGCTGGGGCGGATGAGCGGCCCCGAGAAGCGGTCGGTGAAGCAGAAGCCGGGCGCGGCGTCGAGGATGAACTCCGCGTCGGGATCGCTCTCCAGCGCTTCCAGCTTGCGGCGGTCGAGGATCGCGGCGACGGCGCCGGAATCCTTCAGGCGCTTCAAGGCGCGGTCGAGGGCGCGGGTCTCGAGCGACGAAGGCTCCTCCAGCCAGAAGACGGCGAACGAGCCGCCAGCGTGCACGGCGCCCAGGTGCTTGAGTTCGGGATGCTTACTTCTCACGCCAAACAGGCCTTCTTCCGCCAGCACGACGAGCGGCGCCGCTTCCTTCTCGACGGGGAGGAAGCCGTGATCCGAAAGCACCGCCAGCGTCACCCGGCCCGCCGCGGTGGCAGCCTCGCGCAGGCGGCCGAGTTCGACGTCGGCGACCTCCAGAGCTTTCAACGCCTCGCGCGACTGCGGCCCGTGCACGTGCGCCTGTTGGTCGTAGCCCACGAAATGCACCAGGAGCAGGTCCGGGCGGTAGGTCTTCCAGATATAGAGCGCCGCCTCGCCGCGCAGGCGGTCGGGCTCGGAGCGCAGCGCCGACTTGAAGTGCTGCAGCAGCTCCTCGACGAGTCCGGGGGTGGAGTGCTGGACGACGGTCTGGAAATCCTGATGGGGATCGGGAGCGGCGGGGTCCCAGATCTCCGGCAGGTTGAAATCGATGGGGGCGCCGGCGCTCACCGGCCAGCTGACGGCCGCCGTCTTCAGGCCGTGGACGCGCGCCAGGCTCCAGAGCGTCGGAACGCGAATCGCCGCCGCGAACCAGTGCCAGGGCCGCGTCTTCTCCGTGGGGTCGAGCGAGGCGAGATGACTGTAGATGCCATGCACGCGCGGCGCGACGCCCGTCACCAGCGTGGCGTGGGCGGGATAGGTCGTCGAGGGGAAGACGCTCTCCACCGCCTCGGCCGAGGCCGCGCCGGAAAGCAGCTCCTGGAGGTTGGGAATCTTCAGGCCCAGTTCGCCGGCGCGCCGGTAGAGGTCGGGACGCATGCCGTCCAGCGACAGAACCAGCAGGCGCGATGTTCGAGCACTCGCCTTCACGTTAGAGATCCTTCCATCGGAAGGGCACGGGAACCTCTCGGACCGGCCTCGCCAAGCGGTTCCACCCCTAAGACTACACCTTGAAACGGCCTGAGCGATGTGTATAATATCAGTATCAAGGCGATGGAGTTCGCCTAACGAACCACCCGCTGCGCGGGGTGATAACTCCTACTATGACTTCGGGTCGTGGTAGGGGTTTTTTTTGGCCCTGCCTTGCCCCGTGACGTGTGAGGTTGGAGTGAATCCGTGGTTAATCGCATCGCTTTGGGTGGGCCTGGCGCTCATCGCCACGATGTTCTCGATCCGCCTGGGCATCTCCGTGGCCCTGGTAGAAATTGCCGTGGGCGTCTTGGCGGGCAATTTCCTTCACCTGACACCCAACGAATGGGTTAGTTTCCTGGCAAGCTTCGGGAGCGTCCTGCTGACCTTCCTGGCGGGAGCGGAAATCGACCCCGACGTCCTCCGAGCCAATCTGAAAGAGAGCCTGCTGATCGGTTTCTTCTCGTTTCTCGCGCCGGCACTCGGCGCCTTCGCTGCGGCTCACTGGATCTTCCACTGGAATCTGCAGGCCGCGCAAATCGCGGGCATCGCGCTTTCGACGACTTCCGTCGCCGTGGTTTACGCGGTGATGATTGAGAGCAAGCTGAACGAAACGGAGTTCGGCAAAGTCATCCTGGCGGCCTGCTTCGTGACCGACCTGGGTACCGTCGTGGCGCTCGGCCTGATCTTCGCGCAATACAACCGCTGGCTGCTGATCTTCACGGTGGCCACGACGCTGCTCCTCTGGGTGCTCCCGAAGTTCACCGGCTGGTATTTCGCCAAAGTCGGCAATCGCGTGAGCGAGCCGGAGATCAAGTTCATCCTGTTCATCCTCTTTATTCTGGGCGGGATGGCGACGATGGCGCGCAGTGAGGCCGTACTTCCCGCGTACTTGATCGGGCTGGTCATGGCCCGTCAGTTTCTGAAGAACCGCGTGCTGATGCACCGCATGCGGGCCATCGCGTTTTCCATCCTCACGCCGTTCTACTTCCTGAAGGCGGGCTCGTACGTTTCGTTCAAGGCGCTTTGGGCTGGCCTGATCCTGATCGGAGCGCTCTTTCTGGTGAAGATGGCGGCCAAGACTGCGGGAGTTCTTCCCTTCGCGCTCGGCTTCGGTTTCGGCCGCCAGCGAAGCGCATACACGACTCTGCTGATGGCGACGGGACTGACGTTTGGGACCATCTCCGCTCTGTTCGGATTAACTCACGGCTACATTGACCAGTCGCAGTACACGGTGCTGGTGACGGTCGTCATCCTGAGCGCCATCGTGCCGACGTTGATCGCAGAACGGTTCTTCAGACCGGACGTGAATGCAGTGGGCGTGCGGGAACAAGATGCGCTTGTGCCCGCCGCGCAGAGTGTCGGAAGCGAGGTATAAGTCATGTTCAAGAAGATTCTGGTTGCCAACGACGGCTCGGAAGGTGGCAAAAAGGCCTTGGCAGCGGGTATTGCCGCCGCTCAGCGCTTCGGCGCGGAACTGCACTCCATCACCGTCATCGAACGCCCCAACCATTTCGCGGAGACCGTGGGCGAGGTGATGGAGGAGCACGAAGAGAGCGAGAAGTATTTCCAACACATTTGCTCCGAGTCGACAGCCCAGGCGCAAGCGGCCGGGATTGAACTGAAATGCGACGTTCGGCCAGGCCATGAGGTGGAAACGATCATTCGCTTTGCGCGCGACAATCACTTTGACCTGCTGGTGGTCGGCTTCATGGGCCATAGCCGCATCTTCGACCGCTTTTGGGGCGACACGTCTCAGAACCTGACGAGGCACGCCCCCTGTTCCGTGTTGCTGGTGAAATAGTAGAGGACTTCGGATTTTCCCCCTTCCGGAGAGTTTCTGATGGAACCGCAGACGCAGCCCTTCATCGATGAGGTCAGTAGCAATCACCGCAGGATTCTCTCCGTTCGTCTACGCTTGTTGGAGGAAGATTGTTTCCAACTGCTGGATTTGTTCCACACGGAGGCGCGCTCCCTCTGCGAGCGCCCGCCGCTGCAGGGAGAGAAGGCGGAGGAATTCAGGGAATTGTCAGCTCACTTGCGGGCGGTCATAGCAGGTATGAAGGCCGAGCTTAAACTCGAACCTGCCCGGCTCGACCCCCAGCGCGTGGCCCGCGCGCTGCTTACCTCCATGAGCGTCGCGATCGAGGAATTGTACCCGGAGTACCTCCACGGGTACGGAAAGGTCCCCGCCGCTCTGGCCTCCTACCTGAGATCCCGGGTTCAGGAAATGCTGGCCATCATGAGGAAAATCAACCGTGCGCTCGAAACGGTGACGAAAAGCGAGAGGTGATCGACCGTGTTCCGCTCTCTCCCTCCCCCATTCCTGGGCCGAGCCGCCGAATTTCAGAAGCTGCACGAAGCTTTGAAGAGGCGTGAGAGTTTGCTGATTTTGGGTCCGGCGGGAATCGGCAAGACGGCACTGGCGATGAAAGTTCTGAACAGCCTCCCTTCGCCGCTTGCCCGGTCAGCGATCTACCTGAGCGGGGCGGACGGGTTGCAGCCCCTCCTGCGATCACTCTTGAGCCGGCTTTACGAAGCCGGGGACATGACGCTTCGCCGGCAATTGCGCGCAGAAGGCATCCGCAAGGGAACTTTACAACCCTGGCTGAAGTCGCTCTCGACGAGCCGTCTGAGGGGCTCGCTTTACCGATCGGCAGAGATGGGCCTCTACTGCATTGTCCTCGATCACATGCAGCCGCTGACTCACGCCGTCGCCAAGGTAGTTCGGGAACTCATTCAAATGCGCAACGCGCCGGTTTACCTTCTGGCTCGGGGCCTGAGTGAGGCTGAGATCGGCCACGTGACCGATCTCTATTGGAGCGACCGGCAACGCCTAGCCCTCGGCCCGCTATCGAAGGACCCGGCCCATCAATTGCTGGAATGGTGCGTGCAGCGCTTCGGCCTTGCACGGCTCAACCTCACGGGCTTTCGGGAGCAAGTGCTTCAGCTCAGTGGACAGATTCCCGGCGCCCTGATCATGATGTGCGCCCTTGCTGCAGAGCCGCGTTATCATTACGGGGCGCAGATCAAAACCAAGTTGATCCGCATCGATTCCCTGGTACGCGGATACGACCCGCTGCCATCTCTGAAGCTTGCCGAGGGCGCCGATGACGGAAGGTGAAAGCGGCGACTCGATGAAGGTTCGTACGATGCCGGGAGACCACGCCCTTGCGGCGCCCACCGGTGCGAGTGACGATGACGGCGCGGGCAGACTCCTGCGCCTAGCGGCGTTGGGGGAAGAGCTCGGTGCGGAGTCGGTCAGCAAGGAAGCGCGCGAGCTCGCCGCCCGCGTCGCGGAAGGCCGCTTCTACGTGGCCTGTATCGGGCAGTTCAAGCGCGGCAAGTCAACGCTGATTAATGCTCTGATCGGTGAGCCCGTCCTGCCAGTGGGCTTCATTCCCGTGACTGCCGTGCCCACCGTGATCCGATTCGGAGATCAACTGAGAGCACGCATCCAGGGGCGCGACGGCTCCTGGCGGGATATCGCCATCGCGGACCTGAAGCAGTACGTTTCCGAAGAGCACAACCCGGAAAACACCAAGAAGGTCGGGGGTGTCGAGGTATTTGTGCCGAGCCCCTTGCTTGCGACCGGCATGTGCCTGGTGGACACGCCGGGCCTGGGATCGGTGTTCACCGGCAACACCGCAGCGACCCAGGCTTTCATACCCCACATCGATGCGGCGCTGGTCGTGGTGGGCGCCGATCCTCCGCTGGCGGGCGAGGAGCTTGCGCTCGTGGAAGCCGTAGGACGGCAGATTCGGAATCTCATCCTGGTCCTCAACAAGGCGGACCGGACCACGGACGAAGAACGCACTGCGGCCGCGGGGTTTGCACGAAAGCAGCTCGAGAAGCGCTTGCAGCGGCCAGTGGGGCCGGTCTTCGAGGTCAGCGCCACGGAGCGGCTCCTGAATTGCGGGCCCGAACGCGATTGGGGAAAGCTCACCGGCGCCCTTGACCAGCTCGTGGGCGACTCGGGCCGGCAGCTCATCAAGGCGGCGTGCGATCGCGGAATCGAGCGTCTGAGTGAACGATTGCTGGTGATTGTCGGGGAGGAGCGCGAGGCGCTCCAGCGGCCCATCGAAGAATCCGAGCGGCGGATCGCGGCAATGAGCGGGACGATCGCCGAGGCGGAACGCTCGATGCGGGAGCTGAATTTCCTCTTGATGGCCGAGCAACAGCATCTCTCCGACGTCTTCGTCACCCGCACAAAGCCTTCTTCACTTCCGCATTGCCGCAGGCAAAGCAGGAATTCGAGGTGACGCTGCCATCGCTCACGCGCGGGATGGGTGGTCCGTCCTACCGCCGCGCCCTGATGCGCCAGGCTCAGGACATCGCGCGCCAGCACGTCCTCCCCTGGCTGCGAACGGAACAAGCAGAGGCGGAGAAGGAATATCGGCAGGTTGCCCGTCGCTTCGTGCAGATGGGCAATGATTTCCTGAAGAGGCTCGCTGAAGGAGGCGTTCCGGAGCTGGCGCACATGCCGCACGCCCTTGACCCGGAAGCGGGATTTCAATATCGATCGGAGTTCACCTTCCGCGACCTGACCCAAATCGCGCAACCCGCATCGCCGCTGCGTTGGCTGGCGGATCTGGTTCTAGGCCTTGTGGGAGCTCGTCGCGCCATCGAGGACGATGCCCGCGAGTTCCTGAACTACCTGCTCGAGGTCAACTGCGCCCGGGTGCAGAGTGACGTTCTCAATCGCGTTCAGGAAAGTCGCAGCCGGTTGGAGGTGGAAATCCGCAAGCTGCTCCACGAAGTGAGGCGGATTGCGGAACAGGCCTTGACTCGCGCCCGAACCGTGCGGTCCGAGGGAGCCGCCGCCGTCCAGGCCGCCTTCGCCCGGCTGGACAACCTGGAACGCGAGATTCGCGATACCCGGACGACGCAGTAGGCTCCAAAGCCCACCCGGGGGATGGGGGAGATTCGAGACTATGGCACTCGACGAGCTCCACGCGCGGCGGCTGGCAACGGTTGCAAGCATCATCGAGGACGCGTTGGGCCGCATGGAAGTGGTCCTCAAATCGCTGGAGGACGGCACGGCCACCTCGCCCATCAAAAGCGGGCAGATTCAGAGGGCGCGGGAGAAGATGGCGCAAATGCGGCGGCGGCTCCATGCGGCGCTGGGACGGTTCTCCGTGCGTCTCAGCAAGCCGGACCCGCGCCAGATCCTGGCCGCAGAACTCTCCACCCTCTGGGTGGTCCTTGAAAATGCCATGCCGGAACGGATGAAGGGTTACGGCAAGGAATTCACGCCGGCCGACAGGAAAAGCTGGGAGGAACTGATGCGGGCCCTCCTCGAAGACCTGGAACAACTTCGGGAGTGCACGCGGAACGGCCGCGATTAGAATCAACCGCCACGGTCAGCGCTTGCGGGCCACGAAGATGAGCTCGCCGGGATCCTTGGAGCCGAAAGGGCTCTTGTCGAAGTCGGCGTAAACGCTCTCGACTTCGAAGCCCGCGCGCGCCAGCAGGTGCTCCGCCTCGAAGCGGAAGAGGTAGCGCATGGTGAAGCGGTCCACCAGCCGCTCCTCGCGCCCGTCGGGGTAAGTGACGCGGTAGATCAGCTCCACGTCCTGCGTCTGCTGGAAGAGGTCGCGGGCCACGATGTGATGCCGGCGCAGGACCTTGCGGCCATCGGGCATGGTGAAGGGCGGCTCGCGGTTCAGCTCCTCGAAGAAGCGCTCGTCGGCGAGGTGCGGGAAGGCGGGGTTGAAGAGATCAAGGATCAGCTTTCCGCCCGGAGCGAGGTGGCGCGTCACCGTGCCGAGACAAGTGAGCTGATCGTCCACGGTCATCAGATGCTGGAAGGGCCGGAAGGGAATCGTCACCAGGCGGAACGTCCGCCCCAGATCGAAGCTGCGCATGTCGCCCTGTTCGAGCTTCACGCGCGCTTGCACGGCGGGCGCTTCCTGCGCGAGCTTGGCGCGGCACACGGCGAGCATCGAGGGCGCGGAGTCGAGGCCGGTGATCTCCACTCCGGCGCGCGCCGTGGGAATCAGGACGCGGCCCGTGCCGCAGCCGATTTCGAGCACCGAGCCGCCGCTCTGCTCGCCCGCCGCGACGAAGAAATCCACGTCGCCGCGCTCGCGATACGGCACCACGTAGTCATAGAACTCCGCCACAAAAGGATTCTCGTGGTAACCACTCATTTCGCTCTCCTTCCCTCGCGCCGCCAGGCGGCTTCCGGGCTACTTCGCCTGCACGGCGAATCGCATCATGGGGCGGGTGGGGGAACGACGCGCCGCCTCCACGAATCCCGCTTTCTTGAACGCCCCCGGCAAGCCGGTGTAGGCGAACACGTCCGGTATCGAACCTTTCCTCGCTCCCACCGGCTAGCCGATGATATCAGCCCCGTCCTCCGGCGGCCTGCCGGAGGGCTATTCGACGTGGTAGATGTACACGCCGCCCAGCCGGACGCTCACGGCAACGTTCTGCTCGCCGTCGGGATTCCAGAAAGAAACCTTGCGCCCGAAACCCGCGCTGTCTTCCCCGTGCAGATCACTCTGAACATACCCCAAGAAGGCGTTCGCCTTCAAAGAACGGAGCCGCTCCAGGGATGGGACGCTGACTTCGACATTGCCGTAACCGACCCGGATCTGTTCGTGGCCGCGCAGACCTCGCACCGTCACGTCGCCATCCACGCATTTGAGGCGGAGGTTGACCTCCGCAGGAACCCGAATGCGGAAATTCGCGGAAAGCTTCGTCGCTCCACGGAACGGGCGCAAGACGGTCCTGCGCGGGTAGACCGTCCGCAGCAGCAGCCCTTCGCTTTCTTCGCTCAGCAGGATCTTGATTTGGGGGAACAGGCGCTCGGCTTTTGCCTGCGAGCCCGCCTGAACCACCTTCTCGGCTTCGATCGCCACGCGCGGCTCGTCCCATCCCTCGATTCGAATATCGCCGATTCGCGTGTCGATCACAAACAATCCGCGCGAGGAAAGCTCCGCGGAGTAGTTTTGGACGCGGGTGAATTCATCCGCCCGCGAAAGGGCGGGAAACGCCGCGCCCCAGAGTGCGCCCATGCAAACCAACATGAGGGACACGCGGTGCAAACGTGCCCGCCGGTCTCGATGTGGGTTGAGCGCTTCCATATCTCTCAGCCTTTGGGCTTGGCGCCGGGCGGCGCAGCGGGCTTGCGAAATGGCGTGCTGCCCGCCAGTCCTGCGCCTTCCCGGAGGATCAGGACGCGGTCGGCGGGCGCATCCTCGACCACATCCTTCTGCCCGCTCGGCCAGGCAATTTCGATCCGGTCGATCTTCGCCACCGCGCCCAGGCCGAAGTGCAGGCGGAGATCGGAGGAGGACAGGTAGCTGCTGCCGCTGCGCACTTCGTCGAATTGCGTGAGGCCGCCGGCCGTGACGCGCACCTTGGCGCCGATGCCGTCGCGGTTGCTGCGCGTGCCCGTGAGCTTGAGCAGCACGGAATGGTTGGAGTTCTTGCGCGCGTGCCGGATGAGGTCGGGCGCACCGTTCATGTTGCTGACCAGGAATTCCAGGTCGCCGTCGTTGTCGTAGTCGGCGGTGGCGAGACCCCGGCTCACCTTCTTGAGCGCGAGGCCGGGCCCCGAGCGCTGTCCCACTTCCTCGAACTTGCCGTTGTGGAGGTTGTGGAAGAGCAGGTTGCGCTCGGCGTAGGTGATGCCGCTGGGATAGCGGTCCATCTGCGGGAAGGTCTGGCCGTTGGCGAGCAGGATGTCCTTCCAGCCGTCGTTGTCGTAGTCGAGGAACTTGGTGCCGAAGGTGGTGAAGAGCCAGGCGACGTCGCCCAGGCCCGCGAAGTAGGTCTGATCGGTGAAGGTGCCGTCGCCGTTGTTGTGATAAAGGTTTTTGGTATCGTCAGAGAAGTTACCTTTAACTAAGTCAAGCATTCCATCGTTGTCGTAATCTCCAAAGTCAACACCCATCCCCGCCTGTTCCTGGCCCTCGGCGCTGTAGGCGACGCCCGCCGCCGGCCCCACGTCGGTGAACGTGCCGTCGCCGTTGTTGTGATAGAGGGAGCTGGGGGTGGAATCGTTGGCGACGTAGATGTCGAGCCGCCCGTCGCCGTCGTAGTCGCCCATCACCACGCCCAGGCCGAAGTACGATCCGGGGTCGATCCCCGCCCGCTCGGTCACGTCGGTGAAGGTGCCGTCGCGGTTGTTGTGATAGAGGATGTCGCGCCCGCCGGCCAGGCCCCGCGGGCCGCAGAAGGTGGCGACGCCGCGGTAAGTGCAGTTGGGAGCGCTGCCCGGCTCGCCGAGATGTTCGATATCCACATCGACGTAGTTCGCAACGTAGAGGTCGAGATAGCCGTCGTTGTCATAGTCGCCAAAGGCGCAGCCCATGCTCCAGCCGTGGCCGCGCACGCCGGCGCGCTGGGTTTGGTCGGAGAACTTCCCGCCGCCCTCGTTGCGGTAGAGGACGTTCCCGCCGTAGTAGGTGACGTAGAGGTCGTCGCGGCCGTCGTTGTCGTAGTCGCCCGCGCAGACGCCCATGCCCCAGCCGGTGTGGTCGAGCCCCGAGCCCGCGGAGACGTCGGTGAAGGTTCCGTCGCCCCGGTTGTGGAACAGGCGCGAGCGCGGACTCGAGCCGCGCCGCCACTGCTCGAAGGTCGAGCCGTTCACCAGGAAGAGGTCGGGGAAGCCGTCGCCGTCGTAGTCGGTCCAGGCGATGCCGCCGCCGCCCTTGGCCTCGATGATGTAGTGCTTCTCGGGCCCGCCGCTGGTGAGGGCAAAGCGGATGCCCGCGCTCTCGGAGACTTCCACAAACTGGTCAGCCGCCGCACGTTCCGCGGGCTGCGCGAGCCGGGGCGTGCCGCGGGGTTGCGGCGCGGGAGGAGCAGCGCGATGCTGGGCGAGCAGCGCCACCGAAGCCAGGGCCAGGACGACTGCGATGATCGCCGCGTAGTGTCGAGGTCGAATGATGGCCTCCCGGTTCCAATCACTCCGGCGCGTCGCCGCGCGCCTTCAGGGGTTCCGGCTGCCCGCGATGCCGGAGCTCCGGCGGGCGCTGCGCGCGTGGAGTTCCGCCACGATCTCGAGCTCCCGCGCCGCCGCTTCCTTCTTCCCCGCCTGCTGGTAAAGCCGCGCCAGCGCGTAGTGCGCTTCCGCGTGCTGGGGCTGGAGCTCGATGACCTTCTTGAAGGCTTCCTCCGCCTCCGCCAGCTCGCCGCGCCCGAGCAGCACGCGCGCCAGCCCATAGTGCCCCGGAACCGCCTCGGGCCGCAAGCGGAGGCCGCGGCGGAAGTGGTCTTCGGCGCTCGCGAGATTCCCCTTCCCCAGCTCGATGTTCCCCGCCAGCCAGTAGGCTTCGACGAAGTTGGGATTGAGGCGGATTTCCTGCTCGAATTCGGCCAGCGCCGCCGCGAGATTCCCCTGACTCTGGTAGGCGTAACCGAGATGGTAGTGGGCGAGGGGGAGTTGCGGCTGGAGCTCCAGCGCCTTCCGGAACTGCTCGATGGCGGGCAGGGTGCGGTTCAGGTTGTGATAAGCGCGGCCGAGGAGCAAGCGCGCCTGGGCGTTGGCGGGCTGGAGCTTGACGCACGCTTCCAGGGCCTTGGCCGCCTCGGCGTAGTGGTTCTCACCCAGCTCGACGAGCGCCAGGTTGAAGTGGTTCTGCGGCACCGCGGGGTCCAGCTCGATGGCGCGTTGAAACGCCTGGCGCGCTTCGGCGTTCAGTCCCTTCTTGAACAGCGTCGCACCGAGCAGTTGATGAAGCTGCGCGGATTGCGGGAATCGCTCGACCGCGCGTCGCGCGTCGGAGATGGCGGCGTCGAGCCGGCCCGCTTCGATCGCGGCGCCGATCTGCTCCGCCAGGGCCTCTTCGCTCCGTTGGGCAATGAGAGGCGAAGCCGCCGCGAGCGCCAGCGCCGCTGCCGTCGCGAGCAGCAAGACGAATGCCAGTCTCTTGCGGGAGTTCACCAGAGGATGGTAATCGCCGCCATTCCGCCAAGTCAAACAACGCGCGGTCGGGTGGGGAGGCAACTTGAAGCGCGAACTCAGATGATGCCCAGCTTCTTGCCCACGCTGCCGAGAATCTCCAGGGCGCGGCGGAGTTCGTCTTCCGTGTGCGTGGCGGTGACGATAGTGCGGATGCGCGCCTTGCCCACGGGGACAGTGGGAAAGCCCAGGCTCATGGCAAAGACGCCCGCGGCGAAGAGCTCGCGCGAGAACTGGTGGGCAAGCGCCGCGTCGCCAACCATGACGGGCGTGATGGGCGTCTCACTCATGCCGGTATTGAAACCGAGCTTCTTCAGACCCTCTTTGAAGGAGCGCGTGTTCGTCCAGAGAGCCTCGATGAGCTGTGGCTCCTCTTCCAGCACCTCGAACGCCGCGATGCAGGTGGCGGCGACGGAAGGCGGGTGAGAAGTGGAGAAGAGGAACGGCCGGGCGCGGTGATAGAGGAACTCGATGGTGTCGCGGGTCGAGCAGACGTAGCCGCCCAGCGCCCCGATGGCCTTGGAGAGCGTGCCGACCTGGATGTCGACGCGGCCGTGCAGGCCGTAGTGGTCGACGGTGCCGCGCCCGTTGCGGCCCAGGACGCCGGAGGCGTGCGCGTCGTCAATCATCATGATGCAGCCGTACTTCTCCGCCAGCGCGACGAGCCCCGGCAGCGGCGCGATGTCGCCGTCCATCGAGAAGACGCCGTCGGTGACAAGCAGCTTGCGGCCTTTGCGCCCCGCGAGCTCCTTCAGGACCTTCTCGCAGGCTTCGACGTCCTTGTGCGGGAACACCTTGATCTCGGCGCGCGAAAGTCGGCAGCCGTCGATGATGGAAGCGTGGTTGAGCTCGTCGGAGATGATGACGTCGTCGCGGGTGAGGATGGCCTGCACGGTTCCGGCGTTGGCCGTGAAGCCGGATTGAAAGACCACGGAAGCCTCGACGTTCTTGAAGCGGGCGATCTTCTCCTCGAGCTCCATGTGGAGCGCCATGGTGCCGGCGATGGTGCGCACCGCGCCCGAGCCCACGCCCCACTGCTCGATCGCTTGCAGCGCCTTCTGCTTGAGCCTGGGGTGCGTGGTGAGGCCGAGGTAGTTGTTGGAGGAGAGGTTGATGACCTCGCGGCCGTCGAAGCGGGCGGTGGGGCGCTGCTCGCTCTCCAGAATCCGCAGCTTCTGATAGAGCTTCTGTTCGCGCAGCTTGTTCAGCTCGTCGGTGATATAGCGGAGTTGTTCTCGGGGCATGTGTATGAACCAGGAATGCTGTCACATCAGGGTGTCAGTGCAGCGTAATTGTTGTGGAATTCGGAGAGATCAAGCCTACCTAATTCTCTCAATTTGTATTTTCCGCTTTCGTCTATGATGTGGAGCTTGAAGTTTCCTCCCTGCTTTGGTTTTTGATTCTTCAAGTGCCTAGCAAGAACCGATACAGGGATAATGAATGTGTCGCGTGCGCTGCCCATTACTAAGACTACGAATGACCGCTCGTATTGCAACCATTCTGCTAGATCGTTCTCGTTCACGTCGTAGAATCGCTGGTCTTCTCGGGAAAAGGTGAGGAAGTACATAATGCTTCTATCCCGGGTGACTCTCCAATCCGGCCTCCGCAACACTACTGGGCGGGTCGGACCGACGCGTTGTTCGATCAAGGTGTTGACTTCTTCCTTCTCCCTGTTCGCCAACCGCGACTGACTCATGAAATGCCTTCCAATTGAATGTTCACAGTTCTTTTCCCCGCCATGATAGCACACGGCCTCGCGGCGGACGGGCGTGAAGGACGGACGGTGGAGGGAGTTACATCAGCTTGCGTCGCAGGGTTTCGAGCGCTTCCTTGGCGAGCCCGTAATCGGGCGAGAGCTTGAGCGCCTGCTCGAAATGATGGCGAGCCTTGGCGAAGTGCTCCTTCGCCATGAAGACCCGCCCCAGATTGTAGTGCGGGTAGTGATAGGACTCGTAGCGCTTCGACTGCAGGGCGCGCAGCAGCCACGACTCGGCTTCGTCGTACTCGCCCTTCTCGATGAGGTAGGCGCCGATATCGTTGTAGGGGTTGCCGAACTCGGGATCGATCTGGATGGCCTTCTTGCACTCGGCGATGGCGTCGTCGAGCTTGCCCTGGAAGCGGTACGTCCAGCCGAGGAAGGTGTAGGCTTCGGCGGTGGGATGCAGGTCGAGGGAGCGCTTGTAGAGCTCGACGGCCATTTCGTATTCGCCGCCCACCTGATACTGATAGGCTTCCTTGAGAAGCTCCCACGCGGATTGAAGTTCTTCAGCCCCCATCACCCCAGCCTCGCCTTCCTTCGTAGCACACCGTCGCGGCGCGTGTCAATCCGCCAAAGTACCAGTACTAAGCTCGGTATGATGTCGTCGGCGGCTATGCGCGGCGGGGTGGCGAGGTGAACCCGCCGCAAGAGCTTCTTGCAACGGCCGGATGCTGCGCTGTGGACCTGTGCTAGTATGCACGCGCACTTTGGGGGCAGGAGCGACAGCCAGCCGCATCGAGCGACGGGGCACGGATTGTCGAAGCCGAACAACTCGCCAGAGCCTTCGAGCGCCACGCCGGCGCGCCCGACGCACGTCCGCCATCAGGTGCTGGCCTGGATTTGCTCGCTCTCCATCATCACCTATTTCGACCGCGTCTGTATCTCCACGAGCGCGCCTTACATCACAACCGAGCTCGGTCTGACTCCCGTGGAGATGGGGCTGGCGTTCAGCGCCTTCGCCGTGGCCTACGCGCTCTTCGAGGTTCCAGGCGGATGGCTGGGCGACCACATCGGCCCCCGCAAAGTCATCACGCGGATTGTGGTGTGGTGGTCTGCCTTCACGGCGTTTACGGGGCTGACAACTCGCTTGTGGAACCTGATTGCCGTGCGGTTCCTGTTTGGCGCGGGGGAAGCGGGGATGTATCCGAACTCCGCCAAGGTCTTCTCGCGCTGGATGCCGGCGAGCGAGCGCGGGCTTTCCACGGGAATAATGTGGACCTACGCGCGCGCTGGGGGGGCGGTCTCTCCTCTCCTCGTGGTCCTCATGCTGGGTTTCATGGGTTGGCGCGAGACGTTTGCGGTTTTCGGGGCGCTGGGTTTCGTCTGGGCCGGCTTCTTCTGGTTCTGGTTCCGCGACCATCCGCACGAGAGGAAAACCGTCAACGAGGCCGAGCTGCAAGTCATCCGGGCCGGCCAAACCTCTCGAGATCAGAGCGAACAGGTGCGCGTTCCCTGGGGGATCCTGCTTCGCAGCGGGAACCTCTGGGCCATCATGTGGATGTACTTCTGCATGTCCTACGGCTGGTACTTCTACATCACCTGGTTACCGACCTACCTCAAGTCGCGCGGAGTCTCGATGGCGTTTGGTGGCCTGCCGCTGGCCTTTGGGGCGGTGGGTTGCGCGCTGGGCGGCTTCCTGACCGATTACCTCGTCAAGCGAACCGGGAATCTGAAGAGGCGGCGCTACATCGGATTCACGGGATTCTTCCTGGGCGCGGTGTGTCTTTTGCTCAGCGTGGCGATCAAGGACCCCCTGAGCTCCGTGGTGACGATCGCCATGGCGTCTTTCTTCGCCGACATGGCCCTCGCCTCGTGCTGGGCAGTCTGCATGGACGTCGGCCACGAACTTTCCGGGACAGTCTCCGGCTGCATGAACATGTGGGGTAACCTGGCCGGCTTCGTTTACCCCACGGCCACCGGCTTCCTGGTGGAGCGGTTCCATCGGTGGGACGTGTCGATTGTCGTTTCGGGCGTCATTCTGTTCATCGGCGCCCTGCTCTGGCTGCGCATTGACCCCACGAGATCGGTGCTCCACGAGGCGCCGCAGAACGCTTCCCCGGCGTGACACCATGAACGGCGAACTTCCCGACCAACCGAACCCGTGGAGCGTGTTCAAGCGAGTCCTCCGCTACGCCGCGCTGGCGAGCCTGGTCGTGAGCCTCGTCTTCCTCTGGATGCTGCTCAGCAAGCCCGCTCTGCCTCCGGCGGAAGCGAGCGCCGAGGCCGCCGCGTCGTTTGCGGAGAAGCTCGCGCGGCTCACCCGGGCGCACGAACTCGGCATGGCGTCGGAAGTCCACTTTACCGCCGCCGAGATCAACTCGCAGATCCAGGAGTGGTTGAAAACGAGCCCGCCGCCTGATAGCGGCACGACCGTCCGGAACGGAACCGTCTCCCTCGAAGACGACCGCTTGATTGCCGTGCTTACGCTGGAGGTGAGGGGAATCGAGCTCTATCTCACTGTGGATGGGCGGCTGAACTTCGCCAGTCACACCGTGCGCCTCGTACCCTCCGAAATCCATATCGGAAAAGTCGCGCTGCCCGTGGCCTGGTTCGAGCGCAAGATCGATATGCACATGGAATTGCCGGAGGCGGTGACCGCGGCGCGCGTCGAAAGCGGTGCGCTGGTGATCGAAGCGCAGTAGACGTTGCCTCGGCGCGGTTCGTGCGCCAGGAGCTTGGCGCTCTGGTAGCGGCGGGCTTCAGCCCGCCATGCATGCACCCGACACCGTGGCGACCTGAAGGTCGCCGCTACCATCACACCAGCGCCACAGCGCGAATGGGCGAGCCGGAGCCGCCGCGAATCTTCAGCGGCAAGGCGAGGAAGAGGAAGAAGTCGGGAAGCTGTTCGAGGTTGGTCAGGTTCTCGATGATGAGGACCTGCTTCTCGAGCACGACAGGATGGATCGGTTTGCCCGCGAGCGCCGCCGGCGGGTCGGGCGAGAGCGTATCGACGCCGATGGCGGCCACCGATTTCCCGATCAGGTATTCCGCCGCCTCCATGCTGACGCCTGGCCAGTCGGTCAGGTAGCGCTTCTCGTTGGGGCGCAGCCCCCAGTGCGCCGACCAGCCGAAGTTGAAGGTCACGATATCGCCTGCTTCGAGCGTGCCGTGCTTCGCCTCCCAATCGGCAATGAAGCCGCGCGAGACGTAGTCACCTTCCTTCATCCCGCGACAGTCGAGCCGAACGCCGCGCCCCAGGAGAGAGGCGAGCGGCACATTCTCGATGGTGACATGGGCGTGGGGTTTGGCGTCGCTGATGAAGTGCGCGGGAGCGTCGACGTGCGTGCCGTTGTGCTCGTTCATGGTGATCTGGTAAGTCAGCGAGCGGTTGCCGTGCCAGTAGGAGCCCCACAGGTTGTGGAAGTACTTGGAGTGCGTGGGGTAGTTCGGGATGTGCTCCTCGAGCGTCTGGCTGAGGTCAATCAGACGGCCCTCGCGCAGCATCCCGCGTATTTCGGAAACATCGATCATGGCTTCTCTCCTGTTGTCGGTGGGTCGAATACAGAAACGTGGATTACCCCGCGAAATCGATCGTCCGATCGTCAACACTACCGATCGGCCAATCCCGGAGCAAGTCGATAACCTGGTTCGGCCGCTCCGGCGGGTTGAGGCTGGTCCCGCGGCGGGTTACTCGGCGGGAGCCAGGTACCCAGGCTTGGCGCGTATGGTCAAATTCTTGCGGCGCGCTTCGACGTGGATGGTGCGGAAGGTGCCATCGACTTTGGTGTTGGTCGGCGTGTAACCGATGCTGTACTGCTCGTCGAGCTCGTGCCGGATGGCCTCCAGCGAATCGGCCAACTGCACGAGCCGAGCCGCGGAATACATGCCCGTCTCCGCTCCCAGTCCCTTGTTCTGACTCGTCTCACCATCACCAATTTGGCCGTGGGAAAGGTAGCCGGTTCCAAGGTCCGTGCCCGGCGTATTGGCCAGCGGGAAGAAGGCCGCGCCACCCGTCTCCTCGGCAATGTCCGCCAGGACCGGGTCCCCTGTGTTGGAAAACCCGTAGGAGGAGTTTCCGAGAGTGTAGATCACCGTTTCGGATCGGCGCGCCATGGAGATCGCCTCTTCCAGCGTGTGAGTGCTCTGCACGTCGCGGCCGTCGCTGATGAGCACCAGCACGCGGCGCATGTTCTCCGGCGGACCGCTGGTCAGCATTTTCTCCCGGCAGGCGAAATAGATCGCATCATAGAGCGCCTTGCCGCCGCCGGCTTTCAAACCGTGAATCTTCTCGTTGAGGCGTTCCGGTTCGTTGGTGAAGTCCTGAACGATCGAGCTCGCCGCGTCGAAGGTCTGCAGGAAGATCTGGTGTTTGCTGCTCCGCCCCTGAAGCATGTTGAAGACGAATTCGCTGGCGGCGTCCTTCTCAAACTGCAGCGCCGGGCGCGCGCTGTTGCTGGTGTCGAGAATCAACCCGATGCGCAGCGGCGGGCGCATCTCGCGGCTGAAGTACTTGATGGTCTGCGGAACGTCGTCCTCGAAGATCTGGAAATCATCCTTCTCCAGGTCAATCACCGGCCGGCGATGCCGGTCGATCACCGTCACCGGCACGCTCACCACATCCACACGGATGCGCACCGAAGTCTGCGCGGGGGCTGGAGCAGCCTCCTTATTTGCGGCGGCAGGGGCGGCCGGAGTCGCGGGGCTGGGGGCGGAGGCGGAGTTCTGCGCGAATGCCGCGCTCGCCGCCAGCATCAGAGCCAGACCGCCCAGAAGCCAGCGGCAGCGCGTGGCGCGCCGCCCGAGACGGAGCCCGACCCCGTCGAGCACGGCCTGCCGGATTGAGTCCCAACCAAGTCCCTGCACCCTACCCACCTCTTCCGCCTGGTGGTCCCTTTTTTCAGTCCCATGATACCGCAAACCGCTTCCGCCGAGTAGCACGTTGCCGGATCGTCCTCCCTTCGCCTAGAATCGAGGCGCTGTGCATGCCCACCACCATACACGGGCGGCGGGCGGGGTGATGAAGATCGCCCTGCTTGCGACCCTCGCCTTGGTGACCACCGAATTCGTTGTCGGAGTGCTCGCGCACAGCCTGGCACTGATCAGCGACGGCTGGCACAACTTCAGCGACCTTCCTACGCTGGTCCTGTCCTGGGTGGCCCTCTACTTCGAGCAGAAATCGCCCGACCGCCGCAAGACCTTCGGCTACCAGCGAGCCGGCGTGTTGGCGGCGTTCGTGAATGGATTGATCCTGGTGGCGGTGGCGCTGTTCATCGGCTTCGAGGGGTACGGGCGCTTGATGCATCCTCAGCCCGTGGCGAGTAACGCGCTCATCGCGGTGGGTCTGGTCGCGCTGCTCATCAACGGCGGCATCTCCTGGGCGCTGGCGGGCGAGCGTCGCGACCTCAACCTGCGCGCCGTCTTCATCCACAACCTCGGCGACGCGATCTCGAACGTCGCCATCATCGGCGGGGGCTGGCTGATCGGGCGCACCGGCCAGATGCTGATCGATCCCATCCTGGCTTTCCTGATTGCCGGAATGATTCTGTGGTCGGCCGTCGGCATCCTCACCGAATCCTCCAACATCCTGCTCGAAAGCGCGCCCAAGGGCATCAACGTCGAGCGCGTCGCGACGGCCATGCTCGCTGTACCGGGCGTGCGCGAGGTTCACGACGTGCATCTCTGGAGCCTGGGCTCGCAATCGCACGCCCTCGCCTGCCACATCCTCATCCTCGACATGCCCACTTCCGGAAGCGAACTCATCGCCCACCAGGTGCGAGAAGTGCTGCACAAGGAATTCGGCGTTACCCATACCACCATTCAGTTCGAACACACCCATGGACCGGGCGATTTCCATCGCTATATGCCCGACGCTGACCCCTCAGCGCTCGGGAAGAATACCTAACTGGGGAGTCTTGGGCGCCCCGCCGGAGCTGGAAGGCGGAGTTACTTCGGAGGTGTGATACGTTCGAGGCCGTCGAGGTAGGGCCGCAGCACTTCGGGGATGACGACGGAGCCGTCGGCTTGCTGGTAGTTCTCGAGCAGGGCGACCCACGTCCGTCCCACGGCGAGGCCGCTGCCGTTCAAGGTGTGCAGCAATTCCGTCTTACCTCTTCCCCCGCGGCGGAAACGGATGCTGGCGCGGCGCGCCTGAAAAGCTTCAAAATTCGAGCAGGAGGAAATCTCCTTGTACTCGCCGCTCGAGGGCAGCCAGACTTCAATGTCGTAGGTCTTCGCCGAAGCAAATCCCATGTCGGCCGTGCACAACACGATGACGCGGTACGGCAGGCCGAGCTTCTGCAGGATCGCCTCCGCGTTGTGCGTCAGCGATTCGAGTTCGACGTAGGAAGTCTCCGGCAATACGAACTTAACGAGCTCCACCTTCTGGAATTGGTGCTGGCGGATGATGCCGCGGACGTCCTTGCCGTAGGAGCCCGCTTCGCTGCGGAAGCACGGCGTCCACGCGCAGAGCTTGATGGGCAACTGCTCGGCTTCGAGCACCTCGTCGCGATAGAGGTTGGTGACCGGCACTTCGGCGGTGGGAATCAGCCAGTAGTCAGTGCCCTCGAGTTTGAAAAGGTCGCTGGCAAATTTGGGCAACTGGCCGGTGCCAAACAAACTCGCGGAATTCACCACAAAGGGCGGAAGGACTTCGGTGTAGCCGTGCTCGCGCGTGTGGACGTCGAGCATGAAATTGGCGAGCGCCCGCTCCAGCCTCGCGCCGACGCCTTGATAGACCGCGAAGCGCGCGCCGGTCAGCTTCGCCGCGCGCTCGAAGTCGAGAATCCCGAGTTGCGGCCCGAGGTCCCAGTGCGCCTTGGGTTCGAAATCGAACTTGCGCGGCTCGCCCCAGCGACGGACTTCCTGGTTGTCAGCCGAACTGGTCCCGAGCGGCACGCTTTCGTGCGGGACGTTGGGAATGTTCCGTAGCAGCTCGCGAAGCTGCTGGTCGAGGGCTTTGGCCTTTTCGTCCGACTGTTTGATTTCGTCGCCGAGCTGGCGCATTTCGGCGATGAGCGCCGAAGCGTCCTGGCCCTGCTTCTTGAGTGCCGCGATTTCTTCCGAGGCCTTGTTGCGTCGCGCCTTGCCGCGCTCCGCTTCCACTAGAAACTTGCGCCGCTCGCGGTCGACGCTCTCAAAGTCCTCGAGCGCGCTTCCCAATCCGCGCTCCCGCATCTTCTGCTTCACCAGGTCCAGGTTGTCACGTACAAACGCCAAATCGAGCATGTGATCTCTGATGGTGAATCTAATTCAGCCCTTGCGTCCTGTCAAATTGCGAAGATGGAGATTAGGATACGGGGCGCGACGCGCCGCGGTCTTACGAAGCAAACAGCTCCGGGAAGACTTTGCGGTAAATCGCCATGCCCATCGCCGCGTGCATGCCGAGCGCTTCCAGCGCGGCAGCCTCTTCGTCCGTCGTGATGCCGCCTGCGGCGGTGATGGGAAGGCTCGTCGCCGCGCGCAGACCGCGAAAGTACTCGATGCTGGTCCCCTGCAACTTCCCTTCCGCGTCGATGTATGTCGATAGAAACTCCGAGCAGTAGAGCTCCAGCTGCGAAACCGCGTCGGTCACCTTCAGCGGCAGGATGGTGCGCCAGCCGTGAATCGCCACCTGGCCGCCCAGACTGTCGACGCCAATCATGATGCGCTCGCGGGGAATCGAGACCGCGAGAGTGCGAAGGAATTCGTGGTTGATGCCTTGTGGAGTGAATGCCGAACTGCCCACGATCACCTTCAGCGCACCTTGGCCGACGACTTCCAGCGCACGTTCGACGGTGCGAATGCCGCCGCCTACACGGCAAGGCTTGCGCGCACAGAGCTCGCGGACGACCCCGGCGTTGGCGCTCGCCGCCGGGCCGCCTATGGCCGCGTCCAGGTCGATGACCTGGATCTCGGGGTAACCGGCAAACTTCGCGAGGACCGCCAGCGGGTCGGGCAGTTCGAGCTTCTTCTCCCGCCCCTGAACGAGCTGGACGACTTTCCGGTCCATCAGATCGATGCAAGGGATGATCATTATCTCGTCACATTCACAGCGCAATAAGACTCGGCGAATCGAGCCATCGGGTCATCGGGCCATTGAGCCATTTGGCCAACCCGATGGCTCGATGCTCCGGTCATCCGATCCCGTGTTTCTGGCCCCTACGACAACCGCACCGAGACCCCGTGCTCGCGCAGATACTCCTTCAAACTGCGAATCGTGTGCGTCTCGAAGTGGAAGATCGAGGCGGCGAGCGCGGCGTCGGCGGCGCCGCGCTGAAATACTTCCACGAAGTGTTCGAGATTGCCCGCGCCCCCCGAGGCGATCACGGGGATGTTCACGGCGCGCGAAATCGTAGCTGTGAGTTCACAGTCGAAGCCTGCCTGCGTTCCGTCGGCGTCCATGGAAGTGAGCAGAATCTCGCCCGCGCCCAGTTGCGCGACACGCCGCGCCCAGGCGAGCGCGTCCAAGCCCGTGGGTCGCGAGCCGCCGTACGTGACGACCTCCCACCGGGGAGAACCCGAAACTGGAAATTGGAGATTGGAAACTGGAGCAGGTCCCTCCGGTGACTCTCGATTTCCGACTTTCCGATTTCCAGTTTCCAGTTTCAATTTGCCAGTTTCCACTTTCCGGTCCCGAAGTCTGCGAGCATCAATCGCCACCACCACCGCCTGGCTGCCAAACCGTTCGGCGAGTTCGGAAATCACTTCCGGTGTCTCCACGGCGGCGGTATTGAGCGCGACCTTATCGGAGCCGGCGCCGAGCAGCCGCTGCGCGTCCTCGAGCCGGCGCACGCCGCCGCCCACGGTGAGCGGGATGAAGAGCTGGCGCGCCACGCGGTTGACCGTCTCCATCAGCGTGGCACGCCCCTCGCGCGAGGCGGAGATATCGAGCATCACGAGTTCGTCCGCACCCGCGCGGTTATAAGCCTCGGCGAGCTCGCCCGGGTCGCCGGCATCGCGCAGGTTCAGAAACCGGATCCCCTTGACGACGCGTCCGTCCTTGCAGTCGAGGCACGGAATGATTCTTTTGGCGAACATGCTTGGGTCGTCCGATGTCAGTTGCAGGACCAACCCGCAAGGCAATGGACGCTTTCACATCTCCAGGAAATTCCTCAGCACCTGTAATCCCACTTCGCCTGACTTTTCGGGATGGAACTGCACTGCCCAGACGTTGTCCTTCTCGACGCCGCTCGCGTAGGTTTCGCCGTACTCGGTGACAGCCACGGCCTCGGGGACGACCGGGCCGTAGTAGGAGTGGCAGTAATAGGCGAAGCTACCGTCCTGCACGTAAAGAAAAAGCCGGCTGGCGCGGCGAATCTGCAATTGGTTCCAGCCGATCTGCGGCACCTTATCGAGAGCCCGGAAGCGCGTCACCGTGCCGCCGAGCAGGCCGAGCCCCGCCCTGCCCGGCGCCTCCTCGCTCGCTTCGTAGAGCGCTTGGAGACCCAGGCAGATGCCCAGATAGGGCGTTCCAGTAGCGATCTTCCGCCGCAGGACGGCCAGCAGCGCGCGCTCTTCCATCGCCTTCAGCATCGAGCCGAAGTGGCCCTGCCCGGGAAGGATGATCTTGTCCGCACTCTCCAGCGCGTCTGGCGAGTTCACCACCTGTGACGGAAAGCCAAGATACTTGACGGCTTTCAGGACTGAGCCGACATTGCCGGCGCCGTAATCGACGAGCGCGATCACAGAAGTCCTTTCGTGGAGGGCAACTGGCGTTTCAGCCGGGCGTCGCGCGAGCAGGCATAGCGCAGGGCGCGCGCAAAAGCCTTGAACATCGCCTCGACGGCGTGATGGCTGGAGCGCCCGTAGGCAACTTTCAGGTGAACGTTCGCCGCGGCGCTGGTGGCGAAGCCGTGGAAGAAGTCCTCCAGCAGCTCCGTCTGAAGATCCCCCACCCGGCGGGCTTTGATGGGCGCGTGGATGACGTGATACGGCCGGCCGCTCAAGTCGATGGCCGCGAGCGCCAGCGTTTCGTCCATGGGCATCACGAAGTAGCCGGCGCGATTGATGCCCTTCTTCGTGCCCAGGGCTTCCTTCACCGCCTGGCCAAGCACGATGCCGATGTCTTCCACGGTGTGATGTTGATCGACGTCGAGGTCGCCGCGCGCCTGCAGCTCAAGATCGAACCCGCCATGGCGGGTGAAGAGTTCGAGCATGTGATCGAGAAAGCGAATGCCCGTCGAAATCGTGTAGCGGCCCCGCCCGTCGAGGTTCAGGCGCAGGCGGATGTCGGTCTCCGCAGTCTTGCGATGCAGCTTTGCAGTGCGACCTCTCATGACACCCACCCTGTGGAAGAGAATTTCGCGAACTTGCTCCATTCCTTGCGGCCGTTGCGCGTATCGATGAGATCGCGTAGCCGGGTCAATTCGCGGATCAAGGTCCGCATCTGTGCCGTGGACCCGATGGTGAAGCGCAGGAAGCCGCGCAGGCGCGGGTCATAGTTCCAGTCGCGCACCAGAATGTTCCTGGCGCGCAGCCGCTTGCCGATCTCGGGAGCGTTGGGCCCGAGCTGCGTCAGGATGAAGTTGGCTTTGCTCGGGACATAAGGAATCTCTTGCTCTTCCAGCCACGCAGAGAATTTGGCGCGATTGGCGCGGACTTCGGCCGCGAAGCGGTAGGCGTAATGTGCGTTGTCAATTGCCGCGAGTGCGCCCACCAGGGCCAGCGAATTCGCCGCGAAGGGATTCTGCCCGCGCCGCATGGTCTCCGCCGTCTCGGCGTTGGTGAAAATGCAGCCCAGGCGCAGCGCCGCGAGGCCGAAGGCTTTTGAGAACGTGCGCGTCACGATGAGGTTAGGGTATTTGCGCACCCACGGCAGCACCGTCTCGCCCGAGAACTCGTGATACGCCTCGTCCACCACGAAGGCGGTGTCCGGCGCGGCTTCGAGCATGACGCGCAAATCGCGCTTGGGCACTATCGTTCCCGTCGGATTGTTGGGGTTGGCAAAGGCCACCCAGCGAACCTTCTTCTTGAGCGCCTTGAGGACGGGTTCGAGCGGCACGCGGAAATTCTCGTCGTAATAGACGCGCTCGGTGCGGCCGCCCGCCACTTCGTGGAAGAACTGGTAAACCGGAAACGTCGGCGCGGGGACGAGCAGCACGTCGCCCGGCTCGACGAAGGTTTCGCAGATGACCTTGATCGCGTCGTCGGTGCCGTTGGTGAGGACGAGTTGCTCGGGTTTCACTCCAAAGAAGCGGGCGATCTTCGTGCGTGCTTCCTCATACTCCGGATAGGTGGCGAGCTGGCCGGAATTGAGGGCACGCCGCAGCGCGCGCACCACGGCCGGCGCGCAGCCCACCGTGTTCTCGTTGAAGTCGAGGCGCATCTTGCCACCCCGGCCTTCCAGCGGCGGGCGGTACTTGTTCAAGCGTTCGTAAGACTTGCGTGGTCGAAGCATGAGTAAAGCCTTCAGTTGTCAGCCGTCAGCTTTCAGCTCCCTCATTCCCCATCCCTCCCCCCCTTAGGGGGGAGAGGGTGTCCGTCAGCCGACGGACGGGTGAGGGGGACAGGGCCGCGGCCGCTCAGATCAGACGGCGGTCATCCACCCGTCGGCTGACGGGCTACAGCTCAAACCTAACATCCACCGAATACGCGTGGGCCTTCAGGCCCTCGGTATTCGCCAGCGTGACAATCGCCGGCCGCAGACGCGCCAATCCGCCGCGGGTGAGCCGCTGCGTAGTAATGACTTTGACGAAGTCCGCGGCGCTCAGGCCGCCGCGCAGCCGCGCCACCCCGCCCGTGGGTAGGATGTGATTCGTCCCGGAGGCGTAGTCGCCCGCCGCCACGGGGCTATAACCGCCCAGGAATATCGACCCGGCGGATTGAATCCGGCCCAGCAGCTTGCTCGCATCTTCGAGCAAAGTGAGGTGCTCGGGCGCGAACTGGTTTGCCAGCCCGACAGCCTCGGCCAAATCGCGCGTCCAGATAATCGCCCCGCTCGCCGCCAGCGCCTTTCCTGCAAAGGGCAGTTGTAGACGCGCCAGGAGGCTTGCCGTGGCGCGCTGCACCGACTCAGCCAGCCGTCGCGAAGGGGTGATGAATATCGCCACCGCGTCGGGATCGTGCTCCGCCTGGCCGATGAGGTCGGCGGCGATCCAGGCGGCGCGGCCCCTGCCTCCCACAACCACCAGTTCCGTCGGGCCGGCGATGAAGTCGATGCCACACTCGCCCGCGACCAGTTTCTTCGCCGCAGCCACAAAGCGGTTGCCCGGCCCCACGATCTTGTCGGCGCGCGGGACGTTGCGAGTGCCGTAGGCAAACGCCGCGATGGCTTGCGCGCCGCCCAGCCGATAAATCCTCTTGATCCCGAGGAAATCCGCCGTCACCAGCACCGCCGGCGCCGGGCGCGGCGATGTGATGACGATTTCCTTGACGCCGGCCACCTGGGCCGGAATCACGCTCATCAGCACCGTGGAGGGAAGCGGAAACCGTCCGCCTGGAACGTAACAGACTACGCGCTTCAAGGGGCGAACGATCTGGCTTACTTTCACGCCCATCGCAGTGTCGGCACTCCAGGTGCGCGGCAACTGACGTCGTGCCACGGCACGAATGTTGCGCGCCGCAACGCGCAGCGCCGCGACAAAGCCACGCGGAACATGCTCGTACGCCGCACGAATTTCTTCCTGGGTGACCTCGAATCCAGCCGCCTTCAGATCGATCCCGTCGAACTGCATCGCGTAGCGGAGAAGCGCCCGGTCGCCATGACGGCGGACGTCAGCAAGAATTCGGCGTGCCACACGCTCGGCCTCGGCCAGACTGGCGTGCCGGGCGCGGTCAAGCCGCGCTAAAGCCGATTTGTCGGTACTTCTGATGATTCGCAGCATAGGTCCAGGGATATCGATTCTGGCCTGTGAAAACCAAACCTTCAGAACTCAGACAACGATTTTGTTAAGCGGATACTCCACAATCCCCTGCGCCTTCGCCGCCTTCAGCCGCGGGATGATTTCGCGCACGGTCCTCTCCTCGATAATCGTGTTCACCGCCAGCCAATCCGGATCGCTGAGGTGCGATATGGTCGGCCGCTTGAGCGCCGGGAGAACTGCGAGAACACTCTCCAGATTGTCCTTGTGGACATTCAGCATCAAGCCCACTTTGCCGGATGCTTCGATCGCTCCCTTGAGGAGCATCACGATGGTTTCCATCTTGGCGCGCTTCCACTCGTCCGCCCAGGCGGCGCGGTTGGCGAAGAACTTGGTGTTCGATTCCAGCACCGTCTCGACGATGCGCAGGCCGTTGGCGCGCAGCGAGGAGCCGGTCTCGGTGATCTCGACAATGGCGTCGGCGAGGACCGGCGGCTTGACTTCTGTCGCCCCCCAGGAGAATTCCACTTTGGCCCTGACGCCGTTCTGGGCGAGGTAGCGTCGCGTGACGCCCACGAGTTCGGTGGCGATGACCTTGCCCTCCAAGTCCTTCACGCTCTGGAAGGGCGATTTTTCCGGTACGGCGAGCACCCAGCGAACCTTCCCGAAGGTCTGCTTGGCGTAAACCAGGTCGGCAATTTCGACAATCTCCGCCTCATTCTCGAGGATCCAATCCTTGCCGGTCAGGCCCGCGTCGAGGATCCCGTCTTCGACATAGCGCGCCATTTCCTGCGCGCGAATCAGCATGCACTCGATCTCGTCGTCGTCCACCACCGGGAAATAGGAGCGGGAGCTGAGCTTAATCTCATAGCCCGCGCGGCGAAAGAGCTCGAGGGTGGCTTCCTGAAGACTTCCCTTGGGCAGTCCCAACTTCAACTTCATGTCTGGCTCTCCTGTTTGGTATCACCGTACACCTCTTCCGGGTCGAACTCGCGTTGGAGGATGATTTCCTCGCCCTCCGCCGTGAGCTTGCGGAAGAAGCACGATTTGTAGCCCATGTGGCAGCAGCCGGGCCCGTCGAGGTCCGCCTGAATGAGCAGCGCGTCGTGGTCACAATCGACCCGGATCTCGCGTACCTTCAACCGGTGGCCGGAAATCTCGCCTTTCGTCCAGAGTTTCTGGCGACTCCGGCTGAAGAATGTCACGTAACCGGAATCCAGGGTCCGGCGATAAGCTTCGTCGTTCATGTAGCCGAGCATCAGAACTTTGCCGCTGTGACGATCCTGAACCACGGCGGGGATGAGCCCGTCTGCGTACTTGAGTTGCATTTTCCCTTTCCTCCGGAAGCTCGATTCGCGCCGCCCTGGAGGGAGTGGCGCAGAGCCCATAAAATCAAAAAGCCCGCCGGGTCTTCGTGTCGGCGGGCCGTCTACTTGCTTCCTTAAATTCTAGATAATGCAGACGCCTACCGACACGTCATCGCGTGGTGCGAAGGGTGATGATGATGTGCCAGCGTGCGTCCCATAGGTGAATCAACAGCCTACACGTTGAGCATGGGGTTGTCAATGGTTTCCTTCGGCCGAAGGGTGGCAGTGGCGGGAATTCTCCGGATCACCACAAATCGCTGCGGGTCAACGGATGTACCGTAAGCCGTAGAGCCAGCGCTCGCCGGCCGTGAAGACAGCTTGGCGACGAACTTCCGCTTTCTGCTCAGGAGTCTGGTCGCCTTCCGTGTAAGGGCAATTCACGCCCACGATTTCCCCCACCTTCAGCCTCATACTGAGGCACACGGCGATACCGCCTTTTGAAACATCTTCGGTCTTGACGATCTCCTGCTCGCCCCGGTGGTTGCGAACTCGCGCCGGCAGTTTTAGTGGAAGGCGTTTGTGGGCGCGGCGTTCGATCCCCCCCTGTCGCGGACCCGCTCGTGCCGGGCCCGGAGGGGGAACTGCCGCTGGAGGAAGGTACTTAGGGCGGCGCTCGATATCCGCATAAACCCAGGAGCAGAACTGACGGCAACGGCTGCAAAGCCTCTGGATCTGGCCGCTCGTCTCCAGAATGTCCACTTCCACGAGCGTCAAAGGGGCGAATGCCTCACTGCCGCACCCGCGGCAGATCAGCAGCGCCCCCGCCTGGTGACTGTCGTCGTCCAAAGGAGCGGGGAATTCAATGCCCCAGATGTTGCGTTCGAATTCGGAGTACTCAATTCCCCACTCCGCTGCCCTCCCTGGCTCAAGGCAGGCGGCACCGACGACCCGAAAATCGGCCTCGCGGAAGTTCTGCAGGTTCACAATGCGGATCGTCTCGCCCGGCGCCACGCGGTGCTTAAGAACAATGCGGGCGCCCGCCCGGTTGACCTGAACGGTCTCCGTTTCTTCGGTGAAGTCCCCGCAACTCGACCCGAAGGCCAATACGCGGATGGGGATGGCGAGCATCACGCGTTCGGTTTTTCTTCGCTCGGCGACTTCCATCTGACTTATATGTATCGGCAAATGGGGCCGGTCGGGTGAGGGCATTACTGGCAGAAATAGTTCCCCAAGTTTGGGACCGGCCCCTCGCCGTGGTCGCCGGAATGCCACCCCAATCGTTCGACCGACCGGTAGGTCGAAGGCCCGCAAGTGCTTGTTTCTTGCGCCTTTCTTGACTTTGATGACTAATCGCCTATAATAGACAGTTTCGGGTTGACGAGGCCACGGTGCTGATCACCCTGCAGGAACTGGAGCTTCATCGGGTCGTGGTCACGAAGACCTACGCGCCCGGCACCCTCGATTACCAGGAGGTGGAGTTCCGTCAGATTGACGACCTTCAGGTGAACGCCGTTGCGGACCTCGCAGGCATGGAGATCCGCATCCGGGGCGCAGTGAAGACCCGCATCGAAGCGGCATGCAGCCGCTGCCTGAAGCCGGTCGATCTGCCCGTGGAGCACGAGTTCGATTTGACTTATCGCCCGATGAGTACGATCGCGCGGAACGAAGAAATCGAGCTTCCGCCCGACGAGTTGGAGGTCGGCTTTTACGAGGGCGAAGGGATTCAACTGGCCGACATAGTCACCGAGCAGATGATTCTCGCCTTCCCCATGAAGGTCATCTGCAGGGAGGATTGCCGGGGGCTTTGCCCGACCTGTGGAGCGGACCGCAACCGGGAAACGTGCCAATGCCTGGAGATGCAGGCGGATTCACCCTTCGCCGCACTTCGCGGACAATAAATTTGAGGAAAGAGTAACACCAATGCCAAATCCAAAGCGACGACATTCCAAGGCGCGGCGCAATCGACGCCGGGCACATGACTTCCTGGCGCAGGGCTCGATGGCCGAGTGCCCGCATTGCCATGAAGCGAAACTTCCCCATCAGGCGTGCCCGCACTGCGGCTATTATCGCGGCCGAGAAGTGATGTTGGTGAAAGAGGAAGCCTGAAGAAGAGGGCTGGGGGCTAGGGTTTGGGGGCTGGGAAAAACCTACCCCGAAAGTCGCGTCAGGCTTCTTTCGACCTGCTGGCACTTACAGACCCGGCACCCAGAACCCCTTCCCGAGTACCCGCTAAGACCATGCGACGCATCGTCATAGATGCCATGGGTTCGGATTCCGCACCCGGGCCGGAGCTGGACGGCGCGATCCTGGCGGTCCGGGAACGCCTGGCGGAAGTGGTCTTGGTGGGCCCGCAGGACGTGCTGCGAAGGGAATTGGCGCGGCGTGGGGCTCGCACCCTCGACTTTGAGATCGTGCAGGCCAGCCAAGTAGTGACCATGGAGGACGCCGCCGCCAAGGCGTTTCGGCACAAGAAGGATTCCACCATCCGCGTGGCCGCGCGGCTGGTACGCGACGGCAAGGCTGACGGCCTGGTGAGTGCCGGCAATACAGGCGCGGTGATGGCTACGGCGAAGATCACCCTGGGCGTTCTGGAAGGGGTCGATCGCCCGGCGCTGGCGGCGGTGATGCCGAACCTGAAAGGCACCGCCACCATCGTGCTCGATGTGGGAGCGAACGTCGATTGTACCGCCGAGAATCTCGAGCAATTCGCGGTGATGGGGGAAATTTATTACCGGGCGATCTTCGGCGTTCCGCGGCCGCGCGTCGGGCTGCTCTCCAACGGGGAGGAAGCCCACAAGGGCAACGAACTGGTCCGGCAGACCCACCAGCGGCTGAAGCAACTGCCGCTCAATTTCATCGGCAACGTCGAGGGCCGCGACGTCATCAACGGCAAGGTCGACGTGATGGTTGCCGATGGGTTCACCGGCAACGTGGTACTCAAGGCCAGCGAAGGCGTGGCGATAGTGCTGGCGGGGATGCTGAAGGAAGCGCTGGCGAGCACGGTGACCGCCAAGCTGGGCTCGGTGCTGGCGCTGCGCGCGCTGCGACGTTTCAAGAAGCGCGTGGACTATTCCGAGTACGGCGGGGCGCCGTTACTGGGCGTGCGGGGTGTGTGCATCATCACCCATGGCGGCTCCAACGCCAACGGCATCAAGAACGCCATCCGCGTGGCGAGCGAATTTGTCGCTGCACAAGTGAACGGAAAGATTCAGCACGAACTGGCGGAAGCCTCGGCGCGAGGCGGTCAGCGGGCCGCCTCCTAAGGCTTGGGCTGAAACTCGGATTTCGGCTTTCCAGTTTCTATTTTCCAGTTTCCAGAATCTAGGAGTGCGCATGGTGTCTGTGGGGATATTGGGGACGGGGGCGGCGCTGCCGGAGAAGGTGCTGACCAACCACGACCTCGAGAAGATGGTCGAAACCTCCGACCAGTGGATCATCGATCGGACCGGCATCCGGGAGCGGCGGCAGGCCGCCCCTAACGAGACCACCTCCAGCCTCTCGGTGCAAGCGGCGCGCAAAGCGCTGGACATGGCCGGCCTCAAGCCCACCGACCTGGATCTGATCATCTGCTCGACCATCTCCCCGGACATGCCCTTACCCTCCACGGCCGCCTTCATTCAGCGCGACCTGGGGGCGCGCGCCTGTTGCTCTTTTGACCTGGCCGCCGCCTGCTCGGGTTTTCTGTTTGGCATGACCGTGGCCGACAACTTCATCAAGACAGGGAAGGCGAAATACGCCCTGGTGGTGGGTGCGGAGCTGCTTTCCCGCTATGTCGATTATCAGGACCGCGCCACCTGCGTCATCTTCGGCGACGGAGTCGCGGCGAGCGTCTTTGGTCCCGTCGAGCCTCCCTCCGGAATCCTCGCCGAAGATATGCACACCGACGGCGCGTTCGCCGACCATCTCTACATTCCAGCCGGCGGCACGGCGCGGCCGGCCACCTGCTTCACCGTGCAGGCGGGCGAGCACTACATCAAGATGCGCGGTAACGAGTTGTTTAAGGTGGCGGTGCGCAGCATGGAGGACGTCTCCCGGCGCGTACTGGACAAGGCCGGGGTGACGACCGAACAGATCTCGCTGTTTATCCCCCACCAAGCCAACCAGCGCATCACGGACGCCGTCCGGGACCGCCTAGGACTGGACGCGGCCAGGGTATATTCCAACATCAGCCGCATCGGCAACACCTCATCGGCCTCCATCCCCATTTGCCTCGATGAATGCCTGCGCGCGAACCGCATCAAGAAGGGCGATCTGATCCTGATGTCGGCCTTCGGTGCCGGAGTCACGTGGGGAGCAACGCTGATGCGGTGGTGAAAATATTGAGTGATTGGGTGATTTAGCGATTGAGTGAATGAGGTGGAGCACACGTTTTTGGGTTTCAATTTTACACAATCGCAAAATCGCTACATCACTTAATCGCTAAATCCTGAAGAGGGTTATTGACGAAAGTCGCGTTTTTGTTTCCAGGTCAGGGTTCGCAGTATCCCGGCATGGGCCGGGAGCTGGCGGAGGCGTTTCCTGTCGCGCGGCGTGTCTTCGACGAGGCCGACGCGGCGCTCGGCTTCGCGCTGTCCAAGCTCTGTTTTGAAGGACCGGCGGAGGAGTTGCAGTTAACGGCCAATACTCAGCCGGCCATTCTGACGGTTTCGGCCGCCGCCGCCGCCGTGCTGCACGAGCACGGCCTGGGACCGGATTACGTTGCCGGTCACAGCCTGGGCGAGTACTCCGCTCTCGTTGCGGCGCGTGCCCTCCGCCTGACGGACGCCGTGCGCATCGTCCGCCAGCGCGGGACGTACATGCAGGAAGCCGTTCCGGTCGGCCAGGGAGCCATGGCGGCGTTACTGGGAATGGACGCTGCAGCCGTGGAGAGTGTCTGCGGCGAAGCTGCCCAGGGCGAAGTCGTTTCGCCGGCGAACTACAATTCGCCGGGGCAGGTCGTCATTGCGGGCGCGGCAGCGGCGGTGGCACGGGCCGTGGAGCTGGCCAAGGCGCGCGGCGCCAAGCGCGCCGTCATGCTCAACGTCAGCGCGCCGTTCCATTGTGCGCTCATGCAGCCGGCGCAGGACCGGCTGGCCGTGGACCTCGAGGCCACGGATTTCGCCGACCTGCGAGTACCACTCGTGAACAATGCGGACGCGAAGGTGATCCGTACCGCGGCCGAAGCCCGCGAAGGACTCAAGCGGCAGGTGACCGCCCCTGTCCGGTGGGAACAGTCGATGCGGGCGCTACTTTCTGAAAGCGTGACCCTTTTCGTAGAAGTGGGGCCGGGCAAAGTGCTCTCCGGTTTGATGCGCCAAGTGGACCAGCAAGCCGACTGCCTGCGCGTAGAGGATCGCGTCACGCTGAATGAGGTCGTTTCTCGCTTGAGTCCGGCCAAAGTTTGAGGAGTCCGTAACGCCGGCCTACAGAGCGGACCGACGCAGTGGGTACGCCGCAGCAGAGGAGCCATTATGAACCTTCAAGGACGCGTGGCATTGGTGACGGGCGCCGCGCAGGGCATCGGGCGCGCCATCGCCCTCGCTCTGGCAGAAGTAGGCGCGGACATCGCCGGAGGCGACGTCAACCTGGAACGCATGGAGGTCACGGCCAAGGAGATCGAGGCGCTGGGGCGCAAGGCGCTGGTGTTGAAGCTCGACGTCTCCGACCCCAACTCGGTGAAGGAAGCCGTGGGGAAAGTTTACGAAGCGTGGCAAAAGATTGATATCTTGGTGAACAACGCCGGAATCACCAAAGACGGACTTGCCATGCGCATGAAGCGTGAAGACTGGGACCGCGTGCTGAGCATCAACCTGGATGGGACTTTCCATTGCATCCAGGCGGTTCTGCCCGCAATGGTCAAGCAGCGCTCGGGACGGATTATCAGCATCGCCTCCGTAGTGGCCCAGGCAGGCAACGTCGGCCAGGCCAATTACATTGCGTCGAAGGCCGGAATCATCGGCCTCACCAAGGCGGTCGCCGCGGAGGTGGGCAGCCGGGGGATCACCGTGAACGCCGTGGCGCCGGGATTTATCGCCACGGCCATGACGGAAAACCTGCCCGCACCGGTCAAGGAAAAAATGCTGAGCCTGATTCCGCTTGGGCGCATGGGGAGCGATGTCGATATCGCCCGCGGCGTGCGCTTCCTGGCCTCCGACGAGGCGAGTTACATCACCGGGCACGTGCTGAATATCAACGGTGGAATGTTCATGCAGTGAAAGGGCGTGACGAGTGCAAAGTGGCGAGCAGGGCATAAGATGTGATGTTACTTTTTGGGCTCGTGACTCGTCACTTGTCACTGTAGTTGTTGCAAGTTGGCCGGGGCGCAGATAGAATGGCCGCCCCACCAAATCCGAGGAGGAGAGACGGATGGCTTCACTTGATGAAAAGGTCAAGCAGATTATTGTCGAGCAGCTCGGCGTGGACGAAGCGGAGGTAACCGCCACCGCGCATTTTATCGACGATCTGGGCGCGGACTCGCTCGACATCGTCGAGCTCGTGATGGCCTTTGAAGAGGCTTTCGAGATCGAGATTCCGGACGAGGACGCCGAGAAGATCGCCACGGTGAAGGACGCCACCGAATACATCCAGGCCCACGTCAAATCTTCAAAGAACTGAGCCGCCCCCCGAGCGTCTCCACAGGAGGGATATCGCTTGGCACGAAGAGTCGTGGTGACGGGCGTGGGTTTAGTCAGCGCCGTGGGCATCGGCACGGAGGAGACGTGGAAGGCCCTCCTGGCCGGCCAGAGCGGCGCCGCTCCCATCACCCATTTTGATACAACCGGTTTTTCAGCCAGGTTCGCCGCCGAAGTCAAGAACTTCGACCCGCTTCTTTACGTCGAGAAGAAAGAAGTCAAGAAGATGGGTCTGTTCATCCAGTTCGCGATGGCGGCGGCCCAGTTCGCGATGGAGCAGGCGAAGCTCACTATCACTCCGGACTTTGCCGAACGCACGGGGGTTTACATTGGCTCCGGCATCGGCGGATTCGACGTCATCGAGCGCGAGCACACCGCCCTCATGCAGGGCGGCCCGCGCAAGATCTCTCCTTTCTTCATTCCCGCCACCATTGTGAACCTGGCCTCGGGCTTCGTCTCCATCCGCTGGGGCGCCAAGGGCCCGAATTCGGCCACATGCACAGCGTGCTCCTCGAGCGCCCACGCGGTAGGCGATTCCTTCAAGATTGTGCAGCGCGGTGATGCCGACGTGATGATTACGGGCGGCGCGGAAGCCGCCATCACGCCGCTGAGCGTGGGAGGGTTCGCTTCCATGCGCGCGCTCTCGACCCGCAACGGCTCGCCCGAGACGGCCAGCCGTCCTTTCGATGCCCAGCGCGACGGCTTCGTTATCGGTGAAGGCGCCGGCCTCCTCATTCTGGAAGAACTGGAATTCGCCCGCCGGCGCGGCGCCAACATCCTGGGGGAGGTCGTGGGTTACGGCATGTCGGGCGACGCTTTCCACATTACCCAGCCCGACGAGACCGCCGACGGGGCTTCCCGCGTTATGAAGAAGACGCTGGCGGATGCCGGCGTCGAGCCCCAGCAGGTCAGCTACATCAACGCCCACGGCACCTCGACGCCCTACAACGACCGGCTGGAAACCATGGCCATCAAGAGAGTCTTCGGCGAGCACGCCAAGAGGATCCCGGTCAGCTCCACGAAGTCCATGACCGGACATCTGCTGGGCGGTGCGGGCGGTCTGGAAGCCGGGATCAGCACCCTCGTCCTGCGCGACCAGATCCTGCCGCCGACCATCAATTACAAGAATCCCGACCCCGACTGCGACCTAGACTATGTCCCCAACCAGCCGCGGAAGGCGGAGGTCGAGTACATTCTCTCGAACTCGTTTGGATTCGGCGGGACCAACGCAGCGTTGCTGTTCAAGCGTTTCTCCGGCTAGTGCTGTGCGGCCAAACCCGGCGGCACATCAGACCGGAGCACAATGCAAGCGGATTGCTGGCGCTTGATTGCCGGCAGCCTCTTCTCATGAAAATCATTGTCTGCCTCAAACAAGTTCCCTCCCGCGATGCGGTGCTGCGCTTGAACGCTGCGGGGACCTGGATTCAAGAATCCGACCTCAGTTTCGGCGTCAATGAGCCGGACATTTATGCGTTGGAAGAAGCGCTGCGGCTGAAGGAAAAACACGGCGGGGAGGTGGTGGTCTGCTCCCTGGGGCCGGCGCGCGCGCAGCAGGCCATCAAGGAGGCGCTCGCTAAGGGCGCCGACCGCGCGCTGCATCTTGACGATCTGGCCTTCGAAGGCCTCGACCCGCGCGGCACGGCGCGGGCGCTGGCGGCCGCCATTCGCAGCGAGGCACCCGACCTGGTGCTGACCGGCCTGCAATCGGACGACAACGGCTTCGCGCAGACCGGCGTCATCCTCGCCGAGCTTCTCGGCCTGCCCCACTCCACGATCATCATGGAGATTCAGGCGGAAGGAACGCGGCTCAAGGTCAAGCGCGAGCTGGAAGCGGGCTGGTTCCAGTGGATCGAAATGCCGATGCCGGCACTGCTCGCGATACAGTCGGGCATCAACAAGCCGCGTTACGCGTCGCTGAAGGGCATCATGGCAGCGAAGAATAAACCTCTCAAGAAGTTGACCGCCGCCGACCTGGGTCTCACCGCGGAGGACCTGGCGCCGCGGCAGAAGATCGTCAAAGTGTACGTCCCGCCCAAGAAAGGACAGACGGAGTTCTTACAGGGCAACCCCAAGGAGATCGCCGCTCTACTGGTCGACAAGCTGAAAAATGAGGCGCGAGTGCTTTAGCCTCGCGAGGAGGAATCATGTTCGCCCACATCTGGAGAATGCGAGCCAAGAAGAAGAAGGCTGGAGACTACGAGAAGTTCGGCCGTCAGGTCACTCTGCCGGCGCTTAAGAAGATTGATGGCTGCATCGACGCCTATTTCATGCGCGTGTTTGAGGCGCGCAAGCCCGAGTACCTGTGGGTGGTCCTCTGGCGCAACAACGAAGCGCTGGAATCCGCCCGCGACAATCCCGCCTGGAAAGAGCAGATCAAGAGGTTTGAGGCGGGGAATTTTTACAAGACGATCCCGCTCGAGCTGGTCTGCGAGTCGCTGGGAAGCTTTCCCGCCACTGGCGCGGGCAAATCCCGGAAAGCCACTAGGGTCGAGAAAAAAGAGAAGCCTGCGGAAGCCGAGGAGACTTCAGCCGCGCCCCAGGCGATGCCAGGCCCGACGCCGGAAGGGGAGTGAACCAAGTACGAAGGACGAATGACAAAGTACAAGGGTTGAAAGTCTCTGGCTTCGCACTTTGTACTTCGTCATTCGTAATACGTAATTCGTCCTTCGTACGTCCTATTCGTCATGCCAAACGAGATTCTTGTTTTCGCCGAACATCAAGGCGGGAAGCTGACCCGACCCACCTGGGAGGCGCTTGCTGCCGGGCAGCACCTGGGAGAGGATACGCAAGCCCACGTGGCCGTGGTGGTCACCGGGTCAAATGTGTCCTCTCTCGCCGCTGAGCTCGCCGAGGTGGCGCTCCAGGAAGTCGTGAGCGTCGATTCGCCGCTCCTTGCCAACTACACGGCGGACGGTTATGCGGCGGCATTGCGCGAAGTTATCGCGCAGCGCCAGCCGCGTTTCGTCGTGTTCAGTCACACATATCAGGTCCGCGATTTCACCCCCAAGCTCGCCGCCGCACTCGACAAAGGCTTTGTGAGCGATTGCCTCGGCTACCGGAAAGAGGGCGAGCGCTTGATCTTCGTTCGGCAGGTCTTCCAGGGGAAGTATTGCGCCGACATGGAGTTCGCCGGTGAGCCGCCCTTCCTGGTCTCTTTCCAGGCGGCGGCGTTTCGCGAGGATTCTGTGCGGCGGGGCGCTTCGCCCGCAAAAGTCGCCGCTGCCGCTGTCACTCTCCCTGCCGAAGCGATACGCACCAAGCCCGCGGAGCGCTTCCGCGAGGCGAAGCAAGCCGTCGATTTGACCCAGGCGGAAGTGATCGTCGCCGTGGGCCGCGGTATCAAGGCGCCCGAGAACCTGGAACTCGTCAACAAACTCGCCGAATCCCTCGGCGCGGAAATTGGCGCCTCGCGCCCCATCTGCGACAGCGGATGGCTCCCCATGGACCGCCAGATCGGCAGTTCCGGCCAAACCGTGGCGCCCAAGCTTTATGTCGGCCTCGGTGTTTCGGGAGCTATCCAGCATCAAGTGGGAATGAAGGGCTCTCGCATCGTCGTCGCCATCAACAAAGATAAGGAGGCGCCCATCTTTGAAGTGGCCACCTACGGCATCGTCGGCGATCTCTTCGAAGTCGTCCCGCCGCTGATTGAGGAAATCAAGAAATTAAAGGCCTCGTAGGCGTGGAAGCAGTTGGCAGTTGGCAGTTGGCAGTTGGCAGTCAGAGTTAACAATTCACGAATCACGATTCCCCACTTACCGCTCCGGCTCTGTCACTTCTCCTGATTACTTCTTCATGGGTACGGGCGTCTGCTCCTTCGGCACCCACTCGAAGTCCTTCCAGACCGGCTCCAGAATCTTGCAGTTCACGCAATCAAAGCGGTGCGCCCACTCCGTGTGCCCGGTCATGCGATTGGCTTCCGGGGAATCGAACTCGATCTTGGTCGTCAGGCGGCACCAGTTGCTGAGGCGTTTGCCATTCTCGGTCGTGTCGCAGGGGAGATAGTTCCGCGCCGTGCCCACCCACTTCTCGCCCACCCGCTGACACTCGATGCGGATCGAGGGCCGTTGAGTCCCTACGTTCGGCGCGTTGACCCATTCCGCGTGCAGCCGCTGACTTTCCGTCCACACGCGATACTCCTTGCCCGTGGTTTGTGATTTCCAGATGCGCGCCGCGGCCGGGGGAGAAGGAAACTCGGGCGGTTTGGGGGGCGGCTCGGGCTGCTGGGCAGCGAGAGGCACCAGACACACCATGCAAATCAGCAGTGCGCTTGTCCGTATCAGAATTTGGAGCTTCAAGTCATCCTCCCCCGGGAGCAACAACCCTCCTCCCCGTTTCCAGCTTGTATCCCCTCCGCCGGGCTTGTCAACCACCGCTGCAGGAAATCGCGACGGGCCGTGGGCCCCGCGCCAGGCTCAAGTGAAATGTCGGTTCTTTCGGTTTGTCTCGCCTCTATGTTACGATGAACTTCCGGAGCCGAATGCACGAGCACAAGGCGGGAGAGTGCACTGATCTCGCACCTCTGGAATCCTCAGGCGGATTTCTCCGAACCATCCCATGACGGAATCGAAGAACAAGCGACCGCGCATCCTGAGCGGCATGCGGCCCACCGGCAAACTGCACCTCGGCAATCTCGTCGGGGCGCTCCAGAATTGGGTCAAACTCCAGGACGAATACGAGAGCTTCCACTTCGTCGCCGACTGGCACATGCTGACCACGGATTATGCTGATCCCTCCGGCGTCCGCGAGAACACCTGGGAGATCGTCGCCGATTGGCTCGCCGCCGGCCTCGATCCCAAGAAGGCGACCTTCTTCGTTCAATCGCGCCTGCCGGAGCATGCGGAACTGCATCTGCTGTTTTCCATGGTCACGCCTCTCGGGTGGCTGGAGCGCGTGCCCACTTACAAAGAACAGCTCGAGAACATCACGGACCGCGACATTCATACGTACGGCTTCCTGGGTTACCCCCTGCTCCAGGCCGCGGACATCCTGATGTACAAAGCTGACGCTGTGCCCGTGGGTGAGGACCAGGTGCCGCATGTAGAACTGACGCGCGAGGTGGCGCGGCGGTTCAATCAATTCTACGGCCCGGTGTTCCCCGAACCCGAGGCATTGCTCACACCCTCGCCACGACTGCCCGGGACCGACGGCCGGAAGATGTCGAAAAGTTACAACAACGCCATTTTCCTGACCGACCCGGCGGAATTGGTCTCCAAGAAGCTGGCGACGATGGTCACGGACCCCGCCCGCAAGCGGCGGACTGACCCCGGCAATCCCGACATTTGCCCGGTCTTCGATCTTCACAAAATCTTCGCGGAGAATGAGACCATCAACCGAGTCAACCGCGAATGCCGCACGGCGGAGATCGGCTGCCTCGATTGCAAGAAGCTTCTGGCGGGACACATCAATAACGTTCTGGCGCCGATGCAGGGGCGCCGCCAGCCCTACGAGAAGAACCCGCAACTGGTGTGGGATGTTCTGGACGAAGGCACCGATCGAGCCCGTAAGGTCGCGCAGGCCACCATGGCTGAGGTGCGGGCGGCGGTGAAGTTGACTTGAAAGCAGGTTCCAGGATTCAGGCGTCAGATAGATTCCCGCTTTCGCGGGAATAACCGTCATCCCCGCGCAGGCGGGGATCTCCTGACACCCGACACATTCCAGATGACTGACGATCCTCAACAGCCCGGCGCCGCTGATGTGGGAGCGCAAGACCCTGCGCCCGCGCCATCGCCCAAGCGCGCGAGCCACCTCGCCGCGCCTCCGCCGCCGGTAAAGCTGGAAGCCTACGAGGGCCCGCTCGACCTCCTCCTCGACTTGATCCGCAAGCAGGAAATCAACATCTATGACATCCCGATTGCCAAGATCACGCAGCAGTATCTCGATTATCTGCGCCTGCTGGAAGAGATGAACATTGACGTGGCGGGTGAATTCATTCTAATGGCCGCGACGCTCATTTACATCAAGTCGCGAATGCTGCTGCCGCCCGACCCGCTGGCGCCTCTCGAGGAGGAAGACCCGCGCACCGAGCTCGTGCATCGGCTGCTCGAACACGAGCAGTTCAAGAACGCCGCACAGATGCTGCAATCGAAACGGATGGTGGAGGACGCAACGTGGTCGCAGCCGGGGATCGGCGAGTTTGTGGAAGCTGAGGATGAGCCGGGTCTGGCGGTTTCGGTCTTCGATCTCATTTCGGTCTTCCGCCAAATACTGGAACGTGCCAAGAAGCACACGCAAATCCAAATTCGTCGCGAGGAAGTCACCGTGGCGCAGATGATTCAGCACGTGAAGGAGATCCTGCTGGCCAGCTCACGCCCCGTACCGCTGGACCAGCTCATGGCCGGATACGAATCGCGCCAGGCACTCATCACTTTGTTCCTGGGACTGCTCGAGATGGTGCGCCTGCACGCCATTCTGCTGCGCCAGAAGGACCTATTTGCTTCGATCCTGGTTCACCGCCACAAACGTTTTGAGGAGATCATGTCAGGAGCCAGTTACGATATGCTGCAAGAGGGGCTGGAAGAGAGTCTGGGTTAGGAGGCGGAGCCCGAATACGCCGCTGTCGGATCCCCCTCGCCTCCATTTTGGCTGATTGGGAATTCTGATTTCGCGATTATGGTCAACGACGAAGTTCTCAGAGCACAAATCGAGGGCATCCTCTACGTTGCGCCGGAACCGGTGACGCTCGACACGATCGTGAAGTCACTCCCCGACGAAGACCGCGAGCGCATCAAGGCCAAACTCCAGGAGCTGACCGACGAATACGAGAAACCCGAGCACGGCATTCACATCCGGCAGGTCGCGGGCGGCTACAAGTTCGCGACCAAGCCCGAGCACCACGACGTGCTGCGCAAGTTCGTCAAGAGCCTCAAGCAGCCTAGCCGGCTCTCGAAGCCGGCGCTGGAAACGCTGGCGGTCATCGCTTACCGGCAGCCGGTGACGCTTCCGGAAATTGACGCCATTCGCGGCGTCGATTGCGGCGGCGTCATTCACACGCTGCTCGAAAGGAAACTGGTGGTCACCGCGGGCCGCAAGAACGTCGTCGGCCGCCCGATTCTCTATCGCACCTCGCGCGACTTCCTGGTGCACTTCGGCCTGAAGGACGTGAGCGAGTTGCCCAGCCTCAAGGAATTCGAGGAACTCGCCCGTCAGGCCCTGGGAGCGGAGCTGGCGCTGGCGGAAGGCGTCCCCGGACCCGAATCTGGTCCGGGAGAGAGTTCGCCGGACCAGCAGGAAAATCAGGCCGGTGAACTTCCCGACGAATATGCGGCGCCGAATGCCGCAGCCGCCCGCGAAGAATTGGTCAGCGAGCCTGCCACAACAGAAGAAGGCGAAGTCGACACGGCGGGAGCGGCCGAAAATCACGAGCCCGCGATGCCGAGTACGGAGGAATGAAGAATTCTGTTATCCTTCACGAGTCCCTAGTTCCTCGCCCCTGGTTCTAACGTGCAAATCCGTCTTCAGAAAATCATTGCCGATGCCGGGATCACTTCGCGCCGCAAGGCCGAAGAGCTGATTGTCCAGGGGCGTGTGACCGTCAACGGCCAGGTCACAACCGAGCTCGGCTCAAAGGCCGATCCCGAACGCGACCACGTCAAGGTGGATGGCAAGCTGCTTCGACGTTCGGGGCGCCTTCTGTACATTCTTCTTAACAAGCCCGTCGGTTATGTTTCGACCGTCAGTGACCCGCAGAGCCGCCCCACCGTCATTTCGCTCGTCAAGGGCATCAAGGAGCGGATCTATCCTGTCGGCCGCCTTGACTACAATTCCTCGGGAATCATGTTGCTGACCAACGACGGTGAGCTGGCGAACCTCCTGATGTCGCGCGCAGCTGCAATTCCCAGAACCTACCGCGCCAAGGCAGAGGGCCAGCCGCAGAGGGTCGAATTGGAGAAACTCGAGAAGGGTATCGTTCTCGACGGCGAGCGCACCGCGCCCGCCCAGGTCCGCCTGGTGGCCGCACGGGAGAAGCCTTGGTACGAAATCACTCTGACAGAAGGGCGTAATCACCAGGTCCGGCGCATGTTTGAGCGCATCGGGCATCCGGTGATAAAGTTGAAGCGCGTCCGCATCGCGTTCCTGACAGACGAAGGCCTGGCGCCGGGCCACTTCCGGCATTTGACCGCCTCCGAGGTGGAGCGGCTCAAGAAATGGAAGGTCTAGGAGAGCGCTGCGCGCTCCCGCCGGCGGCGCGGACCCGCTCGTACGAGTGATACTCATGCCCACATCCTCGATCTCCGAAATCCTGCCGCCCTGGTCGACCCGGATCCGCCCCTACCCGCCGGGCAAACCTGTGGAAGAAGTGGAACGCGAGCTTGGGCGCAGCGCCATCAAGCTGGCGTCCAACGAAAACCCCCTCGGACCGTCGCCGAAGGCGCTGGAGGCTGTTCGCCGTCACCTCGACCGTGTCCACTTCTACCCCGACGGAGGTGGGTTTTATCTACGCCAGAAACTTGCTGAGATTCATCATCTCGCAATGGATCAGATCATCCTGGGGGCGGGTTCGACCGATCTGATCGAACTTGTGGCGAAGACTTTCCTGACTGCAGGCGATGAGGCGATCACTTCCGAGTCGGCCTTCTACATGTACCGCCTGGCCGTCGAAGATATGGGCGCGGGCTTGGTGCTCACCCCGATGCGCGAGATGACGTTCGATTTGGCCACCATCGCACACGCCGTAACCCACCGCACCAAAGTCATCTATCTCGGCAATCCCAACAACCCCACAGGAACCATGTTTACGGCCGAAGACCTTGACCGTCTGCTCGACGCGCTGCCGCCTCGTGTGCTGGTGGTCCTCGACGAGGCCTATTTCGAATACGTGCAGCGGGCGGACTATTCGCACTCGGTGGACTACGTCAGGCAGGGGCGCAATATCCTCGTACTACGGACGTTTTCCAAAGTCCACGGACTTGCGGGCCTGCGACTCGGCTATGGACTGGGACACCGCGAACTCATC
>JBEKUI010000006.1:0-43262 GCA_049515175.1 Terriglobia bacterium
AGATCGTCCCCGCCGTCACCGAGCCCTGATACCCGCACGCCCGGCACTCGTCGAGGCGCCGGGCCCGCATGTAGCCGCGGCTGCCCCCTCCGCAGCGCGGACAAACAAAACCGCGTGGCCAGGGCACCCGCCGCAGGTGTTCCCAGCACTGCTCCTCATCTCCAAAAAGTCGCCGGAATCTCTGGATCGTCATCATTCCCTTGTGTTTAGCCTTCTTCATGCCCGCTATTCTATCGCCTTTTCTTCGCCGGAGCAAGCATGATATTCATACCTCGAGTTTTTAGTTTTTCTTCGACCACGCCCTTACCGGCTCCAGGCTTAACCTCGCGTCTTTCGGCTCGTTACCCGTCACCGTTCCTGACTGTGCCCTGCAATCTCTTTCCTGCACCCTCCACTTCAACTCACCCATGCCCAAGTTAAGAGACTAGACTAGCAATGTTGTCCTCAAAAAGCAAGAGACACTCTGCCCGAGGTGCCATCGCTGCAAAATCGGGAATCCAGGCGTGGGCCGGCACTACAGCTACGCTACCGCTTTGGTGGGGCGGTGGCGAGATTGGGAGGATGAGGTTGGAGGAGGGCGTTGATTTTGGGGAAGAGTTCGATGGCTTGTTTGACTTGGTGGTCGCCACGCGTTTCGATTTCGTCGCCGGAGGCGAGGCCAAACACCAGATTGAAGAGTTCGGTTTTGATTCGGAGCCTCAGTGCTTCCTGGTCCGGCCCCCAGTACTCCTCCGGTGTTCGAACCCGCTGGCGTTCAAGGTAGGACTTGAAGGCATCGAGGGTAGCGGTGTCGGGCTCGAAATCCTCTTTGATCTTGCCGTGCAGGGTTAGATATTCGGAGGCGAAGCCGGTAAACGCGCCACGCTGGTTGAGGAAGTTGAACCAGGGATCCTGCACCACGCTCTCCAGGGTCACGTCGGGCAGGATTCCGCCGCTCGAGGCGAGTGGACGGCCGTTGTCAGTGTGGAAATTGGGGTTTGTCCCGCGCTTGAGGCTCGAGTCGGGATCGGCGAGTGCCGTGCCTGGCAGGGGGCGCTGAATGGAGCGTCCCGAGGGAGTGAAGTACTGTGCAGTGGTCAGCGCCAGCCCGGTGCCCTCGCTGAGCGTTGCCACGGATTCCACCACGCCCTTGCCGAAGCTCGGTTCACCGGTTACCAAGGCCCGATCGTGGTCCTGCAGCGCGGCGACAAAGACCTCCGCCGCGCTTGCCGTCGTCCCGTTCACCAGCACCACGATCGGCATCTCGAAGTGGGCGGGGGTCTGGAACGTCCGGTAGTCCTTCTCCGGCACGGCGCGGCCGCGCTGAGTCAGCACCAGCAAGTCCGGTTTGAGAAAGACGCTGGCCAGGCCCGTCGCCGCATCGAGCACGCCGCCGCGATTGTCGCGCAGGTCGAGGAGCAGGCCTTTAAGACCGCCGCCACCGAGCTTCCCAATCATCTCGGCAACCTCCTGCGGAGTTTTGATGTCGAAGGAGTTGATGTGAAGGTAGGCGATGCCGGGGACGAGCAGAAAAGACTTGTCCACCGACGGGGTCGGAACTTCCGCCGGGTGCAACTCGAAATCTTCGGAAACAACCCGGCCGGGCCGGATCACTCCCAGCCGTACCGTCTGCGAGCGCGCTTGTTGCAGGAGATTGATCAGGGATTGCAGATCGAGGCGATCGATGCGCGTGCCGTTCACCGAAACGATCTCGTCGCCGGGGCCCAGTCCGGCGCGGCGCGAAGGTGAACCTTCGGCGGTCTGCAAGACCAGAATCTTTCCCGGCTGAACGTAAAGCACCGAGCCGAAACCGCGCGACTTGCCCTGGGTGAATTGTCGCAGTTGCTCGAACTGCTCGGGATCGAAAAAAGATGAAAACGGGTCGAGCGCCGACAGTCCCCCACGCGCCGCGCCGTTGTAAATGACCTGCTCTGAATCGAGCGGGTCCATGTAATTCGCTTCCAGGGCGCCGTAAATGCGCGTGAACTTCAGGACCTCCTGGCTAACCTCGTCACTGGGCAACTCGCTCTGTGAATGGAGAAGGGAAGCCACGGCCACGATGAGCGTGGCAAGCAGGAGAGTTTGCAAACTGGTGCGGCGAAGCGTCAAGCGGTTCGTGAATTCCTCCTCGAACAGTATAACTTAGATGCAGGACCGCCGTGGGCGCGGCGGACTGTCTGTCATGTTCAGGGTGGCACCGGCATCGCCGTCGTTCATCTCGGATATGCTAAACTTGTTGTGAAGTGGGATGTCGAACTCATAGGAGCTCTTGCAATGGAGAAAGAGTCAGATGTAACGCGGCGGGAATTCCTAAAGACCGCGGCGGCTGCGGCTGTAGTGTTGCCGGCGGTTGGAGCACCCTCGCTGATTGCCAGCCCTGGCCCGAGCGACGCCGTCCGTTACGGAATTATCGGCACAGGCACTGAGGGCTGCACGCTGTTGAAGTTTCTCACGACGATTCCCGAAGGGCGCTGCCTCGCCACCTGCGACATCTACCCGCCCAACCTCAAGAAGGGCGTGGAGACGATTGGCGGCAATCCCCAAACCTATGAAGAATACCACCGGCTTCTCGACCGCAAGGACTTGGACGCGGTGGTCATCGCCACGCCACTCTACTTGCATGCCCGCATGGTCATCGACGCGCTCAACGCCGGCAAGCACGTCTTTGTCGAGAAGAGCATGTTCTTCAAAGAGGAGGAAGAGAAAACGATCCGCGAGGCCGCGGCGGCACATCCGCAACAGGTCTTGCAGGTTGGCCTGCAGCGCCGCTCCAGCGTCCTTTACAACGTGGCGATGGAGATGATCCGCAAGGGGGCGCTGGGCAAGATCATGTTCGTGCGCGCCAACTGGCACCGGAACAATGACTGGCGACGTCCCGTCCCCGACCCGAAATTCGAGCGTTTGCTCAACTGGAGGATGTACCGCGAGTACTCGGGCGGCTTGATGGCGGAACTGGCCTCCCACCAGATTGACGTTGCCAACTGGGCGATCGGCGCCGAGCCGACGGCCGTGCTGGGTATGGGTGGCATCGACTATTGGAAGGACGGCCGTGAGACCTGCGATAACGCGCAAGTGATCTTTGAGTATCCCGGCGGCCAGAAGATGGTCTTCACCTCCATCCTCTCCAACGCCCACTACGGATTCCATGAAGAGATCATGGGTGACCAGGGGACGCTGGAAATCACCATCGGCAGAGGGATGTACTATCGCGAACAGGTCGCCAAGGCGAAGCCCGCCGGCGGGAAGGAGAACTGGTGGGCCGGCGCGACGGTCAGCGACGAGGCCGCGCAGAAGGGCGTTCCGATCTTTCCCGAGAAGGTCCCGAACACGGAAGGTTTTGTGGACCGTGAGATGCGGTTTGCCAAGCGCTGGCTCGCCTCGCTGGGCATCTACGATATCGAAGAGCCGCACGATCCCTGGTGGAGCGAGATGAACAATTTCATCGCCAGCATTCGGGAGAAGAAAGCAATCGCTGCGCCCCTCGACATCGGGGTAGCGGACGCGCTGGGGGTTATTTACGGTAACCGCGCCATCGACACGGGCCAGAAGGTTTTCTGGCCAAAGAAGTCGGCCTGAGTCCGCTGCGGGTGCGGCCATCAATGAATCATCGGGCGGGGTAGGGCCCGCCCGACCGCTCATGCGTTTCCTCTTCCGATCCCTTCTCCTCTCGTTCCTTCTCTCCGCCAGCCTGCGCGGGGCGTGGGGCGAAGAACCTCCTATTCGCTTTGAAGCCTCGCACGACGCCATGGGGACGCAGTTCACCATCGTGGCGTATGGCACGGACGCGCGCTTCCTCGCCCAGGTGGCAAACGAGGCGTTTGAGGAGATCGACAGCCTCGACGCTCAGATGAGCAACTACAAGCCCGAGAGCGAGCTTTCGAGGATCAACCGCGACGCCGCTCATGAGGCGGTGTTAGTCGAGCCCAGGCTTTTCCAATTAATTGCGGATTCTATCCGCGGCAGCGAAGAGACGGGAGGCGCCTTCGATATCACCGTGGGGCCGCTGATGAAGGCCTGGGGATTTTTCCGCGGGCAGGGCAGGGTTCCCACGGCACAAGAACTCTCACGAGTGATGAAGCACGTCGGCTATCATCATGTCCAGCTTGATCCCGAGAAGCGTACAATTCGCTTCGACGTTGCCGGTCTCGAGCTTGACCTGGGAGGAGTTGCCAAGGGCTACGCTGTCGATCGCGCCGTGGACATCCTGCGCGCCAACGGCGTGACGATCGCGCTGGTCTCGAGCGGCACCAGCAGCATCTACGCCCTGGGAGCGCCGCCGGGCGAGCGCGCCTGGCGCGTCACTTTGCGAGATCCGTTCCATGCCGACAAGGCGGGCGATGTTGCCTATCTCAAGAACTACTCCTTTTCGGCCTCCGGCAATTACGAAACATTCTTCACGCTAGGGGGCAAGACCTATTCGCACATCATGGACCCGCGCACGGGCCGGCCAGTGGAAAACATGCTCTCGACCGCCGTGCTGGCGCCCCGCGGTGTGGACAGCGATATGCTCTCGAAGTTCTACGTCCTTGGCGTGGAAGGCAGCCGCAAGGTCCTCGCTCGCCATCCGCGACTGGTTGTGATTTTCTATCGATCTGCAGGGTCGAAGCAGGAGTATGAGCGCGTTGTTCTCCGCTCGCCCTCCTTTGATCTGCCTTCTGGCTCGCTGGCCGAAGTGGCCGGAACAAATTCGCGCCCCCCTCGTTCGGAGTAGGCCTGCCCCATCGCGGCGTATGAAAATGTGCTGTAAATGGAAAAGTGCTGAATTCTGCCCGCCTCTGTATTAATGTATCGTGCTGTAAAGCTTGCAAAGTGTTTGCATGAGTTTGCAGGCGGAGGCAGCAGGCCATGAGACTCGATGACGTCGCCCGGCGTGCCAAGGTTTCGATCGCTACCGTCTCGCGCGTGGTGAACGATGTGGGTTCGGTGAGGAGTGAGACGCGGGCCCGGGTTTTGAAGGCCATTCAGGAGTTGAAGTACCGCCCTAACATTCACGCCCGGACGCTGGCCGGCGGCAAGAGCCGGACGGTGGGAATGGTGGTTTCCAATCTTGCCAATCCCTTCTTCCTGGACATCTTTCGAGCTTTGGAGGATGAGGCCCATCGCCGCGGCTACGACGTTCTGGTGGCCAATACGGACTACAACCCGCGCCAACTGGCGACGAGCATCCAAATGATGCTGGGCCGGCGGCTGGCAGGCCTGGCGGTGATTGTTTCGGAAATGGACACGCCGCTGCTGGATGAATTGATGGGCAGCAGCGTTCCTATTGTTCTCTATGACGTTGGAATTCCCGGCCGGAATGTCAGCAACATCAAGGTGCGGTACGGGAAGAGCATCCACAAGGTCGTGGATTATCTGCACTCTATCGGGCACCGGCGGATGGCCTTTGTCGGGCACCACACGGAGCTCGATCCCCTGCAGGAACGCAAGAGGGCTTTCCTTGACACCATGAAGCGCTACGCCGGAGAGGTCGAGCACAGCATCGCCACGGATCGCGATGGGCCGCTCGGCGGCCAGCAAGCCACCCGGCAGTTGCTCGCTTCGGGTTTCCATCCCACCGCCATCATCTGTGTCAACGATTTCATGGCACTGGGAGTCTTGAAGGAGTTGCGCGAGCAGGGGTTTTCGGTACCGAAAGACGTTTCCGTGACGGGCTACGATAACATCAGCCTGTCCGAGTTTGCCTGTCCGCCGCTCACCACCGTCAATATCCCGCGCGAAACGATTGGACGGCTTGCCTTTACCGCTCTGGTTCCCGAACAGAATCAGGAGGCGGAAGTCAGGGGCCGCGAATTCTTGATCGACCCCGAACTCGTGATTCGCGAATCCACCGGGCCCGCACCCAAACGCTGATCTGAACCTTTGTTGCCTTGCTGAATGTGGAGCGGGGTGCGGCAAGGGCCCTACCGCGCGGTGGGCGATTTGGAGGACTGGCTTTTGTAGCCGTATTCCTTCTTGAGCTTGTAGGTGATGCTGTCGACGAGGGCGCGCCAGCTCGCCTCGATGAGGTTTTCGGAAACGCCCACCGTGCCCCAGGTTTCATGCCCGTCGCTGGTTTCGATCAGCACACGGACCTTGGCGTCGGTGGCGCGTTCGGCGTCGAGAACACGCACTTTGTAGTCGGTCAGATGAATGTCGCGGATGCAGGGGAAAAAGGTGGTCAGTGATTTGCGCAGCGCCCTGTCGAGAGCGCTCACCGGGCCGACGCCTTCCGCCGCGGTGTGTTCCTCGATGCCATCCACACGCAGCTTGATGACGGCTTCGGAGGAGGTTTCCTTGGAGCCCTTCTTCTCGGTAATGACGCGAAAGCCGTCGAGCTCGAAAAATTCCGGCAGGTGATGCACGAGCCGGTCGAAGAGGATTTCAAAAGACCCCTCGGCGCCCTCGAACTGATAGCCGTCGTGCTCCAATTCTTTCAGCTTCTCGACCACGACCTTGGCGTGCGGCGAATCCTTGTCGATGGTCAGACCCAGCTCCTCCGCCTTGTAGAGGACGTTGCTCTTTCCGGAAAGCTCGGAAATTAACACGCGGCGCTCGTTGCCCACCAGGGCGGGATCGATGTGCTCGTACGCCGCCGACTCCTTCATTACCGCGCTTACATGAATGCCTCCCTTGTGGGCAAACGCGCTCTTGCCGACGAAGGCAAGGTCCGAGCGCGGATTCAGGTTGGCGAGTTCGCTGACGTAGTGCGAGACTTCCGTCAGGTGCTTCAGCTTCTCTTTGCCAATCGACCTCATACCCAGCTTCAACTCGATATTGGGGATCACAGAGCAAAGATTGGCGTTGCCGGTCCTCTCGCCGTAGCCGTTGATCGTCCCTTGGACGTGCACCGCGCCGAGTTCGACAGCGGCAATGGCATTCGCCACTGCCATCTCACAATCGTTGTGGGTGTGAATGCCAAGCGGCACCTTAACCCGTTCGGAAGCGCGGCGGAACCGCTCGCGGAGGTCGGAGGTCAGCGTGCCGCCATTCGTGTCGCAAAGGACGATAGTGTCGGCGCCCGCTTCCTCCGCGGCTTGGAGCGTGGCCAGAGCGTATTCGGAATCAGCCTTGAACCCGTCAAAGAAATGTTCGGCGTCGTAAATGACTTCCTTGCCCTTCGATTTCAGGTATTCCACCGACTCGCGGATGAGCTTGAGATTTTCTTCGAGTGAAATTCCCAGCGCCACCTTGACGTGCAGGTCCCAGGTCTTGCCAAATATAGTGACCACGGGCGTCCCGGCTTCGATAAGGGCGTGAATGTTGCGGTCATGCGAGATGCTGTTGCGGGGATGGCGCGTGCTCCCGAAGGCCGCAAGCTTGGCGTGCTTCAGCTTCAGTTCCTGGGCACGCTGAAAAAAAGCAACGTCCTTGTTGTTCGATCCCGGCCAGCCGCCCTCGACGTAGTCGATGCCAAACTCGTCGAGCTTGCGGGCGACAAGGAGTTTGTCCTCGACCGAAAACGAAACGTTTTCACCTTGCGAGCCGTCGCGGAGCGTCGTGTCGTAAATGAGTATTCTTTTCATGGTCCTACGGTGAAAAGTGGATTCCCCCTGCCCCTCAGAATCGCCGACCGCGCGGGAAATGTCAATGTTTATGCGGCGACGAGTGGAGTCCCGATGTCATACGAAAAACCGCCGGTAGCAAGCGTCAGACTTTGACGAAGGTCTTCTTGCGGTACAGCCAGTACAGGATCAACCACGCCGAGCCGAACGCCGCGGTGGATTCAACCAGCAGATCCCATCGCCCCAGGCGCGGAAGGAGGCTGCCCACGAAGATGTTGCCGATGTGGCGAAAGTCGAAAAGCATCATGGCCATATACGCCACGATGGAATTCATGCCAATCACCATGAAACCGAACGCCCAGCGTTGGTACCGCAACACATCGACAATGAGATAGAAGATGGCCAGAAGGACGAAACTCAAGCCCCCGGCGACGAGAACGTACGAACTCGTCCACAAGAGCTTGATGATGGGAAGCGAGAGACTCCAGACGAGACCCAGAGCCAGACACGCGACGCCCGCCCCCGCCAGCATCAAAATGTGCTCTTTTGCCGGACGGGTCGACATCAGCACTTGCCCTGCCAGCACCCCCAGCAGAACCGATGAAGCAAAGCCCAGATAACTCAGGAACCACGTGTTCTCGCCGTAGTGAAGGCGGCCCAAAACGAGTTGGTCCACGTAGGTTGCCACATTGCCCTGCGGTGTGAGTACACCGGCCCCCACGCCCGGCACCGGCACCAGCATGAGGATGGCCCAGTAAAGGAGCAGAAATCCCGCTATCACGGCGAGATGCCGTGACGGCTTGACTTTCAGGATCACAATCGTGGCAATCAAGTAGCCCGCGGCAATCCCATGCAGCACGCTGTAACAAGGGCGGAATTTCGAAAGATCAAAAGCCAACAGGTTTCCTTGCGCGATCATCCCGAGCACGAAGAGGATGAGGGCGCGCTTTACAGCATGGAGGATCATGCTGCGGTCGGTCGCGCCCTGCGAACGCCGCTTGGCCAGCGAAAAGGGCATGGCGGCGCCCATGATGAACATGAAAAGCGGCCAGATCACGTCGTAGAAATGCAGGCCTTCCCATCTGACGTGCTCAAGCTGCTCGAGCAGCTTGCCCGCGATGGGGCGATCGGTCAGTTTACCCAGCCCCCGGAAAATGTGCTCCCCTCCGATGATCCAGAACATATCGAAGCCGCGCAGGACATCGAGCGACATCAAGCGCTCGGATTTTGTGCCTTTCATCGAGTGATTGTTGGTGCGCTCTGTTTGGGCGGCATTCATGGCGCTCTGCTCGCTCTCCTCTGGAAATACCCTCGCCGCAGACGTGGCGGGGATTATACGCTAGAGCGGTACCTGGTGTGAGGAAAGAACTGGATCCGTCGCGCCGGTTTGAGAAACCAGTCATTGCGCCGGCTGACGAGTGAAGTCACGGACTGGTAAGATGGGATGCATGCGGCCCTGGGCGCTGGCAGTATCTCTCTTCATCGGATTCCCTCTTCTGGCGCAAGGGCCGGAGAACGTCCTCCTGGTGGTCAACCGGGAATCGAATGACTCCAAGACGGTTGCGCAATACTACCGCGAGCGCCGTGGCATTCCTGCCGAGAACATCTGCACGATCAAGACCCTCGACGAAGAAGTAATCGCTCGCGTGCATTTCGAAGACGAAATCCGCAAGCCTATTCTGGGCTGCCTTGCGAAACGCCACCTGCAGGACCGTGTGCTCTATATCGTATTGACCCGGGGCGTCCCGCTCAAAATCAGCGCCCTTGAGAATGAGAGCGACCACGCCAGTGTGGATTCCGAGCTGACGCTCGCCTATCAGGACCTGCTCGGCGTGCCGCGAGGGTACACGGGGCCGGCTCCGAATCCCTACTTTGCGCCGCACGCGGCGGGGCGGTTCGTGCGCTTCAGCCACCGCGATTTCCCCATCTACCTGGTCACCCGCCTCGACGGCTACGACGTCGCTGAGGTGCGCTCACTGATTGATCGTGGGTTACAGCCTTCCCGCGAGGGCCGATTCATCCTTGACCTCAGTGGCGATGATAACGCCCAAGGGAACAACTGGCTGCGCGAGGCCGCCGCAGAAATGAGAAAAGCTGGGATTCCCGAGTCGCGAGTCCGGCTTGAGACTTCTCAGGTGTTCCTGGCGGGGGAGAAGGACGTGCTTGGCTACGCGAGTTGGGGGTCGAACGACCGCGCGAACTTCTCGCGTTTCCTGCGGAATACGTGGGTGAATGGCGCGCTGGCGGTGGAATTCGTTTCCACCGACGGACGCAGCTTCACGCGGCCGCCGGAGAAATGGACTATCGGCAAGTGGAGTGACCCGCCCGGGTCGTTCTTTGCGGGGTCGCCGCAATCGCTTATCGGGGATTTCATTCACGAGGGCGTAACCGGCGTGGCCGGCAATGTGTACGAGCCGTACCTCTCAGCCTGTGCGCGGCCGCAGATATTGTTTCCCGCCTATGTGCGCGGCCACAACCTGGCGGAGAGCTTTTACGCCGCGCTGCCCTTCTTGAGCTGGCAAACCGTCGTCATCGGCGACCCTCTCGTCGCACCTTTCCCCGGCCCGTCCATTCCGCTCGAAGAATTGAACCCGCCCAATGATCCTGCAACCGGCCTCCCCAAATTCTTCGCCCAATACATCGCCCGCACCAAAGCACGCGAGAGGCGAGTGACGAGCCCTCCGCAAGCAGTCGGAAGCCGGAAGTCAGAATAAGGACTCTCTCCTCATCCCTGATGTGTGGATAGCGGAAGCGGGTCGAGGGGGAGAGTCGCCCACCCTCATCCTCGATGATGAATCCTTCAACCTGCCAGACGGCCCAGCGTGGCCCTTTTCAGTTTGGTCTGTGCTATAGTTCGGAGTAGCTGGCAGGGTAAAGCCCATGACGCGCGAAGAGCTGCTCTCGAGAGTCGCCATCAATCCTAATGTCTGCTTTGGGAAGCCCTGCATACGTGGGCATCGAATCTGGGTCTCACTGATCCTGGATTTTCTGGCCAGCGGCACGACGGTCCAAGAGCTTCTTCGGGAATACCCGACCCTGGAAGCAGCCGACATTCTCGCCTGCATCGCCTACGGCGCAGAAATGTCGCGCGAATGGTACGTCGAAATCCCTGCCGAACCCGTGCGATGAACCTGAAACTGGACGAAAACCCCGGCCGGAGCGCTGCCGAATACCTCCGCGCATGGGGCCACGACGTGGCCACTGTCCCCGACGAAAGCCTCTCTTCCGCCCCGGATCGGACTCTTATCCAAGTCTGTCAATCCGAGGGCCGCTGTCTCATTACTCTGGATGTGGAATTTGGCAATCCACTGTTGTTCAAGCCGTCAGAGCATCACGGCATCGCGGTGCTACGACTGCCGTCGAGGGCCTCCCCTGAGATCCTGCGGGAGGCCCTGCAGACACTGGCGGCTGGCCTGGCTCAAAACCCGATTGATGGCCTTCTCTGGATCATTCAGCGCGGCAGGATCCGCGAGTATCAAGAGGAAGGTCGCAAGGATTTCTGACCCGGCGCACGTTTCGTCCTCCCATCATCAGTCCCCAAGGAGCAGACAGGCCGTGGGCTGACACTCGTCACTAGTCTGGATCACGGAATGCGGAGGGCGAGACTTCGGGCGAGACCGACGGCAGCGGTTGCGTCGGGGAGGTTTGCATAGCCGCCGAGATACCGGCCCTTGCGGAAGAAACAGAGGCCGCCGAGATACTGGTCTTGGGCTTGAAACGCCTCGTCTGCAACCATGGCCGGGGCAAGGTCCCCAAGCCGGCTGCGCACCTTCTTGAGCGCGGCGGCGGCAGATTCGGGCGACTCTTCCGTGACGATGAAGGCTTTGCCTTCGTTGTACTGCGCCACGTAGCCGCGCCGCAGGGCGCGGAGGCCGAGGACGCTTTCGGGAATCAGGCGGGCGGAGACCAGCTTCTCCGGCGGGAACCAGGCGAGCGTCTCCGGCGGCGTGGTACGGCCCACAATGCGTTTCTCCATTTCGGTGAGGAACGCCAATAAGGCCGCGGAATAGTCGCCCTCCGGGCTGGCGGAGATTTCAGCGTAGTACTTGCCTTTGGCGAACGTCGCCTTGCGCGGCAGAACTTGCCCGCCCATGCCGATGGGCAAGGTGGCCCGGTTCGGGTCGCGGTTCGCGGCGAAAATCCCGTAGGCGGCGTCGGGGTCGGTCATCTCGGAAATGTCGATCACGAAAGTGTTTTCGCCTTGCTTGCACGTCACGCCAGTCATGCGCACAAAGCCGTAGATAAGGTAGCCCTCGGAGTTGCCGTCCATGTACTCGTACAGGCTTTCGCTGTCGTAGCTGCGTGCGGGGCCGGACTGCTCCCAGCCGGCGACGAGGTGGCAGTCGGGCAAGTCGGCGGCAGCCGCCCCGACTGGGAGCAAAAGACCTAGAAACAGGGGTACAAGCCTCACGCGAACAGCTCCTGCGCGCGCGTCATCCGGGAGGAGACTTGGACGCCGTAAGGGCAGTGTACCGTGCAGCTCGTGCAATCGCCGCAACGCGCACTGGCGACTTCCGGACCCAGCTTGAGAAATTCGTCCCGACCGAGCGCGTACTGGCCGTACCCGTCCGCGTAGGTGAGATGGCGGAGAATGCTCGCCACCGGGAGGCCCTGGGCGCAAGTCCCTTTGCACTCGCCGCACATGCGGCAGTAAAGCGGCGTGATGAAATCGAGTTGCCGCGCAAGCAGCTTCTCGTCGCCCGCAGCGAACGGTTCCTTCATGGCTCGCAAATTCTCGTCGAGCTGGTCCATGTCGGTCATGCTGGGAATCGTCGTCTGAACGTGCGGGTTGCGGATGACCCACTTCAACGCGGCGAGCATTGTCCCTTCGGTCTTCAGCTTGGAGTAGAGCGGATCGCTTTGCTTGGTTTTGCGGAAGCCGCCCGCCATGACCTTCATCGCGACGACGCCCATCCCGGCCTCGGCCGCAGCGGCCACCGCGGCTTCCATCTCTTGGTCCATGGTGAAATTGTAGGCGGCCAGCACGACATCAATCTGGCCCTGCCGGGCGAGCCACGGAAGCAGTTGCGGCTGGCCGCTATGCGTGCTGACGCCGGCAAAGCGAATCTTGCCCTGCTTCCGGGCCATCTGCTGAGCCTCGATCAGCTCGTCGGTCACTTCCGCCGGGCTACCCTTGCCGTGCAGATACCAGATGTCCAGGTAATCGGTGCCCAGTTCGCGCAGGCTGGTCTCAAGGTCGCGGAGCGCTCCTTCCTTGCCTTCCGCGCCGGACTTGGAGGAGAGAACAACTTCCTTGCGTTTGCGCTTCAGCGCCCCGCCCACCATGCGTTCGTTGTTGCCGCCCTGATAGCCGCGGGCTGTATCGAAGTAGCCGACGCCGAGATCGGCGGCGCGTTCAATCACACTGGGATCTGACGTGATCATGCATCCGAAGCCGACGGTCGTCACTTTCAATCCTGTCTTGCCCAGTGTGCGGTACTGGAGTTTCACAGCCGGCACTTCCGGGGGCGACTGAGCTTCTGGTTGTCTCTTATCCGCCAAGCTCCAGAGCCCTGCCACAGGCACGGCGACGCCAGCGGACAAAAAGTCACGGCGTGAAGAATTCATTTTCATGACTGCATCTCCCTCGAAGCGGGAATATAATTCGATGCGCATCATAAATCCGCATGAGGAGTGATGACCAGTGATTTTTTCAAGGCGACATTTTTTCCGATTTGCAGGGGCGGGTTTGTTGCTTCAATCCAGCCTGGCGAAGGGCCAACGGGCGCCGCTCACCAAGACTGACGCGGTGCGTGCGTTTCCCAGCCGGTCGAAGGTGGCGCTGATTCGCGGCGAGGACCGTCGCAAGAACATCCACGACGCGCTGGCCGCCATTGACGACCAGATCCGGCCGCGCCTCCTGCAGAAAAAGTACGTCATCATCAAGCCCAACAACGTTTCCACGGTGAATCCGCTGGCGGCGACGAACGCCGACGCGCTGCGCGGGATCCTGGACTATCTTGCGCCGCGCTTCAAAGGGCCGGTGGTCATCGCCGAATCGTCGGCGGGTGATACGCTCGAGGGCTTCGACAACTTTGGGTACAACAAACTGGCGGCCGAGAATCGCTCCCAGCAGGTGAGCCTGCTCGACCTCAACCGCGACGCAAAATACGAGACGCTGCCCCTTATCGATTTCGACCTGCACGTCGTGCCGGTCCGCTTGGCGGCGCGGCTGCTCGATCCGGACGCGTTTGTGATCTGCTCGGCGATCACAAAAACTCACAACACCGTCGTGGTGACTTTGTCGGTGAAGAACATGGTGCTGGGTGCGCCCCTCCATCATGCCCCGGGGGAGAAGACGAAGTGGAATGACAAGCGCAAGTACCATACGGGCATTCGTCAGACGCATTACAACATGCTCCTCACTGCGCAGCGCATGCAGCCGCACTGGGGAGTCGCAGTCATTGACGGCTTCGAGGGCATGGAAGGCAACGGCCCGTCGTCCGGCACCCCTGTTCCGCACCGTATCGCCGTCGCTTCCACCGATTTCATCGCTGCCGATCGCGTGGCCTTGGAATCGATGGGCGTGAATGCCGATTGGGTGGGCTACCTGCGCTATTGCGATCAAGTCGGGATCGGCAACTACGATTTGGCCCGGATCGACGTGACGGGCGAATCCCTTGCCAGGGTGCGCCGGAGCTATCGCTTGCACGCCGATATCGAGCGCGAGCTCGAGTGGATGGGGCCGATGCGCGACTTGCCACCCAGCCTGGGGCGGTTGCGGCAGCCGGAGCGAGCCTTTCCGGCATAGCGTCGCTGGATCGGTGGATGCGCGGGTGGCGGACTCTCTTTCGAACTGCCTCGCCCGGCTTTTTCTTTCCACCCCAATTCTGTTAGGATAGCCCGCTTGCGGCGCTGCGGCCGCAAGCGAGCACATCACATGGCAACCATCGCTCTTCGAAGCATTCTCGTGCGGCGCGTTTTGATCGGTTTGGAAGTAGCGGTTTTCCTCTGGCTCGCCTTTTGGGTCGTCCAAAGTTATCGCGCTGATCGCTGGGGACAGAGCATGACCCCGGCAGACCTCCGGCGGGCCACCCAGCTGGACGCGCACAATTCCGAACACTTACTGAGGTTGGGGCGGCAGGAGCAGTACAACATCACGGAGATGAATTCGGAACTGGCCCTGGCGCATTTCCAGCGCGCCACCGAACTCAATCCACGCGACCCGGCACCCTGGCTGGAGCTTTCGGCCGCATACAATTTTCAGGGTCAGGCTGCCGAGGCGGAAGCCTGCCTGCGCCGCGCGGATTGGCTGGCGCCCAACCTTCCCCACATCCAGTGGGTGATCGGCAACTTCTTCCTTTTGCAGGGGAATACTGACGAAGCGTTCCGTCACTTCAAGGTGGTCCTGGCCGGGACCCCCAATTACAATCAGATTCTCTTCCGCACTGCCTGGAAGGCGAGCGAGGATGGCGCGAAGATTCTCAACGAACTTATTCCGGCCCGCGTGCCCACGGAGACCGAGTATCTCAATTTCCTGTTGCGCGAGAAGCGTTTTCGGGAAGCGCAGGCGGTCTGGAGACGCCTCGCGTCCGGCTCTGAGGCCTTTGAACCGGCACTGGCCGCCGGCTATGTGGATCAACTGATTTTGGCGCATCTGCCGGCCGAGGCTGCGCAGGTCTGGGACGACCTCCACGCTCGCGGCCTGATCAAACCGACCTATCAGCCGACGCCGCAGAACATGCTCGTTAACGGGGACTTTGAGGAAGATATCTTGAACATGGGTTTCGATTGGCGAATTGCACCAGTGGACGGAGTCCTGACGGCGATCGATAGCACGAACTTTCATTCCCCGAGTCGCTCCCTGCAGATCATCTTCCTGGGAAAGACCAACCTCGAGTACCGGGGCGTGCATCAATTTGTTCGGGTCGAGCCGGGACGGTCCTACCGGCTGCAGGGATTCCTGAAGACCGAAGGCATCACCACGGACAGTGGCCCGCGCCTGGAAGTGCGCGACGCCTATGATTCTCTGGCCATCGAGCAGTTCTCCGATAGCCTGACGGGCACGAGCACCGGCTGGTCACAGGCCATCCTCGATTTCACCGCTGGACCCAAGACGGGATTCATCGTGGTGGGCGTGGCGCGCCTGTCCAGCGGGAAATTAGATAATCTCATCGCCGGCAAGGTTTGGGTCGATGATGTACGGCTGACGTCCCGGCAGTGAGCAGGCTGGCGAGTTTTTCCTTGAATTCCTTCTTGGCCGGGAGAGTTCGAGCACGCGGCTGCTCTCAACGCGGCTGCCGGACCTGCCTTTCGCGGCGCTCCATTAACACGCGGTAGCCCAGCCCCAGCACCACAGCGAAAATCATCGCATTGGCGGGAAGGCGCAGATTGAAGTCTGTGATGCTATGCAACAGCAGCGCCAGGATGCTGCCAATGCACCCGAGTGTCATGGCACGGCGATAAGGCCGCGGATCGTCCAGGAAGGAAACCACTAACTTGCCGAGCAGGAAGAAGATGGGCAGGAAGAGGAGTGCCGCGCCGGGGATCCCTGTCTCGGCGGCGGTTTGGAGGAAGTCGTTGTGAGCGTGCTCCACGGCCCGGCTCACGAGCACGGTCTGGTACTGACGGTACACCAGCTCAAACGTCCCCAGGCCGCTCCCGGAGATCGGGTAATCTCGGATCACTCGCACGGTATCTTGCCAAATGGAGATACGCCCCTCCATTCTCAGATAAGTGGGGTCGCTCACGGTTTCAAAACGTGTCAGCACTGGCCCGAGACCAATCCAAAGCCCGTAGCCGAGCGCACAGGCCAGGGAAAGCCCCACGCCCAGAAGCCAGGCTTTCCGGCTCGCCCGGAGTTGTCCCAGCACGGCGACGAGAGCGACCGTGAACACGGTGACCAGGATGCCCATGCGCGAGCGGGAAAAGATCACCGCCACGAACATAATAACGAGCAGGAAGGAGTAAAAAAGTGCCTGATAGGCGGCGGAAGAACGCTCCTCAGATTCCCGGCCTCTTTCATAACCATACCGGTGGCTGGCCCAGACCTGGAAGGAATAGAAGGCGGCGGCAAGCACAAAGGGCAGGACCATCTCCAGCAAGCCCGCGAAGTGGTTGCGATTGATATAGGTTCCAGTGGCCTCCTCCAAATCGTACTTCTTCGTGTAGTTGAATATCTTCTGCCAGCCGGTCAAGTACTGGACGATTCCGTAACCTGCCTCAAAGAACCCCAGCAGGATCAAACCCCGGACAAGGATGCTGCGGCCCTTCCGATAGTCGGTGGCCCAGGCTGCTAGTACGAAGGCGCTGAGGTAGGCCAGAAGCTCAACCAGGTTCAGGAGGGTGTCGTGCGGATAGATGCTGAGCGATGCCCAAGTGGCTTGGGGAAACAGACTGGTATCGGCAAGCCGATGGGGTGAAATCTTTCCGACCAGCGCGACCGGTAGTGGTATCAATTGCAGGACCACCACGCCGGCAAACAATACCGGCCAGATCGGGAGAGGCAGACGGATCTCGCCCTGACGCGTCTGCTGAGCAAGAACCAAGAAGAGGAGCCCGAAAACCACCAACTCCATGATCGAGTAAGTAATCGACTGGACGCCGCCGAAGGCAAGCGCTCCGCCCATCAGGGTAAGGGCCAGAATGATTTCGACCGTCTTCTTCATAAGCTCAGCCTTGTTCGGAAGCGCCTCTTGGCGGTTCGCCTTCTATCAGTGCTTGATCAGCGGTTCGCGCTCCAAATAGCAACGCAGCCCCTCTTCCCAGGGCGGCAGCAGGCCCAGACCTTCCTTTTGCATGCGCGTGCTGGCCAGCCGGGAATTCTTGGGTCGCGGCGCCGGACGGCCGGAAGCAGAAGTGGGGATCGGAACGACGGGTGTCACGCCGAATCCCGCTTGCTGGATGATCCTCCGGGCGAATTCGAACCAGGAACAGTACCCCTGGCCGGTCGTATGATAAATGCCCGGACCTCCTTTCGTCACTATTTCTTCGAGCGCCGCCGCCAGGTGCATTGTGTACGTCGGAGCACCGAACTGGTCGTCCACCACGCGCAGTTCGCTTCCCGTCTGGGCTTTTTCCAGGATGGTGCGCACAAAATTCTTGCCGCAAGGGCCGAACAGCCAGGAGGTGCGCGCGATCCAGAAGCGCGGCAAGAGCTCGCGGACAAACTTCTCGCCCTCCAGTTTGCTCCGTCCGTATACGCCCAGGGGATTCGTGGCGTCGTCTTCTACGTAGGGCGCCGCTTTCTCGCCGTCGAAGACGTAATCAGTGCTGATATAGAGCATCGGGACGCCGGCGTCGCGGCAAGCCATGGCCACGTTGCGCGTCCCCTCAGCGTTCACACGAGAAGCCAACTCCGGCTTCCGCTCGCACTCATCGACAGAGGTGAAGGCAGCAGCGTGAATGACCGCGTCGGGCTGGGCGCTCGACACGTATCCCGCCACGGCGCCGGCGTTGGTGATATCGACTTCCGGCAAATCCAGCGGCACAATCTCGTGGCGCGGCGCAGCCAGGGCGGTGAAGTCCTGGCCCAGCATCCCTTTGTTTCCCGTCAGTAGAATCCGCAATGTAGTTCAGATCCGGGCGAGTGACACCCGCCGATTCACATAAAATCGTTCGTAGTAGTCGCGATACTCGCCGCTCTTCGCTTTCGAGACCCACGCGGAGTGGGAACGATACCAATCCACAGTCTGGCGGAGTCCCGAATCCAGGTCTACTGTGGGTTTCCAGCCCAGCTCTGCCGTGATCTTCGTTGTGTCCAGCGCGTAGCGCCGGTCGTGGCCAGGCCGGTCGGCAACGAACTCGATCAGTTCTTCCGACTTGCCGGCGATGTGGAGCAGGCTGCGGATGATCGAAAGATTCGGCGCCGGTTTGCCATATCCGATGTTGTAGATTTCCCCCGGGCGTCCGTCGCGCAAGACACGGTCGAGAGCGCGACAGTGGTCTTCGACGTAAATCCAGTCGCGCTCGTTCATCCCGTCGCCGTAGACGGGGAGCTTTTTCCCTTCCAGCGCGTTGGTGATCATCAGCGGAATGAGTTTCTCGGGAAACTGGTTCGGCCCATAGTTGTTGGACCCGCGCGTGACGATGGCTGGAAACTGATAGGTCTTCCAGAAGCTGCGCACGAGCAGGTCGGAAGCGGCTTTGCTCGCCGCGTAGGGGCTGTTGGGAGCGAGTTGAGATTCTTCCGTGGCCTCCTCGCCCGGTTTCATGCTGCCGTACACTTCGTCGGTGGAGACGTGCAGGAACCGCGGGATCTTGGCGCGGCGCGCGGCATCGAGCAGAGTGTAGGTGCCCTGGACGTTGGTTTCAATGAAGGCCCGCGCGTCGACGATGCTGCGATCCACGTGACTCTCCGCAGCAAAATGCACAACGGCGTCGACTCCGGCGCGCAGCAGGTTTTCCACTTGCGCCGCATCGCAGATGTCGCCTCGGTGGAACGTGTAATTCGGATGGGCTTCAACGTCGGAAAGGTTTTCGAGATTCCCCGCGTAGGTCAGCTTGTCGAGGTTGATGACCTGATCTTCGGGATGAGCGCGCAGAACCTGGCGGATGAAATTCGATCCGATGAATCCCGCCCCGCCGGTGACCAGCAGTTTCAATGTCAGCGCTCCAGATAAAACACTATTCGAAAGCTCAGGCATGATACACAGGCACTCAGCGTTCGCGCAAGGTGTTCGGCAGCGAAACTGACCTACCAGCGAGTGGCGGCTTCACGGCGCCAGGTGACGAGACCAATTCGCCGCTGCAATTCCAGAGTGTCGCACCGCCACTTGGCCGGAGGGTCAAGCGTGGACAGATCAACGAAGACCGCCATTTTCGATGTCGGTATGGCGCGAGGCACTCCCTGGCCCTGGAAGCTGTGCCTGATTACCATGTATTTACATACGGAGTTGAACTCGCGTACTTCTACTGAGACGACGGTGGAACAGCGGGAGGGAGGGCGGTATCGTAGCCCCACCTCCGGGTCCTGAGTAGCAGGAGGAAGATCGCCACGTTGGCGAGCGCTAGCAGCAAGGATACGTCGAAGCCGAGAGAGAACCTCACCCAATTGTTGTAAGCCTCAATCCCCCGGCCCACCCCGTCGAATAGGTAGAGATTCAGGCCGTAAATTGCAGAGAGCCCTGCGAAGAGCCGCCAGGCGAAGCGGTTTCCAAAAGCCAGCAGGGGAGCCATATAAACAAACAAGGCGTACATGTGGTTCTCGTGCACGAAAAGGGCCAGCATCGTGTAGCCGTACACCTGCAGGGCGCTCGCCCAGAAGAGCGCGTTGGGATTCCCGGCACGAAGCTGGCGGATCATGAAATAGAGATTCGCCACCGTGAAAACGGTCAAGGCGAGCAGCGATATCCAAGCCGGACTGAATCCTGCCAGGGCGGCGAATTCACCTTGCGGAACCATTCCGATCTCCCCCCGTATCGCATTCCAGTCGCGGCCCGCCAGAGCGCGCACGACCGGTCCCACAAACCACCAGACATTGGCGGTTTGCGCCGAGAGTGCCGGAAAGATCGAACCCCTGAGAATCGCGGCGACGGGCGCGAGAATCCGGCCGGAGAGAATGTAGGGAAGTAGGGGCAACAGGAAAAAAAGCAAGCAGCGGCCCGCGTAGCGGGCGAGCGAGCGCCAGCTCCCTTCTGCCCACGCGGCCGCAGTCAATACGGGTACCAGGAAGATACCCTGCGGCTTGGTTAAACAACTGAACGCCAGGAAAAGCGCGCTCAGCGTCCATCTCTTTCGATAGGCGGAGATCAACGCCAGTAGGCCGAGGAAAGCAAAGATCGGATCTTGCAGGCCCAGAACTGGCGAGGTCAGGAAGAGGGCTGGATTGAGCCAGAACGCCGCCGTCGCAGCGAGAGCGCGAGGCGCCCGCTCTTTGCGCGCAAAGAACCAAAGTGCCAGAGTCGAGGCGAGGGCAAACAGGACGGGCGGCAGGTTCAAGCAGGCATCAAGCACGCGCCCGGCGCGCAGCGCTCCGCCCTGCAGCCGCTTGCAGAGCCCGACGGCGATTTCGAGGACCAGAATATTTCCGGGTGGGTAGTCGGGAACTCCCAGCGTCGGACCCAGATCGGTCGGGCTTGACGTGTGGGGATGAAACGGAATTCCACGCAGGGTCATCATCACCCCGGTGAGAGTCTCATCGTCCTTCCACGTGTACACCTTCAGGATGCCCGAGCGCAGCGCCTGGGCGCCCCACATCCGGAAGTAGTCCATGTCTTCCGTGCCGGGCATCCAGAGGAAGGCCAGCCGGATGGCGAAGCCCGCCGCCAGCACCAGAAGCAGTTTTTGTCGTGTCCCAGAATCCTTCAAGTCGGTCCTCAATGTCTCTTCTTGTGATTCGCTCGTCCTCGGGGGTTGCTTATGCCGAGAGGGCAGAAGGTGGCGTGGCACGAGTCTGATCGAACAGGCAGCGCCGGCATTGCATGAGCCAGACAAAGACAGCCACGTTCACGAAGGCCACAAGGATTATCAGGTCAAAGCCCAGAGCGCCTCTCAGTGTATGCGCTGCGCCGGACATCCCTCTCCCGAAGCCGTCGAAGAGAAAAAGATTCAGGCCGAAGAGGAGAGAGAGAACGGCAAACAACGCCGCAACTTTTCTCCTCGGCAAGAGCAGAACGGAGAAGGCGCAAACGAAAAAAGCGTAAAGGTGATTTTCCTTAGGATAGAGCGAAAGCATCGTAAAGCCGTAAACCTGCAGCGCGCCCGCCCAAAAGATGGCCAGGCGGTTTCCTTCGCGCAGTTCGTCCCGGAGCCAGCGCAGGATGAGAAGAATAAACGCGGCCCACAAGGCCATCGCCAGTAGCCGAACGTCGAGAAGGAACCAGCGGGGGAAATCCTCCACGCGCAGCATCGTCACCAGTCCGCCGGATCCCCTGCCGAGGGACTCGTAGATCCAGGTGACGATCCACCAGAGGTTCAACTGTTGGGATGAGAGGTAGCCGACGTGTCCCACCTGGGCCGCTCCGCGCAGTGCGGCGAGGAATCGCCCCGTGGCAACGAAGGGCAAGAAAGTGAAGAGCGCCGTCAGCGCGAAGATCAACGCCGGACGAACAACACCGCGCCAGCCGCCATCCATCCAGATCACCAGGGCGGCGATGGGCAGCGTAAGCACCGCCTGGGGTTTGGTCGTGCCAGCGAGGGCGAGAAGCGCGGCGCTCCAGGCGAACTTCTTCTGAAACAATGCGACTAGAGACCCCAGTTCGAGCAACGCGAAGACGGCATCGACGTAGCCGAGCACCGGCGTGTGCAGGATGAGGACCGGGTTCAGCCAGAAGGCGGCGACCGCGGCGGGGGATATTGCCAGACCCTCACGACGCGCAAATTGCCATACCAGGAGCAGGATGCCGAGCGAACAGAGGACGGGCAGCACATTGAAGAGAGCATTCAGGAGAGGACCGGCGGCGAGTCTTCCGCCACTCACGGCTTGTGCCGCCCGGGCGGAGAGCCAGAACGTGTACACGCTCAGCGGAGGGTAATCGGGAACGTGGTCTAAGGGGCCGAGCTGAGTCTGGTAGTAGGTTGCCGTGGCGGGAACAGGAACGTGTTTCAATGCGAGAGAGGCCTTGTAGAGATAATCTGCGTCATCATAAATATACACTTGTGTAATACCCTGCGCCACGGCGCGCGCCCCCCAGATCTGATTCGTCCGCATGTCTTCCGTGCCGGGGAGGGCCATGAGGCAAAGCCGGACCACGAGGCCCAGGAGAACGATAATGAGAATGCGTCGGGAGTTCATGAGCGTGTCCGCGCGTGTGACGCGGGAATTATTCTGGTCCGCCCGGCCCATCTGCCCCAGTTGTAGGCTTGCGCGCCAGTGCCATTACAGAGAGCCCAAAAGGGAGCCGCCAGGGCAACCACCGCAGCCAGGCGGCCTCCATCGCCAGCAGCCCCGCCAGAAGGGGATTGAGCCAGCGCAGCGGTCCCGGCAGTGGCCGGACGTCGGACTGCGGGTTGTCGGTTCGTGAGCGCGTCAGCCACCGCCAAGCGAGCGCCACCGGGAAAAGGATGGTAATGGCGTAAGTCGTTCGCGCGATGGTCAGTCCTTGCTCTTCCAGCCTCTGGCGCAATTCTCGCGCCGTGTAACGATGCTCCGTACAGACCGCGCGGTCGTGCTGACTGTAGAGGAACTGGAATGCGGGAACGCGGACCAGCAGTACCCCGCCGGGTTTCAAAACTCGCGCCAGTTCGCCGAAAGGAGCGGCCGCGCCAGGAACCGGGAAACTATCGAGCACATCGAACGTCGTCACGAGGTCGAAGCACTCGCTCGGAAACGGCATGGCCGCGATCGATCCTTCGACGAGCAGGCGCTCTCCCCGCTGCGCTGAGTACCGTACAGCGAACGAGCTGAAGTCCAGCCCGAAGACGCTACTCTCCTTCCCGTAGCGTCGCAACCAGGAAAGCATCAGGCCGGTCCCGCAGCCGGCGTCGAGGATTCGTTCCGCTCGCCCAGGAACCGCCCCGTCGAGCAATGCCGCCACAATCCTACGCATGCCGACAAACCACCAGTGGCGTTCCTCGAGTTCGTAGAGAAACTTGTATTCATCCGGGGTCATGGTTTCCTGGTCCACACTTCCATTCCGGCAACAGTTTCTGCCAGGCGGTAGCCGCTTGCCGGAGCAGCCAGGGCATTCTCGACCGGATGAGGACCGAACACATCCGGAGGGTCGTCCGGGAAGTGCGGCCGGATCGTCCAGCGCTGGACTTCACCCACACTGAAAATAAACTCCGGGCTGGAATGGCGAAGCGTCGCGAGTGCCTCTTCCATTTGCTGCGGGGTATGAAACTCGGGCAATAACACGTCGTAGCGCGTTGGATTGCGCGTGCCGGTCAGGAAATAGAGTTCCGCATTGTACGGATAGAAGAACGTCTCCGTGCCGGCCGGAAGCAGGCGTTCGATGGCCGCAACCCTCTTCCGGAGTTTCTGTGCTGCCGCCGCCTCGCGATAGACGATTCCTCGCCGAGTGGGGACGGGAACGCTGATCGGTGCTGTGTTGATCGCTTTCCGAACGCCTGCAAACACCACCAAAGCCAGCGCCAGCGCTGCGGTTGCCAGGGCCGCGCGCCGCAGCCAGGCAAGGCGCCGGATTATCCGTCGCCAATGGTAAACGAGCAGAACCAGCATCAGAGGAGCGGCAGACATCAGATGAAAGGTGTCCAGCGCGTGAGAATTGGCAAGGAGTGCCCCCACGCCCTGGAGGAGCAGCAGCAAGAGAATCCTGGCCTCTGAGGCCTCGGGACGGCGCGAGGAGAGAAGCTGCCACGCTGTTCCGCCATAGGCGAGGGCTGGCCCCAGGAAGAAGGCCGGATACCCGATTGCGTAAAGGGCAAAGTGGACGGAAGGTTGCGTAATGGCCAGCCGGCCGATGTGCAGAATAATGACCAATGGGGAAGCCTGGGGTACGTCCAGATAGGCGCGGTAGTTGACGAGAAGGAAAAGAAAATTGTCGTTCACCCACTCGGCCAAAGCTCCCTGCGAAGCGAAATAGGCCGCTGCGCATCCCAGCGTCAGGGCCGCGCCCAGGACGAACCAGCCCGCCTGACGGATTCCACGGCGGAAGGCGTCTCGCCATCCGCCCTGCCGCTCGAGCAGGACGTGAAGTGAGAGAAATCCTGCGCCCATCAACAGGGTCCACGCCCCCATGGACTGCATGGAGAGGAGTGTGAGGCCCGCCAGCACACCGGCTCCAACGAGCACTTTCCGCCCAGGGGCGGAGGATGGCCCGGCCTGTGTTTCCGACGGCATCAGGCAGAGAACCGTCAGCAGGAGGAGGAAGTTGCCCCACCAGTGGTGGCTGACGCGGTAGGTGGCGGGATAACAGACGAGCGCGAACACCGCCGAGGGCAGAAACGCGGCGGCGCCCGTCACGACCCGTCTTGCCAGCAGATAGATCAATCCGCTGATGATGCCGCCCAGCAGCCACGCGGTCAGGCGCATTGCCCCGACATGAGTCCCGAGTATTTTGAAGATGGCGGCCTGCAAGTAGAAGGAGGCCGGGCCGAGCTCGGAGAAGAAATCACGGTAGGGAACCTGGCCGCGCAGAATGCGCTCCGCGCCGACGGCGACGATTCCCTCATCGGTTTCCGAGAGTGGGAGCCGGTAAAACCAGGAGAAGAAAAAGAGGCTGGCCAGGATGACGGCGACCGCGTTGCCAAGGGAATCGGACCGTTCCGAGTGGGCGCATCCTCCAGCCGCGGTTTCAGGCGCGGACAGCGGCAAATTCATTGACGGCATCAGCCACTTCCTCGACTTCGGCTTGGGTCAGGCAAGGGTGAAGCGGCAAAGACAGAACTTCGGCCGCCGCGCGTTCCGATTCCGGCAGCGCAGGCGAATCCGGCCCCGCAAACGCCGGCTGACGATGAATGGGCTCGGGATAATGAATCAGCGTTTCAACGCCCCTCTCGCGCAGGTACGAGCGCAGGGGGTCGCGCTGAGCGTGGCGGACGACATAGAGGTGGTAAATGTGCTCGAAATTTTCCGGCACGTCCTGGCAGCGCAAGCCGGGCAGGCGGAGAAGGTCTCTGTACATCGCCGCCAATTCCCGGCGCCGGGCATTCCACTTGTCCAAGTACGCGAGCTTGCAGCGCAGGATGGCCGCCTGCAGTTCGTCGCCGCGCGAATTGTAACCCACGGTTTCGGCGTGATTGCGTATGCGCTGGCCGCCGTAGGCCAGGAGCCGGGCGCGTTCCAACAGCTCCGGGTCGTTCGACACCAGCGCCCCCGCATCGCCGTAACAACCCAGGTTTTTGGTGGGATAGAAGCTGAAGGCGGCGGCGTTCCCCACGCTTCCGGCGCGGTGCCAGGCTTGGCCCTGGCGGAATCGCGCCCCGTGCGCCTGGCAAGCATCCTCCACGACGACCAGGCCGCGCTCCTCCGCGAGCCTCATGATTCCCGGCATGTCGCAACAGAGTCCGTAGAGGTGGACCGGGACGATAGCTTTGGTGCGAGGCGTAAGAGTTGGCGCGATGGTCTCCGGCGTGATCAGCCACGTTTGCGGATCGATGTCTGCGAAGACGGGGCGGGCGCCGGCCCGGACGATGGCCTGCGCGGTGTAAGGACTGCCGTGGGCGGCGGTGATGACCTCGTCGCCGCTGCCGGGTTGGATGGCGCCGCTCGCTTCCAGCGCCAGCGTCAGCCCGTCCGTGCCGCTCCCGACGAGGAGAGCTTGCGAAACGCCGCAATACTCCGCCCACTGACGCTCGAACTGCGCGACTTCCTCGCCCAGGATGTACCGTCCGCTGGCCAGAACCCTCTGGACGTGCGGCTCAAGCTCCGCCTGGATGCTCCGGAATTCGCGCTGCAAATCTAGAAATGGAATCACTGAATGATCCTGGTTACCGCCGCTCCACAGGCTGAGCCTCTGCCGGTTTGACAGCGTGGTCCTGCCCGCCGCGAGCTGAAACACCCACCGGGGCACGCCGGAGAATCACCAGCCGCAACCAGAGACGGAAAAGGTCGAAAATCGTCCGCGCGACTGGGATGATGCGGAAGAACTGCGACTGCCCGCTCCGCCGGGGATAATGGTGTACCGGCACTTCCACTATCCGGAAACCGGCTCGCTCGATCTGGGCCATAAGCTCGGCGCAGATCGCCCCGCTGCGGAAGGTCAGGGAGACGGCGTCCAGCACCGGGTGGCGGATCAACCGGAAATCACAATCCACGTCCTTCATCTTCAGGTTAAGAAGCGCCTTCGCGAGGCGCTGGTAAACCTTGCCGATCAGAGTTCGATGGAGGGGGTCAGCCCGCTCGATCTTATAGCCGTTTACGACGTCGACGCCAGCCTCCAGCCGGGCAAAGAGCTCGCGCAATTCACCCACATCGTATTGGCCGTCGCCGTCCGTGTAGAAGATGAGCTGTTTCTTCGCATTCGCAAAGCCGCTGCGCAGCGCCGCGCCGTAACCGAGATTGCGAGGATGTCGAACGACGCGTAAGGAAGAAAACTGGCGCTGCAATTCTTCCAGCACTTGTGGCGTCTGGTCGGTGCTTCCATCGTCCACGACGATGATCTCGTAATCCTGCGCCAGATCCTTGAGGGTCTCGGCCGCTCTGGCAATCAGCGCCGGCAGGGTCTCGGAATCGTTGAACGCTGGAAAGAAAACCGTCAGGCTCGGACGTGAGCCTCCGCCGGAACTCGCCGGAATTTCAGATTGGGACTGTTGAATCGTCACGCGTCGCTGGATCGCCTGCAATCAGGGTGCTTCCTGAACCCTCGGCCCTTTCGGGACCGCCCCATGTTATCACAGGGCGTGCTGTTCCTCCCGCCGGGAGGCCAGCAAGTCCCGCGGGCCAGCGCCGGCCGTCCGGGGAGGTGGCGAATGGGGGAATGTCGTCATAGGAAATGGGCACACGCCCGGCAGCTTATTCGCTATAATCTATTGCCTTCGCATCCGGGAAGGACAACTCTTGATATGCCCCCGGGCGGAGGAGGGCCGGGCAGGCGCAACGCTGCCAGTCCGGAAGGGAAGCATGGGTTTTCGAATCGAGTCAACCCACCTCGGCGCGGCGATCGTCATCGTTCCCGACATCATCAAGGATGAGCGCGGGCACTTCATGGAAGCCTATCGCGCCGACTGGTTTCGCGAACTCGGTTTCTCGGGCGAGTTCGTGCAGGAAAACCAGTCCTGGTCCCGCAAGGGAGTGGTTCGCGGCCTGCACTTTCAGTGGGACCCGCCGATGGCCAAACTCATGCGGGTGCTGGGGGGAAGCGCCTTCCTGGTGGCGGTGGATATCCGCAAGAACTCTCCCACGCTCGGGCAATGGTTCGGCGTCGATGCGTCCAGGGAGAACAAGAGGCAATTGTGGGCCCCGGCGGGATTCGCTCGGGGACTCTGCGCGACTTCGGACTACGCCGAGATCCAGTACACGTGCACGTCGCTTTACAATCCCAAGGGCGAGTCCGGGATCCGCTTCGACGACCCGGACATTGCCATCCAATGGCCGAACGTGGGCAATTACCTCCTCTCGGAGAAAGACCGCAAAGCACAGACTCTCGCGGAGTGGCTGGCCTCGCCGCTTTCCGACCACTTCAAGTATTAGAGATCTCTGCATCCATTGAGTGACAGTCGCATTCCCGCTCCTACGGTTGGCTTACGCCCGACACCCCCTTAGTTTCCCGATGAGATGGGACCAACCGTATTGGAAGAAAAGCGGCGACAATCCGCCGCCACTCTCCCCGCGCGGCCGGCTTGAGACACCGGTCGCTGGGTGATAAGATGGCACTGATTGCGGCGGTGTGTTCAGGGCTGTTAAACCCAACAGGGATGGATCATCGAGTGTTCAATTCTTTGGACCGCTCATTGCAGGGAATCTCCCGGCGAAAGATAGTGGACGTATCCGCAACCTGCGGGCCTGCTTCGGCGAGGCAACTTCTAGCCACAGGCATTGCGCTGTTACTGTTCTTTTTCTGCGACGCCACGCGCGGCTCGGCGAGCCAGCCTGCGACGCCGGTGGCGAAGCTCGCCACGGTCCTCGCCGATCTGGCGCAAGCGGTTTCCCCCACGGCCGCGCCGGGCAAGGCACAGCGTGCGCCCGCCGAGGCGGGATTCTCGCTGGAGTCGATGCCCAAGTCCGTCCGTGACGCTGTGCACGGCCGCCATCTGCGCATCAACACCAGCGCTGAGGTTCAGGTTTACATCCTGATGACCGCGGTCACGGATGAGAACTTACGCCAGCTGGCCGCCCAAGGTGTAACCGTTGAGATCGCGGATGTACAAGGCGGGCGCGTGCAAGCGCGTGTTCCCGTGACGCGCCTGGAGGCGGTGGCCGCCCTACCATTTGTAAACTTCATCCGCCCGCCCAGCTACGCCGTGCGCATGACCGGTTCTGTGACGACGGAAGGCGACACCATCCTGCGCACGGATCAGGTTCGCAGCCAGCTCAAGCTAGACGGCACGGGTGTGCGCGTGGGCGTGATCTCGGACGGTATCAAGGGGATTTTCGCCACCGGATGCACAACGTGCAGCGGCGTCACGGGCGGACCTATTTCTTCCCTCGATCTGCCGCCCGCCACCGGGACGCGGAATACCTCCGGCGTCCTGACTTCCTCGAGCGGCGGAATCGTGGGGCGGTCGTTCGTTTCGGGGGCAGGGGGCTATCCCGTGGCTGGCGACCTGGAAGGCCTTCCGTCAGCGGGCTGCGGCTTTGCCGGTGCAGGCGCCGAGGGCACGGCGCTGCTCGAAATCGTGCACGACCTCGCTCCCGGCGCGCAGCTTTCTTTTGCCAATGCGGACACCGACATGGCGATGTCGCAGGCGGTTAATTACCTCGCCGGGTCGAATGATGTGGTTGTGGATGACCTGGGATTCCTTGGCCTGCCGTCGGACGGCACGAGCGGCGTTTCGGTCAATACCGCGAACGCGCTCAACAACAATACGTTTCCGATTCGCGGATACTACACCGCCGTGGGCAACTTTGCCGACGAGCATTACTACGGCTTGTACATGGCCGGCATCAGCGGCGGCGCGATCAGCAGCGACATCACGGCTGCCGGAAATGTTCATCAGTTTACCTTGAACGCCGACACCACGGACGCGATGGCGCTTGGCCCACAGCCTTTTAACGTCGTGGCCCTGCCCGCCAATGGCGAGGTGGTGATTTTCCTGAGCTGGGATGATCCGTTCGGGTCTTCGAACAACAACTACGACCTCTATCTGGTTCAGGCGAGCACGGGCAAGGTCGTGGCCCGCAGCACCAATGCCCAGAGCGGCACCCAGGACCCGGTGGAGTTCATCGATTACGTCAACAATACCGGCGCTCAGGATTACTTCCACATCGTCGTCCAGAATGTGGGGAACACAGCCCAGCCAAAGCACCTCAACCTCTTTTCATTTGAACCCGAGTGCGCGACGGCCGGCCCGCTCCGGTTGGCGCCGCCCCGGCACGAGCGGCTGAACTTCAACACGCCCACGCGCGCGCTCCTCGCCCAGAGCGACGCGGGCGGATCGCCCGTCAGCGTGACTTCCGTCGGGGCGATCTGCTCCGCCTCTTCCATAGCGCAGAACTACCTGGGGAACGATCCGACGCTCGATGAGTCCTGCTTTGACACCACGAACTCGACCATCGAATTCTTCAGCACGCAAGGACCCACGCTGGATGGCCGTAACAAGCCCGATGTGTCTGCCATCGATGGAGTCTCCGTCACCGGGGCCGGGAGTTTTCCCTGCGACGCCACAGACCCTTCCTGTCACAGTCCCTTTTTTGGCACCTCCGCAGCCGTGCCGCACGTGGCGGGCGTGGCGGCGCTGCTCTTGCAGGCTGCGCCCTGCCTGCTGGACGGGAAATCCGGCGCGCTGGGCGACGCCACGGCCCGAACCGATCTGCGCAATCTCATCCTCGATCAAGCCGTACCTCTGGGCGGCACCATTCCGAATAACACCTTCGGTTCCGGCCGCGCTGACGCCCTTGCCTCCGCCGATCAAACGCTGCCCATTTTCAGCGGGCAGTCCACGATGACGGTGAATGGCTCGACTCCGGCCGGAGTGACTCTGTCCCCCACGCAACTCGGATTTGCCGATCCCAACACTTGCCCGCTCACTACTCTGGACTGGACAGGAATCGGCTGTGGCACGGGGCCGGCCGCGGCCATGAATTGCTCGATTGGGATTAACAACATCAGCGTGAGCGCCAGCAATAACGGCGTGTCGTATCCCCCCGCCGCCGCCATACAAATCACGGTGACGGACTTCAGCGTCGCGGCTTCCCCCTCCGCCCCACCGGCGATTCCGGCGGGGCAGTCGCTCACGTTCAGTGTGACGGTCTCGCCACAGTACGGCGCCTACACGCAGGCGGTGACATTGAGTTGCGCGAACCTTCCACCCGAGACGAGCTGTTCCTTCAATCTGCCGACGGTCACGCCGGCAAGCGCTCAGACGTCCATGCTGACGCTCAGCACTGTCCCGCGACCTGCTGCGGCGCCGCCCTCGAATCTTCTCCCGCCGCAAGGTTGGCTGCGTCGATCGCCTTCCCTGGCTCGCTGGCACGGCACGCCGGCGGCACGATATTGGCCAGTGGCCGTTGCCGCAGTGCTTCTGATATTGCTGGTTGGGGGAGCCGCGACCCGCCACAGATTCTTCCTGGCGGGTGCGGCGGCGATAATGTTCCTGGCGTTCTTCTTCCAAGTGGCCTGTGGCGGAGGCAGTTCGGTTGTCCTGCCCGCGCCCTCTGCGAGCCTCACGCCGGGGAGTCTCACCTTCAACTCCCAGCCCGTCGGCTACGCCAGCGCGGCGCAGACAGTTACTCTCACCAATTCCGGAAATGCCGCATTGAGTATCACAAGAATTGCCGCCAGCGGTGACTTTGCCGAAACCAACGCCTGTGGTGCGTCGCTCGCTGCCGGCGCGAACTGTGCGATCAGTGTGACTTTCACTCCCAGTACGGGCGGGACGCGGAGTGGGACTCTCACCATCACCGACAACGCTGCGGGAAGCCCGCACACCGTTACCCTGACAGGAACCGGCACGCCGGGAACTCTCGCCGGGACTTACAACATTGATGTCACGGGGACGGCGGGCGCACTCGTCCATTCCAGCCCCATCACGCTGATGGTTCAATGAAGCTGCGCGAAGTTTCCTGGTTGATCGGGGAGTCTTAAAGGTCAGCAAAGCCGGGACGGATTTCTCCCCGGCCTCTGTGGCGCACTCGGTCGCCGCAACCTCGTTACACTTTAACGAAGATGCCGTGCTTGTACATCCAGTAGGCGACCAGCCAGATGACGGCCAACGCGGAGCACGATTGCGCGACGGGGGCGAACGAACCGAGGAACTTGTAGCCGCCCGTGAAAACCATCAGTGAATGGTCGATCCATCCCTTCAAGAGCTCGTGAAGGCAGTAGATGAAGAGGGAATTCATCCCCACGACCAGAAACGGGAAGAATGGCTTCCGGATTCCCGCCTGCTCCACCAGAATGATACACAGAAGCAATCCCAGGATGACCCAGCCGGTCGTGTAAAGAGTGTACGAGGCGGTCCAGAGCCATTTATTGATGGGAACGAGGGGCGAGAGGATCAATCCGGCAATAAAAGCGGCCGCCATTCCGAGCGCCAGGGTCTTCAATTGTTCTGCGCGAGGCTTGTGTTGCCTCAGGAGATTTCCCGCCCAGACGCCGAAGAGGACGCTGGGAACCTCAGCGATGAAATTGATATTCACACAGGGCCAGGGATAGTTCCCGCCCATCAGCCAGCGGTCGAGACGCGCCCCGGCGTTCGTGATCTGCGCGAAGGCGCCATCGGGGCCGGGGAAGAGCAGATAGATTGCCGAATGGAAGGCCAGCAGCGCGGCGGCCGCCACTGCCTGTTGCCAGAACGTCAGCCGCATCAGGAAATAACAGATGAGGTAGGTGGCGGCCACTTGCGTCAGAACGTTGTGGAACTGGAGATGGGGCCGGTTCAGTTCGACAGAGAGAATGATCTCGCTGATCAGGACCAGCCGCAGGCAGCGCCCGAGCACGTGCCGGGTGACGGCGTGCCGGCTTTCACCGCGTTCCAGGCGCCCGCCAATTGCAAAGGGCATCGCGACACCGACCATGAACAGAAACGCCGGCATGATGAGGTCATAAAAGACAGCGCCGCCCCAGGGCTTGTGCTCGAATTGATTGGCGATGAACTGAAAAGGGCTTCCCTCCGGAAGGCGGCTGAATCCGAACCCGTCGGAGACGAGCAGGAGCATGATTAAACCGCGGTAAGCGTCCAGGGGGAAGTAACGCTGCTTCTCGACCGGCGGCGCGAGGGGAACGGCAGCGGCCGGCGGTATCGCCGGGGCGCGAGTTACAGGCGATGAATCGTCGGGCCCTGCTTCGAGTAGAGTTCCAGGATCCGCGTCGTCCGGGTTCATAGTCTACGTGCGCTCCTTGGGACGAGATCTGCTCGGTGTCTTTTACCAGCCCGCGCGCATTTCCACAACAGAAATCAGCCAAGTGGCATTGAACTCTCGCGTCTGAGTCCATTACCCAAGTTCCACGGTGGAGGAACTCTGGCGTATGTCGCGCGTCCAGGGTCAGCGGCGGGAAAAAGACTCCGGTGCAATCGCACACAGTGCTCCAACCTGCTGCCTCCTCATGGTACATTCACCCCATGCAGACAATCGTCGAATGCGTCCCCAATTTCAGCGAAGGGCGGGACGGCGCAAAAGTGGAGGCGATCATCGCGGCGATGCTCGACGGGCCGGATGTCTATTTGCTCGACCGAGAGATGGATGCCGACCACAACCGGTCGGTGATAACCCTCGTGGGCACACGCGATCGGATCGGGGAAGCGGCGCTGCGCGGCATTGGCAAGGCGGCGGAGCTCATCGACCTGAACCAGCATCGAGGCGCGCACCCGCGTCTCGGCGCGACCGATGTGGTTCCCTTCGTCCCCGTGGCGGGTGTAACGATTGAAGAATGCGTGCGCATTGCGGAAGGTGTGGCGGAGGAGGCGTGGCGGCGATTCGGAATTCCCACGTATCTTTATGAGGCGGCGGCCCGCCGGCCCGAGCGCAGGAACCTGGAGAACATTAGGCGCGGCCAGTTTGAAGGGGTGCGGGACGAGATCCGCGTCAACCCGGAGCGGCGGCCGGATTTTGGGGAAGCGGAGCTTCATCCCACCGCCGGGGCCACGGTGGTGGGCGCGCGCAAGTTTCTGATTGCCTACAACATCAATCTCAATACGCCAGACGTAGGATTCGCGAAGGAAATCGCCAAGAAGATTCGCGCCTCGAGCGGCGGATTCCCCTGCGTCAAGGCGATGGGCGTAGAGTTGAAGGCGCGCGGCCTGGCGCAGGTCTCCGTGAACCTGACGGATTTTGAGACAACCTCCATCGGCACCGTGTTCGACGCGGTGAGGAGCGAGGCTGCGGCACGAGGAGTGGAAATCGCCGGGAGCGAGATCGTGGGCCTGATTCCGCGCCGGGCGCTGGAAGACGCGGCCGTGCACTATCTGAAGGTGGAAGGTTACCGTCCGGAACTCATCGTGGAGAATCGCCTGGCGCGTGTGTTGGAAGAGCAGGCTGCGGCGGCGAAGACTGCTCCAAAGCTGGCGGCGCTGGCCGAGCCTTTTGTGGCCGCCGTTGCCGCGCCCACGGCGACTCCGGGCGGGGGAAGCGTGGCGGCAGCGAGCGGAGCGTTGGCGGCGGCGCTGGGCGAGATGGTCTGCGGCTTGACGCTTAAAAAGAAGTCGCTGGAGGAGCATCACGCGGCGGCGGCGGAGAAACTGCGGCGGCTTACACAGCTGCGCGCGGAGTTGCTCGCGAGCATTGACCGCGACGCAGAGAGCTACGCCGCCGTTCTCGGCGCGATGAAACTGCCCAAGGTGACGGAAGCTGAGCAGGCCGCGCGGGCGCGAGCGATCGAGGAGGCCACCAAGCAGGCGGCGCGGGTGCCGCTCGAGACGGCAGGGCTGGCTGCTGAAACGGGCCGGCTCATTCACTCGCTCGGCCCGATCAGCTTGCCGCAGGCGGCCTCGGATCTGGTGGTGGCTGCGCTGATGGCGCGCGCTGCCGTACAGGGGTCACTAGAAAACGTTCGAACCAATCTGGCGTCCATTCACGACGTGGCCTGGGCTGAGAACCTCGCGCGCCAGGTGGAAGAACTGGCGCGCGAAGTGGAATCATAGACGCAGGAATTCTGATCGATCACTCTCATGGCTGATACTCCGCCGCACAAAAGCCATCTGTCGTTGGAAGGGCTGCACGGTACAGTCGCCGTACCGCCGCAGCAAGCCAGTTCCTGGCAGCACTGGCGGGCGTTCGTCGGGCCGGCAATTCTCATCAGCGTTGGTTACATGGACCCGGGCAACTGGGGCACGGACTTAGCCGGTGGCGCGCAGTTCAAGTACGGTCTTCTCTGGGTTGTCGGCCTCGCCAGTCTGATGGCGATCTTCCTCCAGGTGATCGCGGCCCGCTTGGGCGTGGTCACCGGCAAGGACCTGGCCCAATGCATGCGCGACTGGTATCCGAAGTGGAGCCGCTGGCCCAACTGGGTCGCCATGGAAATCGCTATCGGTATGACCGACCTGGCCGAGTCTCTGGGTAGCGCCGTTGCCCTCAACCTGCTGTTCCACATCCCAATGACTTGGGCGATCATCATCACCGCCTTCGACGTGCTGCTGCTGCTGGGCTTGCAAGGACTGGGTATGCGCATGATCGAGGCGGTGGTTTCAATCTTCGTGTTGACCATCGCGGTCTGTTACGGCATCGAGATCTTCGGGCTTTCCCAGACTCAGCCCAGCTTCGTGGAAATGGGACACGCCCTTTTCGTGCCGGGTTTACGCCAGTCCGGAATGCTCTTTGTGGCCATCGGCATGATCGGGGCCACGGTCATGCCGCACAACCTCTTCCTCCATTCGGCACTGGTGCAGTCGCGGCAGTTGCGGAAGGACGAGCCCTCCGTGCGCAACGCCATCCGCTTTAACACGATTGACTCCACATTCGCCCTAACTATCGCGTTTTTCGTCAATGCCGCGATCCTGGTGCTGGCAGCCGTGGTTTTCTACGGCAAAGACAGCGTGACTGTGGCCACCGGCCAGGTCGTGCACTTCAGCCCCAACAGCGACTGGATTCGCGTCGCGTATCTGACGCTCGCGCCACTCCTGGGCACGGCTGGCGCGAGCACGCTGTTCGCCCTGGCGTTGCTGGCCAGCGGACAAAGCAGCACGATCACCGGCACGATCGCCGGCCAAGTAGTGATGGAAGGGTTCATGCACTGGCGCATCCGCCCATGGTTGCGGCGGTTGACCACCCGGACCCTCGCCGTCCTGCCAGCGATCCTGATCATCAGTGTCCGCGGCAATGGCAGTGTGACCGATCTGGTCAACCTCAGCCAGGTTGTGTTATGCATACAATTACCCTTTGCCCTGTTCCCACTGCTGCACTTCACCAGTTCGCGCAAGCGGATGGGAAAGTGGCGGAACGGCTGGTTTCTGTTGATCACCGGGTGGGGAAGCGCTCTACTGATCACGGCCATGGACATCTACAGTTTGCCCGATGCGCTGAAGGAAGCCTGGGCTATCGTTGTGGGCCACTGAAAAAGGAACGGATCGCCAGGTGTAACAAGATTTTGGCGACTCTGGATGCGACGTCCACTTAGAACAATCGGCTGTAAAGGCGAATGGCCAGCTTGCGCGCCACGGCCACCTTGGCCGAGGCCGCGCCTTTGCGAAACGCCAAGCGGCGATAAGTGCTCGTACTCTTCACAAGCGATCGTTCCAAGATGGGTGAGTTCGTCAACCCCGGCTGGGTCAAGGGCCTGGTCTGGATCGTGACGGCCATCATTGCCGGCTTGAACGCTTATCTTCTGATCCAGACCTTCGCGGGCTGGGTCGCCTGACAGGGGTCGACTATGTTTAAGAAGATTCTCGTCGCACTCGATCGCAGCAAGGCCGATGACGCCCTGCTGCCCCATGTCAAAGTGCTGGCGCACATGGCCGGCGCGCAGATTCTGTTGCTCCACGTCTCCACCGGTTGGGTGGCGCGCTGGCAAAGGGACTTGAATCTCCTGGATTCGCCGGAGATCAAGGAGGATCGTGAATACCTGCAAAGCGTGGAAAAGATTCTGCGCGAGGAAGGCTTCGCCGTCTCCGGCCGGCACGCGGCGGGAGAACCGGCGGATGAGATCCTGCGTATCGGCCGCGAAGAGCAATGCGATTTGATCGCTATGACCACGCACGGTCACCGCTTGCTCGCCGACCTCATTCACGGGACGACCATCACGAAAGTCCGCCACGAAGCCGAGATTCCCATCTTCCTCGTGAGGGCCCCACGCGAGTAGCTTTCTGCCCTCCCCTCCGGGGACGGAATATCGACCCGCGAGCTCGCCCAAACCTGAGCTGCAAGGGTGAACCTGCGCTCCTACCGGGATGACCCGCGCGCCTTTCGCCTAGAAACGAAGCAGATAAGAAAACTTGACGAAGAACTGCCGGGCGTCGTGGGTGAAGTAGGGCGTGCGAAGGATTTGCTCGCCCATGGTGGTGGGAAACAGGTCGAGGTTCTGCAGGTTGCCGTTGTAGCCGACGTAGAGGGCGGTCCAGGGGTTTATGAGGTACGTGAAAAGGAAGTCGGCATTAAAGTTTTTGGTGGTTTCGAGAGATGTGAACTGCGGATTGGCCAGCACGGTGCTGTATTGGAAGATGGTGCGGAAGGAAAATTCCCGGTTGAACTGCCAATTCCACTTGGAGCGGATGATGTGGTTGTTGTAGATGCTGATGCCCTGCTCGCGGTTGCTGAGGATTTCATAGATGTAAGAGTTCTGTACGCGCAGGGGCTTGATGGGCAGCAGGGTGAACGTGGCGCCGCCGCGGGTCAAAGTGGCCAGGAAAGGTTCCTGCCCGCTGGGCGGAACATAATTGATGATGCTGCCGTGCGTGTACTGGCCACTGAGGCCGAAGCGCGGGTCCACCGCGGTTTCAAAGTAGATCCCGGTGCGGTGATGGGAATAAGTCGTATTCTGCGTGAGGGCAGAGAAGTCCTTGGGGCGCAACATCTCCTGGTCCGAGATGTAGTAGGTTTCGATCAAAGTGGCTCCGGCCAATTCCCAGCTCAATCCCAAGTCGCTGTACATGTCGAGGCGGTTGCCCTGGTGGTCCCAAATGGGATTGATGAAGATGTTGGGGCCCCAGGAGATGAGTCGGCGGCCTTCCGGCCGGAAGCGGTAAGTGGCGAACTCGCCGACACCGCGCATATCGGGACGTAGGGGCGGGCGAAAGAAATTGCGCCCGCCGTTCATCGGCCTCTCGACCGAGCTTTCTGCGAGAAAGCCGGTCTGGCTGTCAAATCCCGGGCTGCGGTCGTTGTAGTCGAGGTCCATGTAGAACTGGCGGCCGTCGCGTCGCAGGCGCGCCTTGTAGGCGGGGCCGGCCATGGTAGTGCCGTCGGGGAGGACGGAGGAGCTGGCGATCCCCTGTCCGGTGAGCAGCCAGTTTCCGCTTAGCTTGAAGCGGGCGTCGATCCCGCCCACCCGGTTGAATCCGCCGTTCAATTCCCAGTCAGCGAAGATGGCGCCCACCGAGGACTGGCGGAAGAGGTCGCGATTGACGCGCACGATGCCGATTCCCGCCCGTTTGCCAGCGAGCGGGTCTGTGGGCGGGACGGCTTTTCCAGGGGCCTCGTCATCGGAGAGCAGGGCGCCGACAGCCCACGGGCCTCGTTTGCCGGTGAGGCGGATCCCGAACTGCGGATCGGCGATCCGCCGCGTAAAGTAGAGGTTAATGGGTGTGCTGAAATAACTGGGGTTTTCCAGGAAGAAGGGCCGCTTCTCCGGAAAGTAGACCTCGAAGCGGCGATTGATGGTTACCTGCGGCTCGTCGGACTCCACCTGACTGAAATCCGGATTGACGGTCGCATCCAGCGCGAAGCTGTCCTTCAGGACGAACTTGGCGTCCAGGCCGGCGTTGGGCTCGGCGTTGTTCGTGACGAAGTGCGGGTTAGCCGGGTCACGCGTGTCAAGCGCCCGGTAAGAGCGGAAGAATCCGTAGGGAATGAACAGCATGTTGCGACTGTGGCTGATGTCCTTGAGCCCTTTGAGCGTCGCGCCCTGGTTCAGGCGGCCCTCGATGCGGGTGGTAACGTGCGGCCAGGTGGCGGATTCGTTGGTGCGTGGAATCCAGCGAATCAGGACGATCCCCCAGTTCTGCTCGGAGACGGTGGGAAAGCGCAGGCTGCGAAACGGCACGGCCACCCAGACCACAAACCCGCGGTCCGTCAGCTTGCCCCGCGAATGCCAAACGGTGTCCCAAGAACGATCGTATTGGAGAGGCTGGCCTTCCGTCCACGTCCCGTCCATCTGGAAGCCCAGCGCATTGACGGTGAAGACGAAGGCGCGGCGGTGGTCGTGATAAGTGTCGAGAAAAAGGTCCAGGCGCTCGTCGCCGTAGAGGTCGTCGCGAATCGTCTTGTGCGCCCGCATCTTGTGCGGCTCCGAGTCGAAGGCCACAAAGATGCAGCAAAAGTTTTGGTCGTCGTATCCCAGGTAAGCTTCGGTGCGCTGCGTGGAGGGCGCGCCGTCTGAGGGCAGCCGCTGGATGAAATTCTCAGCCTTGGCGAGCCGGCCCTGCCACTCAGGGCTGGGCTTCATCTCAAGAAAATCTTCGAGCCTCGGAGGGTGGTCAACTCGGGGGACGGTGATTTCTACTTCGGGGGCGGCCGCCAGTGGCAATCGCCCCAAGAGAGCGAGAAATACGCCCAGCGGGAACAATCTCCGCATTGGAAGGTGCACGTTGCTTGTCTGGGATTCTTGCATTTCGAGGCAAGATGGCCGACAGGAGTCCTAGGGGCCGCTCGGACGATCTTGGATACTTTCCACCGCGCCACCGCGGGCGCGGCCGTTTAGCATAGCACGTCAAAGGCCCAATCGCCGGAGATGTTTCCGCCCGGAGGCCTCTGGCCGCGGCGACGAACCGGGAAGGGGAGCAAGCTCCCCCCCGAGTCCCACTCAGACTTTGGCCAGGGCCTGGTCGAGGTCGGCGAGAAGGTCTTCGACGTCCTCGATCCCCACCGAAATGCGAACCAGGCCATCGGTAATGCCGCTTCGGCGGCGGATTTCGGGAGGGACGCCGGCATGAGTCATCGTGGCGGGATGCGAGATGAGCGTCTCGACGCCCCCCAAGCTCTCCGCCAGCGAGCAGAGGCGAACCGATTTGAGGATCGCCTTGGCGTGTTCCAGCGATCCCGTTTCGAAGGCCAGCATTCCTCCAGAACCGCGCATTTGCTTTCTGGCGAGGTCGTACTGCGGATGGGAGGGAAGGCCGGGATAGAACACCCCCTGAACCTTGGGATGTTTGGCCAGAAACTGGGCAACGGCCAGCCCGTTCTGCTTGTGGCGTTCCATTCTGACGGCCAGGGTCTTGACACCGCGTAGGACCAACCAGCTATCGAACGGCCCCAAAATGGCTCCCGCGGCATTCTGTAGGAATTTCAGTCGTTTGGCGGTTGCCGGGTCATTCAAAATCACCGCCCCGCCCACGCTGTCGCTGTGCCCATTCAGGTACTTCGTCGTGCTGTGAATGACGATGTCAGCGCCGAGCTCCAAAGGCTGCTGGAAATAGGGGCTCATGAACGTGTTATCCGCTGCGAGTAGGGCTTGGTGACGGTGGGCCAGTTGCGCGGCTGCGGCGATATCGGTTATCTCCATGAGGGGATTCGAGGGTGTTTCAATATACAGCAGCCGGGTGGAGGGCTGGAAAGCTCTCTCAACCTCCTCGATCCACGAGGTGTCCGCGTAGGTGAAGGTGAGGCCGAAATCCTTCAGGACGCGCTCAAACAAGCGATGCGTCCCACCATAGAGACTGTGGCCGGCCACAACGTGGTCGCCGGCTTTGAGGAGGGTCATCACGGCGTTGATTGCGGCCATCCCGGAGGCGAAGGCGAATCCAAAACGGCCACGCTCGAGCGCGGCGAGGTTTTTTTCCAGAGCAGCCCGCGTGGGATTCGCCGTGCGAGCGTACTCGTAGCCCTTATGTTTGCCCAGCTCTTCGTGGACGAACGTGGAGGTCTGGTAAATCGGGACGATAATAGCCCCCGTCGCGGGGTCTGGTTCCTGCCCGATGTGAATCGCGTCGGTTGAAAATCCCATGAGTTACTCCTTCGTCTTTCCGATCAAGTCGTGATTCCGCGTCCGTTTGCCCGAACTTTGCCCGCCAAGCCTTGCCGGCGCGTGACCGAATCTTAAAGAAGGTCTGCACCTTAGCGGAGGTGAGGGCAGCACGTCAACCCTGCCTCGCATCCAATTTGGGAAGAGATTTAGAGACTGCCGTTCGCTTTGCTATAATCCTGGATGGACAAGACATCCCGGAGGGGGTCATGCCATTGGAGATTCGCAGGAAGGGCCTGAGGTTGCTGGGCGTGTTGTTTTGTTGGGCCATTCTCGTAGCGGGACTGGCCATCGCCCGCCCAGCGCGCGCGGATTCGGCCGATCAAACCAACGTAATTATCGTGGTCAAGGAGGCCGAGACTGGTCAGCCCATTCCCAACGCGAAGCTGACCCTGCAATTCCGTGAGTCCGGGAATCCGATGAAACTCAAGCGGCGCAAGCAGTTGTCCTTCAGTTCGAAGACAAACCTTCAAGGCCGCTACAAGTTCGTGGGCGTGACGAAAGGAACGATTCGCCTCCTCGTCACTGCCGAGCGGCGCCAGTCCTTCGGACAGGAACTCGAACTCGAACAGGACGACCAAGTTATCGAAGTGAAACTCCGCAAGCCACAGCCTCTCCTCTAAATTGTGTCCGCGTCCGACTTTCGCGTTCGTTCTCTGGGTGACTTGGAGTACACCCAGGGACCACCGGAGAGCTCGACTGCGTTAGAGAATTCTAAGATATTAAATCCATGAGGCTTACCTCTGAATGGAGGCCGCTAAAGCGCCTGGCCCTCAAAGATGAAAATTCCTTCGCGGGAACATTACAGGAATGCTACAGAATGGTGCAAAGAGGAGGAAGCCGTTTAGAAATTGTCGCTTACCTTCGCGCGGGCACGCTTTTTCCACAAACTTTTCAACAGACCTGTTGAAAAGCTTTTTCGCGTCTTAAGATTTGCCCGCACTATTGGAGCAAGTGTTGTTCCAGACGGTTGCCGCCAGAATCTTTTTTTGCGCGCGGATGGGCGGCGGTAGGCCGCTGAACAGCAATCCACTTCGCTTCAAGATTGCCTTCTTGTCGTCTTTCCCTTACCGAGGGACTTTCGCCTATCGGCAGGGAAGGGAAGTTATAATACTTCCAGACATTCGGGCGAGACGCGTATGGATTTCCAACTGGTTTCTGGCTACGAGCCGCGCGGTGACCAGGTCGCGGCGATTGCGGACCTCGCGCGGGGCGTCGAGGAGGGCGAAAAGCATCAAGTCCTGCTGGGCGTGACGGGTTCGGGCAAGACGTTTACCATGGCGAAGGTCGTCGCCGAGGCCAACCGTCCCGCGCTCGTCCTCGCGCACAACAAGACGCTTGCCGCCCAGCTCTATCACGAGTTTCGCAACTTCTTTCCGCACAACGCCGTCGAGTACTTTGTCAGCTACTACGATTACTACCAGCCGGAAGCCTACATTCCATCGGGCGACGTTTATATCGAGAAGGAAGCCACCATCAACGACGAGCTCGATAAGCTGCGGATGTCCGCCACGCGCTCGCTCTTCGAGCGCCACGACTGCCTGATCGTGGCGAGCGTCAGTTGCATCTACGGTCTGGGCTCGCCGGAAGCCTACTACGGCATGCTGGTCTTGCTCGAGAAGGGGCAAAAGATCTCCCGGCAAGATATCCTGCGGCGGCTGGTGGAGATCCAGTACGAACGGAACGACCTCGACTTCAAGCGTGGCACTCTCCGCGTCCGCGGCGACGTGATCGAAGTTTTCCCCACTTACGAGGACACCGCCTACCGGATCGAGCTCTGGGGGGATGAAATCGAGTCCCTCGCCCAGATCGACCCCTTACTCGGCGAGGTGAAGCAAACGCTCACGCGGCTGCCCATCTACCCCCGCACCCACTACGTCATGTCCACCGACCAGCGCGAGGAGGCCATCGAGCATATCCTCAGCGAGCTCGAATGGTGGCGCGGCGAGCTGGAAAAGCAGGGGAAGCTCGTCGAGGCGCAGCGCCTCCACCAGCGCACCATGTTCGATCTCGAAATGATGAAGGAGATGGGCTACTGCCACGGGATCGAAAACTACTCGCGGCACCTCTCCGGCCGCCTGCCCGGCGAGCCGCCGCCCACGCTCCTCGATTACCTCCCCCAGGACGCCCTGCTCTTCATCGATGAGAGCCACCAGACCGTGCCCCAGCTACGCGGCATGTACAAAGGCGACCGCTCGCGCAAGCAGACCCTGGTCGATTACGGCTTCCGGCTGCCTTCCGCGCTCGACAACCGGCCGCTGGCGTTTGAAGAGTTTGAGCACCGCATCGGCCAGGTGCTCTACGTTTCAGCGACTCCGGGGCCTTATGAACTCACCAAAGCCGGCGGCAAGGTGGTCGAACAGATTATCCGCCCCACGGGACTCGTGGACCCGGAGGTGGAGGTCCGGCCCACGCGCAAGCAGATCGACGACCTGCTGGGCGAAATCCGCGCCCGCGCCGAGGCCGGCGAGCGCGTCCTGGTCACCACGCTCACCAAGCGCATGGCCGAAGACTTGACCGAATACTACTCCGAGGTCAACGTACGCTGCCGCTACCTGCACTCGGAGATCGATACGCTGGAGCGCGTGAGAATTCTGCGCGACCTGCGGCGCGGCGAGTTTGATGTGCTCATCGGAATCAACCTGCTGCGCGAGGGACTCGATCTGCCGGAGGTTTCCCTCGTCGCCATCCTCGACGCCGACAAGGAGGGCTTCCTGCGCTCGGCCGGCTCCCTGATTCAAACCATCGGCCGCGCGGCGCGCCATCTGCGGGGGAAGGCCATCCTCTATGCCGATGTCATGACGGATTCGATCCGCCAGGCGATGGCGGAGACGAATCGCCGGCGCGAGAAGCAGCGGCGCTACAACGAAGAGAACGGCATTACGCCGGAGAGCATCGTCAAGCCGGTGGATATGGCGCTGGCCTCGATCGTGGCGGCGGACTACGTCACCGTTCCGGTCGACTTGCCGGAAGAGGACCTGGCCACACCCGACCAACTTGACCAACTCATCGCTGGCCTCGAAACCCAGATGCGCGAGGCCGCCCGGCAGTTTGAATTCGAGAAAGCCGCCCAGCTCCGCGACCGGATCAAGTCCCTCAGAAACAAGGAAGCCGCGATGCGCGGAAGCTAGCGGCGGGGCCAAGTGCGGCGCTCTGCCGTCGTGACTTGATTTTTGTAGCCAACAGTGATAGACTAGGATTTCGGCAAAGAACAAATAGTCGCGCGCTGCGGCGGTGCGGGGAACGGTGCAAGAAAAGAAATCAAATCTCGAGGTATGAATATCATGCTTGCTCCGGCGAAGAAAAGGCGATA